>NZ_JBEXEV010000044.1:0-43236 GCF_040606435.1 Micromonospora sp. NPDC005413
TGCGCACTCTCGCCGACGTAGTCGGGTATCTGGGTCAGCACCCGCGCGCGTTGATGGACGCCACCGAGGTGCGGGTCCGCCGACCGGTCGAGGGCCGGGCGGGTAGGGACCGCTTCGTATCCGGCAAAGCGCGGCTGAACACGATGAAGGCGCTGGTGATCTGCGATCCGGCTGGTCGGCTGTTGTTCTGCGGCGAGACTCGGCCAGGCTCGATGCACGACCTCACCCAGGCGCGGACCGCCGGCCTTGTCGACCTCCTGCTCCACGCGCCGCTCGGGGTTCAGGTCCTCGCCGACGCCGGCTACCAGGGCTTGGGCGCCGACACCGCCGGCGTGGTGATCACACCGAAGCCCAAGCCGCGCCAACACCAGAAGTCACTGCCGCCGAGCGTCATCGCCGCGCACGACGCGGCCCGCAAACGGCACTCGTCGCAACGGATCCGCGTCGAGCATGTCATTGGACACCTGAAGAACTGGCGGATCCTGGCCCGCTACCACGGCCGACGCGAACACTTCGACGCCACCATCCGCGCGATCGCCGGCCTGCTATCTGACCACCAACACACCGACCGGACCGAGAACGCCACCAAGCCGCTCAAGGCCCTACCAGCCGCACCTCACCGCCGATGAGGTGACTGACCCTCCCGGCAACCGTGCACCAGGTCGTTAGTGGGACAGTCGGACGAACCGGTTGTACCAGTTTGGTTTCCAGGTTTGCCCGTCGTCGAACGAGAACGCTTGATTCCACTTCGGAGTCTCGGTCGTCGTGTCCGACCACTCGAACCGCACCTTGACCGGGGTGCCGTTGACGACGTCGTCGCAGTAGAACCGGCCCACGCCGTCCTCCTCGAATCGGCCGACGACCGGTGGTTCGAGCGTGCCCGGGTAGCGGCTGGATGTCCACCAAATCCGCCAGACCTTTTCCTGCGGGTCGAACAGGCGCAGGGTCATCCCTTCATAGGGCTGACCGTCGGGCGGCATCGACTCGACCAGCATCCGGTCGGTGTTGCCCAGCCCGTATAGTCGTATGTCGCCGGTGGACACCGAGTCGAACTCGACCCACTCGTCGCACTCCGGGTCGAGCGCGTTTACCAGCTTGCGGTTGCGCATCTGCCACACGCCGGGCACGAAGTCGAAATCGTGCCGGCCGTCGTCGTCGGACATGGGTTCCTCCCGGGTCGTCGTGTGTCACGAGTAAGCATGCGGGGCTACCACTGACATCTCCTGTCAGTGGTGGCGGGTGGCAATCGAGGAGTGCGTGCGAGCCGCCTACTGTCCGCTCTGCTGCTGTTGCAGACTCGGGGCCGAATGAGCGCGCGGGCGCTAGTGCCGTGACCACAAGCGTTCGCCGGTTGGTTAGGCGGCTTTCGTGGTCGGGTGGCCCCAGCGGTGTTGGCGTTCGCTGCGGACACGTGCGCGTTGGGCGGCGAGGATGTCGGGGTGGCGGGCGTTGGCGTTTCGCCAGTGCAGGTATTGGTGCAGGTGGCGGCCGGCGTCCGCCGGCTCCTGCAGGCGGCAAAGCCGGCGGACAATGGCCCGACACGGGTGCGCCGGGCCGGCGGGAGGCCGGCCTGGCGCACGCGTACTGCGTCAGCGCGAGTCGTTCGTGCCCGGTCAGGCGCGACTGACGACGGCGGTCACCCGGATCTCGACGCGCATCTTCGGCGCGCCGAGAGCCGCGACGCCGATCATGGTCCAGATGGGCGACCGGTTACCCATCCGCTTACGGAACTGCTCCACCATGAATTGGCCGTGAGTCTCGCCAATGAAGTCGGGGGCGTCCGGAACGTGGAAGGAGTCCACGGAGACGACGTCCCGCCAGGTGGCCCCGGCCGTGGCCAAAGTGCGCTCGACGTTGTCGAAGGCCCGGATGATCTCCCCCTCGAGCGACTCGGGGAAGGTGAGTTCGTCGTCCCATCCGCCCTGGCCCGAGATGTCGACCCGGTCACCGATCCGCATGGCCTGCTGGTAGTGCCTGTTCTCCAGCATCCAAGGGCCGTAGCCGGGTGTGGCGAAGAACTTCGGCTCGGTCATGCTGCTCTCCTTCGTCGTTACTTCACGCATGAAGTGAACGGTAGCACGAGTGACTTCAACCATGAAGTGTTGGCCGCTGGGTATGGTGTCGGCATGGCAACCACCGCCACCCCCGGCCCCGACGAGGACGCCACCGACCAGGCGCTCTGGCTCTCGGCGGATGAGAAGGACGCCTGGACCGGTCTGGTTTCGCTGGTCCTGCTGCTGCCCGGCCGGTTGGAGTCGCCCCTGCAGCAGGTGGCCGGCCTCACCCTCTTCGACTACCTGACCCTCAGCCACATGTCGGAGGCGCCCGACCGGCGCCTGCGGATGAGCGAGCTGGCCTACCTGGCCAACGGCTCGCTGTCCCGCCTCTCCAACGTCGTCAAGCGGTTCGAGCAGCGAGATTGGGTCGAACGGTTTCCCGACCCGGTGGACCGTCGCTACACGATCGCCGCTCTCACCGACGCCGGCTACGACGTCGTCGTCGCCGCCGCGCCCGCACACGTGCGCTCGGTGCGGCGGTACGTGCTCGACCCCCTCACCCCCGCCGACCGACGCGCACTGATGCGCATCGCCACCAAACTCAAGGTGCGGCCGGTCGACCTGGCCCAGGCGACGACCGATCCCCGGTAGGCGCAGCCGGGCCGACGCGCTCCTCACGGCATCGAGTGGCGCTCGGCGAACTCCCACACCCTCGCGCTCGCGTCGGGGCCCGCGTGATCGGTGTACCTACCGTCGCCGTCGGGGCCCGGCCACGCGTGCCCCATGTCCTGGACGCGGTACGACTCGACAATCGACGAGCCGTCCGGCGCGGTGATCGTCGTATGCGTGTACGCGTGCCGACCTGCGGCGCCGGGCACGGACACGGTCTCCTCGGCCGGGTCGAGGCTGTCGTTGGGCAGCCCGTCGTCGACGAGATCGCCCACCGCGGTCCAGTGTTCGACGAGCCGGGTGGCGACCAGGGGCGGCACGACCTCGTCCCGCTCGCCCTGGATGACCAGCAGCGGCACTCGCCAGGCCCGATCGCCCATCTGGGCCCAGACCTGATGTGCCGTGTCCAGCGGCGACGTCGAGTCCGGGTCGACCTGGTTGAGCCGGTATTCGCCGCCGGCGACCGAGGTCACCGTGGCGAAGACATCGGGGTAGGTAACGGCGAGGATGGCGGCGGTCCCCGCCCCCGACGAGGCATCGGCCACGTGCAACCGATCCGGATCCGCGTCGTACTTCTCGACCACCTGGCGGGCGATACCGGCCAGCAGCGCGGGTTCGCCGGTGTCCAGGCGCTGGTCTTGAGGGTCGGTGGAGTTCCAGCAGGCGATCACGTTGCGGGAGACCAGTTGCGTGGGGTAGACGACGATGAAGACCTCCTGGTCGGCCAGGCGGTTGAACTGCGTCGTGGACTTCATGGAGTTCCATCCGTAGCCGGTCATCGCACAGCCATGGATCGCCATGACGACCGGCAGCCGGGCCGTCCCGTCGTGCTGCGGGGGAAGATGGACCTGGTAGCGCTGCGAACCGGCATCGCCCTCGTAGACGTGGTTGCGGTCGCCCTCACCCATCTGCCAGGGTAGGCCGAGCTGAAGAGCGGCGACGCCGACGCTGCCGGCGGCCACAACGCTGGCGAGGACGCCGGAGACGATCCGGAGCCACCGCCGGCGCGGGGGACGGGTGGGCTCGATGCCAGCATGCGATTCGGTTGGCGGGGAGGTCACACGGGCCTCCTTTCCAGTACGGGGACCGCGTCAGACGGATGTCGTCGCGGCGAGACGTGGGTGGGCGTACACCGGATAGGTGAGGTAGCCGTCGTCGCAGCCGGCGTAGTAGGTGCCCCTGGTCGGCGACCGCCAGCGAAAGGTCCGCCCCGAACCATTCGACGAGGGCTCACCCAGGCCCTAGCTTCGAGGGAGCACGGTGATGGCCACGATGGCGCTGTTGACGACCGTGGCCGTCACGGTGCGGGTCACGGCTGCCGCCGCGGCGTCGGCACCCCAGTCGCCCTGCTCGAGTTCCTTGGCTCGGCTGATCACCGATGACGTCCACGGGATCTCGCGGTGGAACTGCGGGAGCGTCCCGCTCGCCGAGAGCAGCGCCGCGAGCGCGGCGACACGGGCTTGCGGCTCCGTACCGTCCACGAGGACCTGCCGAACGTCGGCGAGGAGGCGGGCCCGTCGTTCGGTCCTGCCGTCCCGCAGGGCCGTCGTCCGGAACAGGCCGAGCACCTTACGGGGCTCCTGGTCGATGTCACCTCGCGTGATGAGCCGCTCCAACACCGGCTTGCGCAGGGCGGGACCGATCGCCGCCAGTGCCGTCTGCACCCCCCTCGGTTTCTCGGCGAGGTAGTCCCACGCCGGGCGGAGGAGGCCATCCTGCGGTGGGTGACCCGCCACGCTTTTGACCCGCCCGCGGGCCGCCGTCGTCAGGTGATCGCCGAGGGCGAGGTCCGCGAGGACCGCTCCACCGAGGACGTAGAAGAGGGTGTTCTCACCCGCGATGGTCCCGGACCTGGGTTGGAACAGAAGCAGTAGGAGATCTTCCACGAGGGTCGGGACGTCCGACCGGGGTTCGGTGGTCATCGGCGGGGCTCCCAGCGGAAGAGTCGGGTGGCGAGGGCGACGGCGATGAGGACCCAGCCGAGCGTGGGCGCGAGCAGGAGCAGGGAGTCGGTCACGGCGACGCCGCCGTTCCAGGCGTTCATGGTCAGTTCGGTGGCCGCGCCGCCGGGCAGCAGCCGCTTGAGCCAGGCGAGGTTCTCGGTGCCGGAGATGCCCACCCAGCTGGCCATGGCGATCACACCGAGGGTAACGGGCAGGGTGGTGACCTGGGCGTGTTCGGGGGAGTTCGTCAGCCCGGCCGTGGCCAGCGCCATACCGATCATCATGGCCACGGTCGCGAGGAGCGCCACCACCAGCAGGGCGACGTTGGCCGGTCCGCCGGCGACCACCGCCAGGGCGGTCAGGATCGCGGTCACCTGCACCACGGCGAGGACGACCACAGGTAGCAGTAGGCCGGCGAGGATGCCGGCGTCGCCTTCGGCGGTGGAGCGCAGCCGCTTGAGGAAGAGATTCTGTCGTCGGGAGGCCAGGGTCGTGACGGCCGTGGCGTAGAGCCCGAAGGCGGCCACGGTGAACATCACGATCGCGGCGATGTAGCCGAGGCTCCCGATGGCGGCGTAGGTCTCGTGTTGACGGACGAAGAACACACAGACCGCGACCGGGATGATGAGGCTGGTGATCAGCACCAGCCGGTTGCGGAAAATCTGGATCAGTTCGCTGGACGCGATGGAAAACACGGTGATGGCCCTCTCGGAAGAACGAATCAACTGTTGATGGCGCGGAAGACGTCGTCGAGCCGGGTCGGCCCCGCCGCCACGTCTCGCAGCTCCACGGCGTGGTCCTGCGCCCAGCCGAGCAGGAGGTGCAGGTCCTTCTGCAGCTCGAAGGTCTCGACCGTGACCTTCCCGTCCGCGTCGACGGCGGCCCCCATCGGCAGCATCGGCGCCGATGCCGGGAGGGAGAAGCGGATGACCGCCGGCAAAGTGCGAGTCAGCTCGGAGACGGTGCCCTCCCGGTGGAGGGCGCCCTCGTGCATCAGCCCGATCCGATCCGCGCGCTGTTGCGCCTCCTCCAGGTAGTGCGTGGTGAGCAGGATGGTCGCGCCGTTCTCCCGCAGCCGGTCCACCGTCGCCCAGACCGCGTCGCGGGACTGGATGTCCAGGCCGGTGGTCGGCTCGTCGAGGAAGATCAGCTCCGGGCTGCCGTAGACCGCGGTGGCGAAGTCCAGCCGCCGCTTCTCCCCACCGGACAGATGCGACACCTTGCGGCCGGATCGGCCGGTGAGGTCGACCAGGTCGAGCACCCGGTCGACGTCGTCGGTGCGTCGGGTGAGCCGGCCGACCAGACCGACGGACTCACGGACGGTGAGGTCCGGGGAGAACCCGCTCTCCTGGAGCATGACACCCGTCCGGGGACGTACCGCTCGCCGGTCGGCGGGGCTGTGCCCGAACACGCGTACCGTGCCCGAGGTCGGCCTCCGGTGTCCCTCGACAACTTCCAGGGTCGAGGTCTTCCCGGCTCCGTTGGTGCCCAGCAGTGCGTAGAGCTCTCCGGGCCGTACCTCGAAGGAAAAGTCCTTCACGGCGTGGAAGTCGCCGTAGGTGAGGTTCAGCCGTTCGACTTCGATGACAGATGTGTTGGACATGTACCCATGACAGCGTGGGCGCGGCCGACCCGTCAGTGGCACCACGTCACCACCGCATGTGACGTGGTGTCACTGGTCGTGGCCCCTGGCTGCCGGATACTGGTGCGGTGACCGCGAGATCGCCGCGCTTTACGGAGTCGACGCAGGGAAAGCTGCGCCGGCTCAATCTCGCCACGTCACTGCCACCGGTGGTGTTCGCCGCGGTGGTCCTGGTCTATACCGACGCGCGTACCTGGTGGCACGTCGTCGTCCTGGCGCCGGGGGCCGCGGCGGCCCTGGTCGCCTTCGAACGGTGGACGGCCAACGACTTGCCACGGGTGGCGCTGCCATGCCTGATCGTCGCGGGAGCGGTGTGGCCACTGGGGGTCCTGGTCACCGGCAGCCCCAACGCCTACTGGGGGTTCTGCGCCGTGGGCTCCCTCGCCCTGCGCGAGGTCCGGCGGCACCGGAGGCTGGCGGTGGCCGGGCTGTTCACCTATGTCGCCGCCGTCGGCGCGGCGCGGCTGCTGGTGCAGCGGGACGACATCGGTCACGTTCTGGTCACCTACGTTTTCATCCCGACCGCCCTCACCGTCATCGTGACGGTTTTCACGGTGGTGGGCGAGCGGTTCTACGACCTCATCCGGGAGCTCGAACAGACCCGGGAACGCGAGGCGGAGTTGGCCGTGGTCCGGGAGCGCGTGCGCTTCGCCAGCGACCTGCACGACATCCAGGGCCACACCCTGCACGTGGTCAAGCTGAAGATCGCCCTGGCCCAGCGACTGCTGCTCCGCGACACCGCTCGGGCCGAGAAGGAGCTGCGGGAGACGTACGCGCTGGTCAGCGACACCATCGCGCAGACCAAGGAACTCGCCTACGCGCAACGGCGGCTCAACCTCACCGCGGAGATCGAGAACGCGAAGAACCTTTTCGAGGCCGCCGGCATCCGGGTCCGGGTGACCCGGGAGGCCGAGGTTCATGCCCCTACCAGCGAACTGCTCGGGCAGGTGCTGCGGGAGACGACCACCAACATCCTGCGGCACGCGCAGGCCACCCAGGTGCAGATCATGCTCGCCGCGTCGGGCATCACCATCGTCAATGACGGCGTGACCGCCACCACGCCCCTCGAGCTCAGGGGACTGGCGGCACTGCGGCAACGGGTGGCGGGCGACGGAGGTGAGCTGACCGTGGAACAGGAGGACGGACGCTTCTTGACCGCGGCGGTCTTCCCACCCGCTCGGGCCGACGCGGCCCCGACAGCATCGGAGGAGGACGGCCGATGACCACCATCGTGCTCGCCGACGACGAGGCGCTGCTGCGCACGGCCCTTGCCGCGCTGCTGCCGATGGAGGGCGACATCACCGTTCTCGCCGAGGCGCAGGACGGCCGGACGGCGATCGCCGCCACCCTGCGGCACCGGCCCGACGTGCTGGTCATCGATCTGGAGATGCCGGGCGTGGACGGCCTGGGCGCGGTCGCCGAGATCCGCCGCGAGCGACCGGAGCAGGTGATCCTCATGCTGACCCGGCACGCCCGCCCCGGCGTGCTGCGCAAGGCGCTGCGGCTCGGCGTCCAGGGCTTCGTCAGCAAATCCGCCGAGCCGGCCCACATCACCATGGTCATCGCCACCCTGCACTCGGGGAAACGCTGGATCGACCCGGACGTGTCCGCGCTCGCCGTTACCGAGGACTGCCCCCTCACTGACCGTGAAGCCGACGTGCTGCGGGTCACCGGCGAGGGTTACTCGGTCGCCGACATCGCCGCTCGGCTTTACCTCGCCCCGGGGACCGTACGCAACTACCTCTCCAACGCGATGCGCAAGACCCAGACCCGGACCCGCCACGAAGCGGCCCGCTACGCCCGCGAACACGACTGGCTGTAACCGGCGGTCCGGCCCGGGGGACTCCAGGGCAACGGCCGACTCTTCGTCACCGGCTGAGATCCAAGATGGGCCGTCCCGGGCAGGGGCTCATGCCGGATCGGCATGAACTCCGCGACATTTCTGGCAGGCAACGACAAGGTCCGGGTGGCTACGGATGGTAACAAGGGGTCGTCGGTTCGAATCCGGCCGTCCCGACAGGTTTCGGCAGGTCAGAGGCCTTGATTCACTTCGGTGAGTCGGGGCCTTTTGCCGTTCGTCTCACAATTTCTCACGTACGCCCATACTGCTGAATTTCGGGCGATCGAGTCACCCGAACAGGCCTGATTCGAGGTGCTCGGCCGCCACCTTGAGGTGGCTGCTGTCGGGGTGGACGTAGACCCGTTTAGCGAGCGTGCCGCCGTCTGCGTGGCCGGCCCAGGCCGCCAGCACGACGTCGGGCACTCCGGCGCCGGCGAGGTAGGTCAGGCAGGCGTGCCGGGCGTGGTATGGCCGGACCTTGCGGACACCGACCTTGGCCATCAGTTCGTAGACCCGGCGGCGGAGCCAGTCGGTGCGCTGCGGCTGGCCGAGTTCGTTGACCAGGACGTAGCCGCTGTCGGTGTAGGCGTTTCCGGCTTTCAGGCGTTCCTTCTTCTGGAGGGTGTGGAACGCCTTGAGCGCCTTCGTCACCGTCGCGGGCATCGGTCGGCCCCGTTTGCCAGCCGCCGATTTGACTTCCTTCTATACCTGCAGTTCCTGACCAAACCCTGGCCGGCGCCGACGCCGGCCAGGGGCTCGTCGTTCGCCTGGCGCTGGGCACGTTGGCATGACCAAGCCCGATGTGGGCGAGGGCTTCGGCTGCTTCGGCGAGTCGCGCCACCCGTGGGTTGCGGTCATTGCGCCTCCGGCGGGGGCGCTCCGGCTCCAGGATGGCCGGAGGCCGTCTGCGGCCGCCGGCTTTGCGGGTGGCGGTGGTGGGCCATCCTGTCTGCCATCGACCCGGGCAAGCCGAGCAGTCCGCCGCCCGACCCGCCAGCGTCCGTACGAGCCCTCTGGGTCCGCGTGACAAAGCGGACCGGGCGCCGGTCCGCTCCCCGGCGGGCGGGTCGATGGCAGACAGGATGGCGGACAGGTCTGAAGAGGAGTGTCTCGCCTCGCTGCCCGACGTCGTTCGACGTCGGATTGTCTAGCCGGCTTGGATCCACGGCCTCGGTTAGGGTCGGAGAGGACGCCTTGGGACGCGGCGCGGCTGAGGTGACAGGGATTGCGAGGACTGTGCGGATCCGTACCTACACGGTCCGGGCGGGGCTGCTGGACGAGTGGGTGGATAGATGGCAGCGTTTGGTCGTCCCGCTGCGTCGTGATCTCGGTTTTGAGATTCATGGGTCGTGGAAGGACCGGGCGCGGAGTCAGCACGTCTGGGTGATCTCTCACGAGGGGCCTGAGTCGTTCGATGAGGCCAATGCGGCCTACTGGGCCTCGGAGCGTCGCAAGAGGCTCGGCCTGGACCCGGACGATTACCTGGTGGGGGAGGAGACTCGCGAGGTCGAGCAGACGCTATGAGTCCGCGTCGCCGGGTAGTAGGTGTGCCTGCCGCTCGTCGTCGGTGAGGGCGCGGAACACCCGTGAGCGCGCTACTGCGGTCAGCTCGGCCAAGTCGACGGAGGCCGCCCAGACGCGGGCAGTGCCGTCCGTTGAGCCAGTCGCGACCTGCCGCCCGTCCGGCAGCCACGCGAGGCTGGTGACGCCGTCGCGGTGTACGCCGATTACCTCGCCCTGGTCGTCGTCCGCGCTGTCCCAGACCCGTACGGTGCGGTTGTCGGAGCAGGACGCGAGGCGCCGGCCGTCCGGTGCCCATGCCACTGCGCGGACGCGCTTGTCGTGGCCGGTCAGTACCCGCGGCTGGTTGGTGCCGGTGAGGTCCCAGACGCGGACGGTTCGGTCGTCGGAGCCGGAGGCGAGGTAGCGGCCGCTCGGGGACCAGGCGAGCGCACCCACCCAGTCGGCGTGCCCACGCAGAACGCCGGCAGAACTGCCTGTGCGGACGTCCCACACTCGTACTGAATTGTCCTTGCAGCCTGCTGCCAACCGGGACCCGTCCGGTGACCAGGCCAGCGATTCGACCTCGGCCCCGAAGCGCACGTCGCCGTCGGTACCGACCAGGTGGGCCGAGCCGTCGCGCAGGGCCACGGCGAGCACGTCGGCTGTCGGCGCGCAGGCAAGGGCCACGACCGCTTCCGGCCACGTCGTGACGGCGGCCGTGCCGTCCGGCTGCCAAATTCGTACGGTGCCGTCGGCGCCACCGGTGGGTGCCGACCAGCGCGATGGAGTGGGCGTCGGTGGCGTCGGTCTTGCGGCCCTGTCCGGTGGCGAACACCCGTGCCCTGGCCGACAGCTTCGGCGGGACGTCGACGACCTGTTCGCCGTCGGCGAGTAGCCGGTTGGCGATGTGCCGGCCGATGCCCTGGCAGCCCTCGATCGCCCAGACTCGGTTCGGCCACTGCTTGGCGTACTTCCTCATCATGGTGTAGCCGTCGCGGTCCGTGTCGGACCGGCCGCCGCCGACGATGCTCTCGTCGCCGGCCATGATCTCGATCGTGGCGGAGCGTTTGTGCGGGTCCATTCCGATGACCACGCGGTCTGATGTGACAGTCAACGTGCCCTCCGATGCTCGATCCACCTGGGTTGTCGAGCCGGGAGGGCAACGCTACTTCGAGCCGAGCAAACCCCTCTTGAGCCTCTCCCCGCTCTAGAGCGACGCCCGAGCCGCCCAGGCCAAATGAGAGCCACACGACCAGCGTGGGCAGCCGAATTGAGAGCGACAACCCGAGCGCCTCGACCGAAGCCTGGCCGGGACGGTCGCAGGTCAATGAAACAAGTAGCCGAGATCAGTGCGGGGACGTCGGGCTACCAGTGCCGTGGCTCGCTGCGGACGGGGTCGACAAGGCCGCCAGCCAGGTGTGTCCTGGATGTATTCGCGTCAACAGCCTGGACAGCGTCTCGCGCTGGGTACGGGTCAGCAGCGGGAGAACGCCGTCGAAGTCGGCCTGGTCCTTGGGGCGCACGTGCTTGGCCTTGAAGAGAAGAACGAGCTCGGGTATTAGGTAGGGGATCCGGTCCACGGTGTGCCGGATGATCTCGGCGTAGGGCAGCCTGATCGTCTCGTCTCTTCGGCAGATCCACATGTCGCCGTCGTGCGGCTCACGGAAGACATCAAGCAGGTAGCGTCCGGTCGCCGGATCGCGCAGCCACGTTTGCCGAGTGGCATTCAGCACCTGCGCTGTCGCCGCTTCCCAAATCCGGGCGTCGCCGACCGCATCGAAGGTGAACTCGGCGAAGCGCTCGCGAATTTCCGGGAACCGCCCGGCGGGCACGCCAATCTCGATGTCGTGGTGGTCGCGGGTCTGCTCACCGCGGAACAGGTCCAGCGCCCAGCCCGCCGCCACGTACCAAGGCGCGGAGATGCCGGCCAGGCGCTGTCCGACTTCGTGGGGCGTCCAGCATCCCGCCCAGCGGGCTTCGAGTGCCCGAAGGTCGCCCGGCGATACCTGGATACCACCGCTTGGTAACCGGTCACTCATCGCACGAACATATCCGGGATCAAATTCTGCCTCGCCGTAGGCGTCCGCACATGCCGCCGAGAGGTCGCTATTGTGCGACCATCTTCGTCTCCCTGGGGCGCCCGAAGGTTCGGACCGTGGTGGTCCCGACTTCAGGGCAGCAGGTACGCGGTTAGCCGGTCGGCGAGTTGCTTCGGGTGGCTGAGTGCCACTGAGTGGCCGCCGTCCATCTCGTCCGGGGCGACGCCGAGTCGGTCGGCGGCCACCCGGCGCTGGAAGTCCGCCGGGAAGAACCGGTCCTCGCGTGTGATGAGCACCGTCGTCGGCACGTCTGGCCAGGCGTCCAGGGGCCACGGCTCGTTCCTTCTGCGCTGACCTGGTCCCGGCTATGTGCGGCTGCCTCCGCGACGGGCTCGGCCGGCACACGGTTGTAGAACTGCTGCTCCTCGCTGAGCCCTTCCGCGCCGCGGTAACCGGTGTTGGCCCACCACTTCCCGGGTTCACGTTCAGCCCTGTCGTGTGCCCGTCGATCTCCCGTTCGCTGAGGGGCAAGCGCCGATGACGGCCAGCACGGACACCGCCGGGTCGATCCAGCGCCTGGCGGTGCACACCACCGCCCTGCTCACGGTTCGACCAGGCCGGCCCGGATCGCGTACCGGGTGAGGTCGAGCCGGTCGCGCATCCCGAGCTTCTGCAGGATGTTGGCCCGGTGTCGATCGACCGTCTTTGTGCTGATGAACAGCGCCTCGGCGATCTCCTTCGCGGAGTTGCCTTCGGCGATCAGCTTGACGATCTCCTCCTCGCGTGGGGTCAGGATGCTTTCTGGGATCCGCTCTCCCTGCCGGTCGCGGTGCAGGTAGTCCCGGATGAGCGCGGTGATCGCGCCCGGGTAGAGGAAGGGCTCGCCGCGCATCGCCGCCCGACAGGCCTCCAGCAGGTCCCGGTCGGCGACCGACTTGAGCACGTAGCCGGAGGCGCCGGCCCGGAGCGACTCGAAGAAGTACTGCTCGTTGTCGTGCATCGACAGGATCAGGATCCGGATGCCCGGTGCCCGCCGGGAGATCTCGCGGGCCGCCTGGAGCCCGGTCATCCGGGGCATCGCGATGTCGAGGATGGCCAGGTCGACCTCTGACTCCTTGGCGGCCTCCACCGCCTCGGCGCCGTCGGCCGCCTCGGCGACCACGGTCAGGTCCGGTTCGGCGTCGAGGATCAGGCGCAGCCCTCGACGGACCAACGCATGATCATCTGCCAGCAGAATCCTCGTTGTGGAAACGGTCACCGCTTCAACTCCCCTCGGCCATCATAGGAACGATCAGGCGTACTTCGGTGCCGCCACGGGGAAGCGTGGAGAGGGTGAGACGCGCGCCGATGAGCAACGCCCGCTCCCGCATGCCGCGCATCCCGGCGCCCTCGTGGCGTATGTCGCCGGTCCCGTTGTCCGCGACCCTCAGCACCACGGTGTCGTCCTCGGCCCGCAGCGACAGGTCCACCTTCGTGGCGTGCGCGTGGCGTGCGACGTTCGTCAGGCTCTCCTGGGCGATCCGGTAGATCACCAGTTCCACCTCGGCGCTCAGGGCTGGTAGGTCCGGATCCGACTTTCTCATCACAGGCACTCCGTTGACCTGGGAAAACTCTGTGGCAAGGGCGTTCAGAGCGCTGTGCAGCCCGAGGTCCTCCAGGACGTCGGGTCGCAGGCGGCGGGCGACCTGCCCCACCTCGTCGAGGCTGGATCGGACGGTCTCCTGTACGGCCTGCAACTCCTCGCGTAGCTCCTTCGGGGCTCGGTCCATTGCCCGCTTCAGGCCGAGCAGCACGACCGTCAGGCTCTGCCCGATCTCGTCGTGCAGCTCCCGCGCGATCCGCTGCCGCTCACCCTCCTGAGCGGCGAGCGCGTGGGCGCTGCTCGCGCTGCGTTCGGCCTCCAGCCGGTCGAGCATCGCGTTGAAGGTCTCGATCAGATTGGTGAGGTCGCCGTTGCTGCTGTCGGGCAGTCGGTCATCGAAGTGCAGCAGATCCACCCGCTGCATCAGCGCGGTGAGCACGCCGAGTGGCGCCAGGCTGGTCCGCAGCAGCAGCGCGTTCACGGCGAGGATGAGCGTGAGCCCGATGATCAGCACGGGTACCTCGGTGAGCAGCACCGGCGAGGAGACCGTGGCGGGGGAGAGCGCGAGGACGAGCGTGCCGACGGTGAAGACCAGGCCGTTGAGCGCGAACAGCCGGCGGAACAGGGCATGCGTCGGCGGTCGGCCGCGCGGAAGGTGGCCGCGCGGCGGGCGCCCTCGCCGGACGGCGGTGTTGGTCATGTCGCCAGCGTCGACGTGACACGACGGTCTTGTCCATCCGGCGCGCCACTCATCAGGTCTCGAACATCTGCCCCCACACCAGCGGTACCTACACGTTCCACCCGGGTGGAGATGGGTGCTGGACCCAATGGTGGCGGGTCTGCCCTGCCCGGAGGCTTGGAACCGGGACGTCGAGCGGACCCGGCCGGGTAGCCGGCCCCGTCCGGCCGATGTTCTTTCCCGACCGATGGCCGCCTACACGAGCGGAGGCACAGTGCAGATCACCCACACCACGGTCCCCGGCATCGGCGTAGTGCACCACTTCCGGACCAGGGGCGGGCAGCGATTCGGCATGCTCGTGGACAACGTCGATCAGCGGGTGTTGTTGATCTACGGCCCCGACGACCCGGACGTACCGGTCGACCGTATCGCGATGGAACACGACGAGGCCGATCAGCTCGCCGAGATCCTGCACAGCCGCTCGGTCGCCGACCGGCTGGCCACCATCGAGCGGCGCTTGTCCGAGCTGGCTGGCGATTCCACATGATCTTGCGACGCGAGGATGGTCAGCTCAGCGACAGTTTCCGTGGTTCGCTGGTACCCGAGTCGGCGGAACACCTGAGCACGGCCCGCCGGTGGCCGGATCCGAGAGCGTTGCCCGAGGCTGGGCCATGTCCCAAGGAATGGTGTTATGCAAGCACGAGAGATCGCCGTGACAGTTCCGACGGTGACCGTCCGGGACTCCGTGGCGAAAGCCGTGCGCCTGATGGCGCTCAACAGGCTGCCTGGACTGATCGTCGTCGACGACCGGGGGCGGCCCCGGGCGGTGCTGCCCGGAACCCAGGTGCTCCGCCTGGCGGTTCCCCGGACGTACCAGGAGGATTCCGCGCTTGCCCGGGCCATCGACGAGGCCCACGCCGATCTGTTCTGGGAGGAACTGGGCGTCCTCACTGTCGGCGACTGCCTGGTCCGCGACGCGGCTCGGCCGATCATCGTGGGCCTGGATGGGACCCTGCTCGAGGTGGCGGCCCTGATGGCCCGCCAGCGCAGCCCGCTGGTGGCAGTGGTCGACCGAGGTGGCGTACTCGTCGGGGCGATCACTCTGGACCGCCTGCTCGCCCGGCTGGCCGTTCCGGACCCGGACGCCTGATCCGGAGCACCCGCCTGACGGGTGCCCGCTACCTCTACCACCATGACCGCGTGGCCGGTGCGCTGTGTGGCGCCCCGCGCGCCACCGGGCGCGCCGCCGCGCGCGTGGCAACCCGCGCTGCCCTGCGCGCCGCACGTCCGTCGCGCGTCGCGCGTCTGACGCCACCCGGCGGGCCCACTGCGGTGGCCGCCGCCGACAGGCCCTCGGCACCGCGCTGGGCCCGGGAGCCCTGCGCCACCCGCGCGCCCCGCGTTGCGGCGTGCGCGCACGGCTGACCTCGTATCCGCCCGGCGTACCGCGCCGCGGAACGCCATCGTCCGGAGGTACCTTCATGTTCCACGGTCCTGCGGTGACGCCTGCCCGGCGATCGCCCCACACGGACGTCATCCCGTTCTGTAGAAACATCGCCGATCGGGCCGTGGCCGGCGTCGGTTCCGGACCGCCGGGGTCCGCCCGATGAGCGCCATCATCGCGCTCGTCATCTTCGTGGTGGCGTTCTTCTTCATCGCCACCGAGAAGGTGGACAAGGTCAAGGTTGTGCTGATCGCCGCCGCGGCGATGGCCATCTTCGGGTTGATCCCGGGTGCCGAGGTCTTCTTCTCCGAGCACGAGGGCATCGACTGGCGCGTCATCTTCCTGCTACTCGGGATGATGATCATTGTCGGGGTCATCAAGCAGACCGGACTCTTCGACTACCTCGCGATATGGGCGGCGAAGAAGTCGCGTGGCAAGCCGTACCGGCTGATGGTGCTGCTGATGCTGATCACGGCCGTCGCCTCACCGTTCCTGGACAACGTCACCACGATCATGCTGGTCGCCCCGGTCACCGTGGTGGTCTGCAACCGGCTGCACATCCCGGCGCAGCCGTACCTCATCGCCGAGGTGCTGGCCTCCAACATCGGCGGTGCCGCCACCCTGATCGGCGACCCGCCCAACATCATCATCGGCAGCCGGGCCGGGCTGACGTTCGTCGACTTCCTCGTCCACATGGCACCGATCGTCGTCGTGATCTTCGCCGTGTTCGTCCTGTTCACCCGGGTGCTGTTCCGCAAGTCCTTCCGTTACAACCCGGAACGCGTCGAGTCGGTGATGGCGCTGCAGGAGCGGCGGGCCATCACCGACGTACGCCTGCTGGTGCGCTGCCTGATCGTCCTCGGCTTCGTCGTGCTCGGCTTCGGACTGCACTCCGTGCTGCACATCGACCCTTCGGTGGTCGCCCTGATCGGCGCCGGGGTGATGGTGCTGGTCTCGAAAATGAACATCTCCGAGGTGCTGGAGGAGGTGGAGTGGCCGACGCTGGTCTTCTTCATGGGCCTGTTCGTGATGGTCGCGGGGCTGGTGCACACCGGCGTCATCGGCACGATCGGCGAGTGGGCGATCGACGCGGTGGGTGACAACTTCTTCGCCGCGGCAACGTCCCTGCTCTTCGGCTCCGCGGTGCTCGGCGCCTTCTTCGACAACATCCCGTACGTGGCGACGATGGCGCCAGTGGTGGAGGGTCTGGTCGCCGAAGCACCAGATCCGCAGACCGGTCAGGCGCTCTGGTGGGCCTTCGCCCTCGGCGCGGACTTCGGCGGCAACGGCACCGCGGTGGCGGCCAGTGCCAACGTGGTGGCCATCGGTATCGCCGCGCGGAACGGGCACCGGATCTCGTTCTGGCAGTTCACCAAGTACGGCATCGTGGTCACGATCCTGAGCACGCTGATCGCCTGGTTGTACGTCTGGCTCCGCTACTTCACCTAACGACGAGGCGGGTCGCAGGCCTCCGCCCCGGGTTCTCCCCGGGGCGGAGGCCTCTGCTTCTGCACCGATCTCCGCGACAGTGCGCCGGCCGCAGTGGTGGGCGGCGGTGCCGGCCGGGCCTGAGGGAAGCATCGACCCGGCCGGCTATCGCCTCAGCTCACAGTTTCAGCAGGGATTGCCAGCCGTTGCGATTCACATCATCGAGGCCGGGGCCGGCATCTTGGCGACCACCCGCTATTGGTATCCGTATCGGTGGATGGTCGCCTCGATGTCTTGCGCAACTGCGGCCTGCACCGCTCGTACGTCGGCGGGTCACAGGTGTCCAGGCGCGCGACCACCGGAACGGCCGGTCGGTCGAGGGCGGCTGTCCGACGACCGACGGACACCCGCCCTCGCCAACGATCGGAGCTTCGACGCTGGAAGGTGGTCACCTATCGCACCGCACCGGCCCCCGGGAACATTTCGGTCAGGAGCAGACCCCCGGGGGTGGGAACGACCGGCGGCGCTCAGACGGGCGCGGGCAGGGCCTCCATGGCCATGGCGAGCGAACCGAGCAGCGCGGCGTCCTGGGCGAAGGCCGACAGGACGATGTCCGGCCGGTACGGCAGCGCGTGGGTGAGCCGCTCGATGAGCAGCTCCCGCACCACCTCGTTGCCTGCGACGC
The DNA here is from genome assembly GCF_040606435.1 of Micromonospora sp. NPDC005413. Taxonomy (NCBI): domain Bacteria; kingdom Bacillati; phylum Actinomycetota; class Actinomycetes; order Micromonosporales; family Micromonosporaceae; genus Micromonospora; species Micromonospora sp. NPDC005413. The sequence goes on from NZ_JBEXEV010000044.1 coordinate 17,452, forward strand.
TGCCGACCAGCACGATCCGCTGCGGGTCGAGCAGGAGACAGCAGGTGACGAGTTGGCGGGCCAACTCGTCGACGCGCTGACGCAACTCGTCGCGGGCCCGGCCGGGCTGCGCTGCGGCGGTGCAGAGCGCGGCGGCCTGGCCGGTCAGCCCCAGCCGCTGCGCCAGCTCGTCCAGGGCTCGACCGGAGAAGGTCGTCTCCAGCATCGGCTCCAGGCCGGAGGGCCAGCTGTGGTCGGTCAGACCGTAGGCGATCTCCCCGGCCGCACCGTGGTAACCGGCCATCACCTCGCCGCCGACCGTCACCGCCGCGGCCACCCCGGTCCCGATGCCGATCACCAGGCCCGGATCGATGCCTTGCAGCGCACCGAGGCGCAGCTCGGCGTAGGCGGCCGCGTTGAGGTCGTTCGACACCCGCACGGAGGTCAGCCCGAGGTGAGCGCGGACCGCGTCGGCCAACCGCAGCTGCTCCCAGCCGGGTACGTTCGGCGCCAGTTCGATGTCGTGGTCGTGGACCACCCCGGGGGAGGCGATGCCGGCCGCCACGAGCGTGCCGCCGGTGCGGGCCACGAGTTCCCGGGCCCGGTCGAGAGCCCGGGTGAGGGCCTGCTGCGCGCCTTGCTCGGCGTGCGTGGGCAGTCGCTCGGAGACGAGCAGCCGGCCGTCGGCGTCGCCCACACCGATCGCCATCTTCGTGCCGCCGAAATCGACGCCGAGCAGCCGCGGGATTGCCGATTGTTCCATGGTGATGTCAGATCGCCCTTCGGGCCGTCGGTCCAGGTTGTGCCGCGGTCGCGGCGACACAACATTCTCGTTCACGCAGTGCTGCGTCTGTTGCCCCGTCACCGGCCCACCCTCGCCGCGACCGCCTCGGCCAGCGCCTCGTCGGCGCGGGCCAGGCGGTCGCGGAACGCATCCACCCGTGCCGATACCGCGGCCAGCATGGTACGCAACTGCGCGACCTGTTCCCGTACGGCCGCTTCTCCCGGGCCGTCGGCCTGGGCCCGGCGGAGCACGAATTCCGGGTGGACCGCGGCGGCCAGCAGGTCCCGGATCGCGGCCTCGTCGAGCTGGTCGGCCAGACCGAGGTGGGCGGCGGTCGACCGGACGTCCTGTTCGGTCCAGGTGGCCGGCGGGCCGGTCCGCACCAGTCGGCCGAGCAGCGAGTGGGCGCCCCGGAACGGAACGCCGTGGCGGGCCAGCGCGTCGGCGGCGGCCGTCGTGGTGGCGCCCGAGGCGACGATCTCCTCGCTGGTCGGCGGACGCAGCGGGTCCAGCTCCGCGATCAGCCCGCCGAGCAGGGAGAAGAACCGGTACGCCCGGTCGTCACCGTCCCAGAGCCGGGCCTGCACGTCGGTGGTGGCGTTGTTGGAGTCCTCCCACCAGGCGGCACCGACGTTGTTGAGCACGCTGACGGCATCGCCCGCCGCGGCGCCGGCCATCGAGACGAGGTGTTCCAGCACGACCGGGTTGCGCTTCTGCGGCATGATGCTGCTGCCCTGGGTGAACGAGCTGGGGGTGACGACCCAGCCCCAGCTCAGCCAGTCCATCAGGGTGCGGGCCAGCCGGGCGCCCGTGGCGAGGGCCTGCGCGTTGAGGGTGGCGACCCGGACGAGGTGGTCGGCGCCGGCCACCGCCTCGTACGAGTTGACGATGAGCCGCTCGAAGCCGAGCAGGTCCGCCAGGCGGCGGGGCGAGATGTCCAGGTCGGTGCCGGCGAAGGCGCAGGAGCCCAGGGGCGAACGGTTCATCTCGTCCAGCAGGTCGGCGTAGGCGAGCCCTTCGCCGGCCAGCGCCTCGGCGTAGCCGGCGAAGACATGCCCGATGCTCGTCGGCTGGGCGGGGCGGCGGTGGGTGTAGCCGGTGATCACCACGTCGGCGTGCCGGTCGGCCCGGTCCAGCACCGTCCGGCCGGTCGCCAGCATCGCGTCCAGCACCTGAAGGAGCTGATTGCGCAGCACCATCCGGAAGACGCCGGCGTCGAGATCGTTACGGCTGCGCGCGAGCTGCACGCTGAGCTGGGACACCTCGACCTCGCAGGCGGCGGCGAGGCGCTTCTCCAACGTGTAGTAGACGTCCTCGACGCTGCCGTCGTAGTCCAGGTCCTCGGGCCGGTCCTCGGCGAGGACGAGCAGCCCGCGCAGCATCATCGTGGCGGAGTCGGCGGGGATCAGCCCCTGTTCGGCGAGCATGACGACGTGGGCCTGGCTCGCCTTGACCATCGCGGGGTACAGGTGGGCGGCGTGGTGATCGAACACGACGCGAAGGTGGTGCTGCTGGTAGATGGTCAGTGATGGGGTCATCGTGGCCTCCCAATGCGGTGCGGTGTCCTACGGGTGACGAGCGGGGTCATCCAATGGCCTGGTCCGACCGGTCCCGTCCGCGCTGGTCGGACCAGGCGGCCTGGTTGGACGAGGCGGGTCGGTCCGCCCCGGGCGGGCCGGGTAGCGGCGTGGCCAGCCACGCCTCGATCACCTCACGCAGCCGCGCGCCGGCCAGCTGGCGGATCCGTCGCCCGGCCGACTCGTTGGCCAGCGAGACATGACCCGACCAGCCCTGCCACGGGTCGGGCCGCGACTCCACCAGCACGTACGGGTAGCCGGTGGCCAGCTTCGGCTTTGGCGGCAGGTCCGGTGTGGCGTCCAGGTGCACCGTCGTGGGGTCAAAGCCGAGCACGGCCGACGTCTCGTACGCTCCGCCGTGCCCCCGGGACGGCAGGGCGCCGAAGATCTCGCCCGTCTCGTCCGGGCTGACCAGCTGGAACCAGTTGGCGAGCAGCAGGCTCGCCAGGTGTCGGCCGGAGACCCACTCCATGGCGGCACGGACCGTGGAGAGGTTGGCGTCGTGACCATTGACCACGAGGAGCCGAGGGAAACCCGCCTCGACAATGCCGGCGAGCACGTCGCTGAGGTACCCGACGGCGATCTCGGGCCGTAGCGCCACCGTGCCCGGCCATGGCCGGGTCTGGCCGGGGCAGGCGGCGTACGGTGCGGCCGGGAAGAGCACGGCACGGGCGGACCCGGCGGCCAACTCTCCGGCGAATCCTTCGGCGAGGAGCAGGTCGGTGCCGAGTGGCAGGTGCGGGCCGTGCCACTCGACGGCGCCGACCGGCAGCACCGCGAGGTCCGCCGCCTCGGCCACAGCGGCGAGCGCGTGGCCGGGGACCCGGGTGATCGGCAGCAGCCCGCCCTCGGCCCGCCAGCGATCGATCAGTTCGTCCACTGAACGGCCTTCCTGGTCGCGGTGCGGCTGCTTTCCAGCCGGCCGGAGAACCACATCACCACGAAGATGAGCAGCACCTGGAGCATGCCGTACGCCGCCGCGGTACCGAGTTCGAAGGAGTACATCCGATTGTTGATCGCCACCGAGATCGGCACTGTGGAAGAGGTGTAGATCAGCACCGAGGCGACGAACTCGCCGACACCGTGCACGAACGCCAGCAGTCCGCCGGCGAGCACGCCGGGCAGCATCAGCCGCAGGGTGACGCTGCCGAAGGCCCGGACCCAGGAGGCACCGAGGTTGCGTGCGGCCTCCTCCAACGACGGATCGATCAGTGCCAGGGCCGCTGAACTGGACCGGAACACGATCGGCAGGAACCGCACGAAGTAGGCCAGCGGCAGGATCCAGAAGGTACCGACCAGGACCTGCCCGAGACTGAAGGCGTTGCCGGTGCTGAACGCCGAGATCAGGTTGATCGCGACGACCGTTCCGGGCAGCGCCCACGCGATCATCACCGCCACGTCGAGAAGACCCCGCCCGACGAACCGCAGCCGTCGCACCGCGTACGCGATGAGCACGCCGATCCCCACGCAGCCGACGACCGCGATCAGGCTCATCTGCACCGAGTTGAGGATCGGCTGGAAGGCCTTGGGGTCGGAGAAGATCGTGACGAAGTTGTCGAGCGTGTACGTCGTCGGCAACACCTGGGTGGTCCAGGAGCGGTTCTCGGAGAAGGCCACGAGCGCGATCGTGGCGACCGGTGCGAGCAGGACGATCGTGGCAAGCACCGAGGCGAGCGGGGCCAACCAGCGACCGATCGGATTGTTGATCTCCCGCCGGGTCGCCGAGATCCCCTTCGACTGGGACTGGTAGCTGCGCCGACCCTCGTACCACCGCATTGACAGCAGGAAGATGATGGAGACGATTCCCAGCACGGAGGCGTACGCCGAGGCCATCGGCAGGTCGCCGTTGGTGCGGTTGATGTAGATCTGCATCGTCATGGTCTGGCTGACGTTGAACAGCAGCGGCGCGGTGTACGACGCCAGCGAGGTCATGAAAACCAGCAGGGACGCCGAGACCAGCGCCGGGGTGAGCATCGGCAGCATGACGGTCCGCCAGACCCGCACCCGGCCAGCACCGAGGTTGTACGCCGCTTCCTCGACTGACGGGTCCATTCCGGCCAGCGCCGCGGCGGCGGCCAGGTAGAAGAACGGGTACATGGTGAACGTGTGCACCACGAGGACCCCGGCGATCCCGTCGAAGGCGAGGACCGGCTTGTCGGTGCCGAGGAGCGCCTGCAGCCCACGCGGCAGGATGCCGATGTTGCTGTAGAGCAGTTGGAAAGACACGGCACCGATCAGCGGCGGCAGCGCCGCCGGCACGAGGATGAACGCCTCGAGGAGCCGGCGGCCCCGGAAGGTGAACCGCTTGAGCAGGAAGGCCATCGAGACGCCGACGGTGCCGCAGAGCAGCACGCTCCCCGCCGAGATGAACAGCGAGGTGAGCAGGGACTGCCGGGCCACCCCGGAGGAGTTGAGGAACTGGAGGTAGTTCTCCGTGCCGTCGGCACTGACGCTCTCGGCGAAGGTCGCGAACATCGGTTGTACGACGTAGCCCCAGAGCACCAGGACGAGGGGCAGCACGAGCAGGTAGGGGAACCACCGTGAGCTGGCGCCGCCGCTCACGCGCCGGCCGAGCCCGGTCAGCCAGCCGGGGGCGGGTAGGGAACGAACGGTCACGGTTGGACCACCCAGAGCCGTTCGGGTACGAGACGCAGACCCACGACGTCGCCGAGCTGGATGCCGACCGGTGCGTCGATCACCGCCGCCATCACGTCGGTGCCGTCGACGTCGACGCTGAGGTGAGTCGCCATGCCGGTGAACTCGATGTGGCTGATCCGGCCGCGCAGTGCCGACTCCTCGTCCGGGCCGGCGATCGTGATGTGTTCCGGCCGGGCCGACACCAGCGCGGTGTCTCCCTCGGCGAGGCGGTGCCCCACGGCCGCGCGGACGTCGAGCGTCGCGCCGCCGGGCAGGCGTACCTCCACCCGGGTCTCCCTCGCGCTGACCACCGGCAGGCTCAGTACGTTGCTGCGTCCGATGAAGCGTGCCACGAACGCGTTCGCCGGCTGGTAGTAGACCTCATGCGGTGTGCCGACCTGCTGGACCCGGCCGGACTGCATGACGGCGATCCGGTCCGACATCGCCATCGCCTCGGCCTGGTCGTGCGTCACGTAGAGGCTGGTGATGCCGCTCTCCCGCTGGATCCGGCGGATCTCGGTGCGCGTCTCCTCACGGAGTTTCGCGTCTAGATTGGACAGCGGTTCGTCGAGCAGCAGGGTGCGGGGCCGGATGACCAGCGCCCGGGCCAGCGCGACCCGCTGCTGCTGACCGCCGGAGAGCGCGTCGATGCGGCGGTCGCCGTACCCGGTGAGGTGTACCTGGGCGAGGGCCTCCTCGACCCGGCGGGCCCGGTCCGCGCGGGGGACCCGGCGGACCTTCAGCCCGTACGCGACGTTCTGCGCGACCGACATGTGCGGAAAGAGCGCGTAGTTCTGGAACACCATGCCAGTGTCCCGTTTGTTCGGCGACCAGCGCGTCACGTCGTCATCGCCGAAGTGGATGTGCCCGGAGGTCGGAAAGTAGAACCCCGCCACCATCCGTAGGGTCGTGGTCTTGCCGCATCCGCTCGGTCCGAGGAGGGTGAAGAACTCACCGGCTCCGATGGTGATGGTGACGTTGTCGACCGCCGCCGCGTCGCTCGACGTGTCGAAACGTTTGCTGACGGTTGCCAGCCGGACATCGATCATGTTTCTGGGTCCTTCCAGGACGGAGCCGGGTCGTGCCGTGGCACGACCCGGTCCCGGTCAACTCAGCCCTTGTCCTTGATCTCCGCGTTCCAGTGGTTGATCCAGGCCGTCTCGTTCTTGCCGATGACGTCCCAGTCCACGTCCATCGGCTTGAGGCCGAGGTTGGCCAACCACTCCGGCTTCTCGGAGATTTCCACCGCGGGGATCTGGAAGTAGTCCTTGGCGAGGGTGGCCCGTAGCGAGTCGTCGAAGAGGAACTCGAGGAACTTCTGGGCTGCGGCGGTGTTGCCGCCCTTGACTGCGGCCACCCCGTCGACGAGCACGGGGGCGCCCGAGGCCGGCATGACGTAGCCGAACGGCATCTTCTTGTCGGCCTGCAGCAGGACGTCCTGCAGGTTCCAGGCGCTCACGACGCCCTGCTCACGCGACATCTTCAGGTAGAGGTCTGCGGGGTTGGCGGCGTACTCGACGGTGTTGGTGTCGAGCTTGCGCAGCCAGTCGTAGCCCGGCTGGGGGTTGGACCCGTCGGCCGAGAGGCGCTGGATCATCGAGGAGTAGATCGAGCGCATGGTGCCGGAGGCAGCCACGTCCCGGATGATGATCTTGTCTTTCCACTTCGGGTCGACCAGGTCGTCCCAGTCCTTCGGCGCCTCTTCCGGGCTCAGCGCCTTGTTGTTGTACATGATGACCTCGGGCAGCAGGATCTCGCCGTGCCAGCGGCCCTGCGCGTCCTTGTACCGCGCGTCCATCTTCCCCGCGAACGAGGGCTGCCAGGCCTCCAGCAGGTTCTCCGTGGCGGCGGTGGCGAGGCCCTGCTGAGTGCCGCCCCACCACACCGACGCCTGCGGGTTGGCCTTCTCGGCGCGGACCCGCTCGAGCACCTCCTGGGCGCCCATGTTGAGCACCTCGACCTTGCCCTTGTACTCGGGGTTCTTCGAGGTGAACTGCTCGACGACGTAGTCGGTGACCGCCTTGTCGCGGGCGCTGTAGATGACGAACTTCTCGGCCGACGCGTTCGCGGACGAGCCGGTGTCGCTGTCGTCGCTGCTACCACAGCCGGCGGTGGCAGCGAGCATCGCGCCGAGCGCGATCGCCATGACCCAGGGACGTCTCATTGTTACCTCCACTCACGGGGGATCTACGGGAAGGTTCTGATAGCAGGTCGTAAATCGAACTCGTCGTGCCAATGCGGTGGTTCGCCGGTCCGGGTTACGGCGTCGGAGATCGGGTCGTGCCCGGAGCGGGGTTCGGGGGTTCCGCCGGGGCGGGCGTCGCGGGCGCACCGCATCCGGTTGTTTCGGGGTACGGAGGTGCGGCGGCGAACGAGGGTGTCGGTGTCGGGGGCGGTCTGGGGTCGTCGGTCGGCGGTGGGGTGGTCAGGGCAGTGAGGGCAGTGGAACCGCGGCCGACAGCGCGTAGCTGATCGCTCCGTGCAGCACGGCCTGGTCGCCGAGGGTGGCCCGGCGTACCTCCGTGGGGGCGGGAGTCTTGGCCGAGAGGAGCCCTTGAAGCTGTTCGAGTGCGGCGTCGTCGAGTTCCGCGGCGGCGCCGCTGAGCAGCACCATCCCCGGGTCGATCACACAGACGCAGGAGAGGATGAGTCGGGCCCAGGCGTCGAGAACTTCGTCGAGGTAGTCGCGGGCCGGACGCGACGCGGCGGCGAGTTCGATCAGCTCCCGTACCGGCGACTCGGGTCGCCGCCCCGGGTGCAGGGCGACCAACCGCTCGGCGATGGCGTTCACCGACCAGCGGGCCTCGAACTCGCCGACGCCGCTGTAGCTGCGCTTGGGTGCGGCGTCCAGCGGCAGGAAGCCCACCTCGCCCGCTGCTCCGCTGGCGCCCCGGCGGACCTTGCCGTCGAGCACGAGCCCGGCGCCGATGCCGTCCGCGACGTGGATCAGCAACAGGTTGGCGACGTCCGCTCCGGCACCGGCGACACACTCGCCAGCGGCCATCAGGTTGACGTCGTTGTCGACCACGACGGGCACGCCGAGCCGTCGCTGAACTGACTCGCCGATCGGCCACGCCTCGACCAGTCCAACCGATGGCGCGAGGCGTACCGCGCCGTTGGTGGAGACGCCCGGCACCGCGATGGCGACGCCGCGAAGTGACGGCAGTTTGTCGCCGACCAGGTCCAGGACGAACGAGCAGATGGTCTCGACCACGTCGCCACTGAACCGCGTGGTGCGATGGGCGATGAGCGCGCCCTCGCTGTCGGCGATCTCGCAACTGATCCGGGACGGTTCGAGCGAGACCGCGGCGACGAGCTCGGCACGCGGATTGAACTCGAGCATCTCCCGGGGACGGCCGGTAGTGGGGGCACCCGGCCCCCGTTCGATGAGGTAACCCTCGGCGATGAGCTCCCGCACCAGCGCGGTCACCGTGGCTGCCGGGAGTCCCGTCATCTCGGCGAAATCAACTCGGGACAGCAGTCGAGCCTGCCGGGCAGCCAGGATCACCGAGAGACGTTTGATCTCACGGGATCGTTCACGGCTGACCGGGCTGGTCGGGGCTTTGTCGGACACAGTTATTTCCTACTGAGAAAAAACGGTGGCGTCAAGTAACGAGATCATCTCGGCCTTCGGCTAGGGAGAACGTAGATCCACAAGGGACGCTGCCGAGGATTGCTCCGTCCGATCGGACTAATCCGGCCTCAGTGCAGAAGTCGTGCGGCCCAAAGTCGGACAAAAAGCGCCGATCGCCACTGCTGAGCGATAGCCCATGGGGCATGAACAGGCACATCGTTTCTTCAAAGAAGGAAGAAAGTCGTACCGGACTATTGACTGGCCGCCGACAAGATCCCTAGCGTTACCGGCCGAAGGCCTTCGGTGGATCTATCCCTACCACTGTGCGTACACGCTCACCACGTAACGCTGGGCAGGCACCACTACCCCCACTGTCGAGCGACACGCACGCGTGGAGACCATCTTCGGTCTCCAGTGGACAGCTGTTCACGCTTCAGTCCCGGCAGGAGCCAACTGCCAGTAGGTCTCTGCCGGGCCTGTAACCGTCCCACGCAGCACTCGCCCCCACACGAAGAGGTATGCCATGAAATGGCGCACCACGGCGTCGATCGCCCTGTGCGGTCTGCTGTCGCTTGGCCTGGCCAGTCCCGTCCAGGCCGGTCCCAAGGGCCCATCGCCCGAGCAGACATCCCCCAAGAAGCCGTCCGACAAGCCGATCAAGCCGGTCGACCTGGACATCATGTTCATCGGCGCGCACCCCGATGACGAGGCCGGCCAGCTCGGCATGCTGGGGTACTGGAACGAGTATCACGGCATGCAGGCCGGCGTCATCACCACCACCCGCGGCGAGGGCGGCGGCAACGCCACCGGCCTTGAGGAGGGCCCCGAGCTCGGCATCCTCCGGGAGGCCGAGGAGCGTCGGGCGGTGGGCTGGGCCGGCGTCGAAAACGTCTACAACCTGGACGCTCTCGACTTCTGGTACACCGCCAGCGCTCCGCTGACCGAGGAGGTCTGGGGCTACCAGGAGACCCTCTCCCGGATCGTGCGGGTGCTGCGGACCACCAAGCCCGAGGTCATTCTCACGATGAACCCCTCGGCGACCCAGGGCAACCACGGCAACCACCAGAAGGCGGCCATGCTGGCCGTCGAGGCCTTCTACGCCGCGGCCGACCCGAAGGCGTTCCCGGAGCAGATCAAGCAGGAAGGGCTCAAGCCCTGGCGGGTCTCCCGCATCTTCCAGGCCGGTGGCAGCGGCACCACCGGCACCAACGGCCCCGCCTGCGAGACCACCTTCACCCCGGCTGAGGCCAGCAACGTCATCTTCGGCACCTGGCAGGGCTACGAGTCGGCGCGTCACGACGGCAACCGGTGGAACACGGTCCAGACCTGGGCCCGCCGGGAGTACGCGTCGCAGGGCTGGGGCAACAGCTCCTTCCCGACGACCAACCCGGCCAGCATCGGCTGCAACCGGCTGACCCTGATCGACACCCGCACCCCGTACCCGGACCCGAACGTGGGCGCCGGCCTCGGTGCGCTCCAGGGCGCCAACCTCCGTGCCCCTGGTGGACTGCCGCTCGGCACCGAGGTCCACGTGCGCCCGCAGAACTGGGAGGCCCTTGCCGGGCAGCCCATGCGCGTCGACACGGTTCTCTACGCCGAGAAGGCCATCCCCGGCGCCAACGTCTCCCTGCAGGTTCCGGCCGGCTGGAAGGTCACCGGCAACGGCAACGTCGGCACGCTCACCCCGCGCAAGGAGGTCGTGAAGAGCTTCACGGTCACCCCTCCCGCGCAGCTTGAGGTGGGTACGCGATTCCGGATCAACGCCACGCTGACCAGCAAGAAGGACGGCAGCGGCACCAGCAGCGGGCTCGTGCAGGCGACCGCTCCGGTGCGGGGCACGCTCGAACCGCTGGAGGAGATCGCCGACTTCCGCGAGTGGACCGTACGTAACAAGACCCAGCAGCTCGACGCGCTCATCGAGTCCCTGCTGAACATCCCCAGCGGTGGCACCCGCAGCGTCAAGGTCAACCTGACCAACCACAGCAACCGGACCCAGTCCGGCAACGTCAAGCTGAACCTGCCGGCCGGCTTCTCGGTGGCCGAGCAGCAGCTGCCGTACAGCGGACTGCAGGCGGGCGCCAAGGGCTCGGTGACCTTCACGGTCACCAACACCGACGCGTCGCTGCCGACCGCCAACCGGGCGCCGGACAACGGCGCGTACCAAGTGCGGATCGAGACCAGCTTCGACGGTGGCAGCGCCACCGAGCCGGGGGCGTTCAACCTGGTGCCGGTCACCACGATCGCGCGGGCCAGCACCGCGCCGTCGGTCGACGGCACGGTTTCACCGGGTGAGTACACCGGCGAGGTCATCGACATCTCGACGCGCTGGGAGGGCACCGCCGCTCCGGCGTCGGACATCTCCGGCACCGCCCAGCTCACCTACACCGACGACGCCCTGTACGCCGTCTTCAACATCACCGATGACGTACTCGGCACCGTCCTGCCTCCGGAGGACTGCAAGCGTCCGCGCCGTAACGACAACATCGAGTTCGGCATCGACCCGCGCGGCAACTCGGCGAACACCTCCACGGTGTTCAACGTGGCGCTCTTCCCGGCCACCAACGACCCGGCCAACGGCAACCCGCCGTGCTTCGCCCGGGAGCGGGACAACCACCAGGGCGGACCGGAGACCGCGCCGGGTCTCGAAGTCGCCTCTGTCGTCACCAACAGCCCCTACACGGGGTACCGGATCGAGGTCAAGGTTCCGTTCAGCGTGCTGCCGGACACCATCGACCCGAACCGGATGGGGATGAACATCCTGGTCAACGACTCGGACACGCAGGACCTGTCCGGGCAGACCCGGGTTGGTTGGTCGACCTGGAGCGGCGTGCGGGCTGACCCGTGGCGCTGGGGCGTGGCGACCCTGCCAGGTCTGACGGCGCGGCCGTCGGCGCCCAAGGCTCCGATCATGCCCGACACCGCGGCGCAGAGCGTCGACTCGCCGCAGACCATCCTGCAGTCCGCCTCGGACGGAGTCGCACCGGGTGGTTACGCGGCGCTGCCAGGTAACACCGTAAAGATCAAGAAGGTCACCCGGACCAACTCGAAGGTCTCGGTGGAGCTTCACGTGAAGCACTCCGGCACCGCCCGGGTCTTCGTCTGGGACGGACAGCGGGTCGTGGCGCAGACCACGGCCAACCTGAGCAAGGACCGTACGCTTGTCCTGCCGCTGAACGGGGCCATTCCGGCCGGCTCCTCGCTGCTCGTCTCGTACGAGCGTGGTGGTGCTACCACCGGGCTCGCCCAGCAGCTGCGCTGATCAGATAGCTCACCGCGTCGACCTGACGCACAACCTCATGGGCCGGGCCGCGAGGCCCGGCCCATGAGCGCACCCGCCCCCGCTGGTGCGGTCACGTCACCCACCAGCGGACGTGACCGGCTGCGGTTCCGTTATCCGAGACACCGATTTCATGGGCACTGCCCTGACCAGGCACTTCTGAGTGGTGACCTCGTCGGCGGCACAAAGAGGTCATCAGGGCCGCTTGAACAGCCGCTGCATCCGGTCCGGCGTCGCATCGCCGGCGGCCTCGGCCAAGGTCCAGCCGTTCTTGCTCGCCAGGGGTGACAACAACCCGAGCAGGTAGGTCAGCGCCTGCCGGCGCGGCTCCGCGCGTCCAAAACGGTGCGCGAACCGCGCCAGTAGATCATCCAAACCCGCCCGCCAGCCCACGGTCTCATCGATCAACACAAGCACGGAAGCCTGCCCGGCCTACGACAGACCACAACAGACAGACAGTGCGATCACCGCGCGCCGCAGGAATAGCATCGACACTGACCGCTAAACTACTGGCGTAACATCGGCACGAACCATGCCGATGAGCTGCCGAAACTCCGCATCAAGCAAGTGCGGCTGGAGTATTAGGTGTGGGCGCTCGGAGCGGGTGACTCCGTGAGCTTCCACCGGTCGCCGTGACCCGTGGCGATCGCGACCGCCTCGACCACCCGTCGGGCCGCCGCTGGGTCATCGGCGAAGCTGGCGGCGGCTTCGAGGTCGACCGGCGGCCCGCCAGCGAGGCTCGCGGCCACGGCGATCATTCGCCGGTCACGGTCCGGCACGTCGGCGGTCGCCGCGAATCCGACCACCGCCGACCAATCGGTGACCTGCCCCATCCGCACGATCTCGTCGTCCCACAACAGATCCAGGATCCGCACGAGGTCACCGAAGCCCGGCTGGTCCGGGAGCGCGGTGAAGGTCAGCAGGTGCACGGCGGCCCGCTGGCCGAGCAAGGCGCCGGTGGCGATGTCGGTGCGCAGGGCGATCCGAATTGCGTCACCGGTGAACCCCGAAGCGAAACCCGGCGGGGGAGGCCTCCGATGCAGCGGTGGCGCCGTATCGGGGTCGGCCAGCAACTCCGCCACCCGCAGGCACTCCACACACGGCGGCAACGCGGCGATGTCGACGTACGTGTCGCTGCGATGCATCTCGTAGGCAAGGTCGATCGCCCACTGGTCATGGCCCCAGACCGGACGCTCCGGAGCCGAACATAGCGTGAGACCCGAATACCCGTGATCCCCAGCGTTGTCGAGAGCGAGATCCACCGACAGGTGCTGGAATGTGCCGTCCGTACACGGCCGAGGTGTCATCGGGTCCTCCTCACCACCGGATGCTTCGCCGGTCGCCCGTGACAACGAAGTCTACCTTTCTCGGCCCGGATTCTGGTTGGTCGATTACTGCTCGGCGAAAGATCCATGGGCCCGGCCATCGCTGTCATGATTCATCGAAGTTAGCCAGGGTGCAGGCAGGGGCTTCCCGCTTCACGCCAAGCACTCTAACGATCTTGAGCTAGCTTGATCAAGATGATAAAGGCCAATGGCTTTGCATGATCATCCGGCACAGATTCGGCACAATCGAGCCCGAAAACGGCTGTCAAACGCCGTGAAGCGCTGAGGTCGATCGACGCCGGCGACCAGCCGCCCTTGAGCAACTCAGTGACCACAGCCTGCAGCCGTGGCGAGCGGTTGACCCCGTACGCCTTCGGCCGCTGCCGGCCCGCTGCGGCCACCTCGTCCGCGGCTACCGCCCGGTACTGCGCGCGGCCGCCGCGCCGGGCCACGTTCCGGAAGACCTTGACCACGATCGCGTCAATGAACACCGCCGCGTAAGTCTCATCCAGCGGGCGGTGCGACCAGTCGGTCATCTCCTCGATCACCTTGTCCGTGATCCGCGAGATCGTCTCCTTGCTGACCGAGGTGCCGTAGATCTCGGCGAAGTCCGCCGAGGTCTCGCCGGTCGTCAAACCTTTCGCATACAACGACAACACGACCTCGTCGACCCCCGACAAGCGGCGCTGCCGCTTCTTGACGATCTGGGGCTCGAACGTGTCAGCCCGGTCCCGCGGAACGTCAATCTGCACCGGCCCCGACGCGTCGGTCAGCACCGTCTTCGGCCGGCTGCCGTTGCGGATGTTGCCCGAGCCGGCGCCATCGGGTTCTCGGCGCGGCGCTGCCGGGGGAGTGTTGGGACGGCTTCTTTACTCGGCTGGTTCACACTGCCGGCAACCTGGACAAACGTGCGTGAGCATGCCGCGGGGCCACCGGACTACTGGGGTAGTCGCAACCATCAGGTTGCTGTACGGTTGTGGCAACCGGATGGTTGCTATGGAGGTGCCGAATGTCACTCCCCAATCGCATCGAGCGAACGCTCGACGTCGCCCACCCGATCGAGAGGGTGTGGACGGCCCTGACCACCACCGACGGGCTCGCCGGCTGGCTCGGCGAGAAGGCCGAGATCGACGACCTGCGGCCAGGCGCCGAAATCAGGGTGTGCTGGGGCGGCACGTGGTCGGTCCTGCGGATCGAGACCGTCGAGCCGCCGCACCGTCTCTGCTTCGCCTGGCCCCTCGACGGGCTCCCGCCCGGCGACCCGCGCCGCACCCACGTCGAGATCGTGCTCCATGCCGTCGGCGGTGGCACCCGGCTCGGCCTGACCGAGACGGGGTTCGCGCAGCTGCCCGACGAGTTCGCCGCTGCCTACCGGGGCAACCTCGAGGGTTGGCGGGAGGCTCTGGCCAAGCTGGTGCGTCACCTCGATGGCCGACACTGACCCCGAGGATGTGGCGGTGGCCGTGTTCGCCGCGCTGGCGGACTCCAGCAGGCGGGCCATCCTGGCCGAGCTCGCCGCCCGCGGCCCGGCGTCCGCGACCGACCTCGCCGATCGCCTGCCCATAACACGCCAAGCGATCGCCAAGCACCTCGCCCTGCTGTCCGGCGCCGGTCTCGTGCGGGCGGTGCCGGCGGAACGCCGCCGCGTCCGCTACCACCTCGAATCGGCCCCGATGACGACCGCCCAAGCCTTCCTAGCCGTGCTCGCCCGCGACTGGGACCGCACCCTGCACGCCCTCAGCACCTACCTCGACCGCGATCAGGAGACCCAGCCATGAGACCGACGTTCCAGGGCGGCCGCAACATCGCCATGAAACTGCCCAAGGCCCAGTTCGACCGAACCGTCGCCTTCTATCGAGACGTGCTTGGCATGGAGGTGGCCGAGGAGAACGGCGAGGGGGTGGACGATGCGGTGGCGCAGTGTGCGTCCGTCCAGTTCGGACCGGTGAAGCTGTGGTTCGACCGAGTGGACAACTACGCCCAGGCGCAAGTGTGGCTGGAACTCTTCACCGACGACGTGGAGGTGGCCACCCGCCACCTCGCCGAGCACCACGTGCATCCGCAGGACGAGCTCGAAACTCTGCCCTCGGGCATGGCCGCACACTGGATCAGCAACCCGGTCGGGATCCCGCACATCGTGCGGCTCCCGGATAACATGAGCGACACTTTTTGCGACCTTGATGGCAGAGACCGGGTAAGGGCGGCCCGCACAAAGATCGCCACCATGTGATCGATGGGCCCTTGTGACGACATCTGAAGGTCGCCGCTACCAACTCACGGACGACAGCTACGACGAACTTCGGACCTCCTCTGCGTGAGCACGCACAAACGGGAGCCGGACGCCCGCCGTGGGGGCAGGGCGCCTGCGGCTGTGACAGTGGGTGGTACTTGCCCGTTGTCAATTGTGCCCAACGTTTTCAGCGTTACGTTGCCCATTGAGGGCCGCCGACTGCGGGAGCGATCATGTCGCCCCCGATAAGGGTGAGGAGTCGGCGCAGCAAGCCCGCATCTATATGGCGACGGCGACAGACCCTGCTCGGGATAAGGGAGGCGACACCGAAGGCCGGCGAAGTGCACGATCAGCTGCCCTACGCCGAGCCTCACGTTCGAAGTCGTGTTACCGAGCTTTGACAAGGGGTGCAGCCATGATCCGTCGGGGACGCCTGCCTTCGGGTCGTGGGTGATCGATTAGGCTAGCGGGGTAACCCACAGAAGGAGACACGAGGCCGATGCCCAGCGTGTCGCTACCAGTCACTACCGCACGGCTCAACCTGCGTCTGTTCACGCCGGACGACCTCGATGACCTGTACGCGTACCAAGGCCTTCCTGATGTGGCCCGCTAGCTCTACCGGTCCCCGCTGAGTCGCGAGCAGTGCGCGCAGAGTCTGGCACGGCGCGCGGCCGGCACGGCGTGGACCAAGGACGGCGATGATCTCGTGATCGCCGGTTGCCGGATCGGCGAGCCAGGGGTCGTCGGTGAGGTCGTCCTAAAGTTAGCGAGCGCGCGGGCGCGTCAAGCCGAAATCGGTTGGATCTTCGACCCTGCCTATGGTGGTGGTGGTTACGCGACTGAGGCGGCGATTGCGGTCGCCTCGCTCGCCTTCACCGAACTGGGTGTTCACCGGCTCTTCGCCCGTCTCGACGTACTCAACAGCGGGTCGGTGCGGCTGTGCGAGCGCCTCGGCATGCGCCGGGAAGCGCACCTCGTCGAGAACGATCTGGACGGAGAGCGCTGGGGCAGCGAGTACGTTTACGCGACGCTTGCTCGCCAGTGGAAGGCCGATCGGCCCTAGCGCGTCAGCTCATCGAACGACGAGTGTCGAGCCGAAGCTGACCGGTGATCCGCTCCCGCACTCGCGGCAGCGCGACACCTTTTCGTGGCACCGAAGGTCGGCCCGTGCCGTGTAACCGGCACGACACGGGCACCAACCATCTCACCCTGACCGTACGGCCCGCACCCCCTCCGGCACCGGGGCGTTCCTCCGCCGGTTTGAGCGCCAGGTCGACCCCGACGGCGCGCTGCCCGAGGACGTCCGAGCCGCCCTGGCCTCACGCGAGGACCGCGTACATGCTTCGACCGGCTGAGCGTTCGGCGGCGGCACGTCGACGCCGAATCCAATCGCAGGACCCGTGATGGCGTGATCAACTCCGGACGAGCAGCGGCATCTTCCGTTGGCTGTGCCCATCAGAGGGCCTCAAGCACCGGCGGGTGCGGCACCGCGTCGGTGGAGAGCAACAGCACTCCTTGACTCGGCCAATTTATGCTTCATGCGACCTGGACAAACGTGCGTGCCTGCTGCTCTACGTCGCTGTTTATAGGTGCGGCATTTGGCCTACCTCCTCCTCGGCGGGCGTGTCAGGAGTTCACTGGTCGTTTGTGACTTGCTGGCTTGTTGCCATGACGCGGGTTAGGTAGGAAAGCTCGGACGAGCAATGGGTCGAGTTGGTCGAGGATCTACTGCTCGCCGACGGGGATGCGCGCATGGTCGATGCGATTGGCGTCGTTGTCATCGGCGCTGTAGGTGCGGGGTTAGCGGCCCGAGCGGCTTCGCGGTCCTTCAGCCGCCCGTCCGGTCGTTGAGGCGGCGCAGCGTTGTACCTGGCTGGGGGAAGGCGAGCCGCAGGGTGTGTGCGGTGAGTCGGATGCTCCACCAGGTGAGGGCGGCGAGGTAGCCGACGATGAGGGCGCTGTTGGTGTCGATGGTGAAGACGAGGGCGTAGCCGATGGCGAGGCCGGGTGCGGTGATGGCGCGGATCGTCCGGTTGCGGCTCATGGTGAGGGCGGTGGCTATGCCGACGAGGGCTGCGCCGATGCTGCCGGCGATGGGGGCGATGGTGTTCGTGGAGATGGGTGTCGTGAGGGTGAGCGCGGCGCGCATGAGGTAGATACCGGCGGTGGCGGTGATCGCGTGGGTGATGGCGGGGCGGGTCATGGCGAGCCAGGTGGGTAGTGCATCAGCGGGGATGCGGGGTGCGGTGGCGGCGATGAGGGTGGCGCAGGCGGCCAGGGGTAGGGCGGCGCCGAGGGTCCATGTGAGGTAGGGGGTGTAGTCGTGTTTGACGGCGGTGCCGGTGGCGAGGCCGTAGAGCGCGGCGGTGATGGCGCCGACGACGGCGGCGGTGAGGTATCCGCGTCGGATGAGGCTGCCGGTGGTGGGTTCGGGTGTTGATGCGGCGGGCGTTCCGGCGAGCAAGGTGGTGGGTGCTAGGTGCGCCACGGCGAATGCGGTGAGCATGACGAGTGCGCCGGCGGTGCCGAGTTGCGGTAGGGAGGTGCGGACGCCGACGACCCAGGTGCTGTAGGTGGAGATGTAAGCGGTGAGGACGGCTTGCAGGAGCAGGGCCAGGGAACAGGCGCCGAGGAGCAGGGCGCCGGTGAGGTCGCTGATACGTAGGCGGACGCGGGGTAGGCGTGCGGCGGCTGCCGAGCCTGATTGGTGTGTGGTGGTGAGCGAGAGGGCCCCGTCGGCGAGGGCGTGGGGGTGGTCGATGAGCGTGGGGGTTTTGCCGGTGGCCGCGGTGAGCGCTTCGGTCAGCGCGGGTACGCCGGAGGCGGGTCTGAGGACGACGCCGGCGAGGTGAGTTTTGTCGACGTCGGCGGCGTCGAGGAGTCCGTCGACTGCGCCGGGTATCTGGTCGAGGAGGGGCTGTGCGGCGGCCGTGACGTCGTTACGGGTGATGACGGCGGGTTGGCGGGGCGCGGGCAGCAGGATCGGGGCTTGGTCCTGGGTCGTGAGTAGATGCCTGGCGGTGCGGACAGATTCCAGGAGGGCACGTGCGCCGTCTGCCTGGTCGCCACTGGGCACGGTGATCATCGCTTGGAGCGGGTCGGAGTCTGCGGTGGCCGTCTGGACGACGTGTTGGGCGATGAGGTGGTCGAGGCCAAGGGCAAGGGTGATCTGCTGTGTCGCCAGTTCGCGGTAGCCGTCGGCGGCGCTCTGCAGAACGGTCAGTGTCGCCGGTTCGCGGTCTGCCTGGCAGACGAGCACGCAGGAGCCTTCCGGCGCGGTGACGCCGAGGATTGTGGCGTAGGCGGCGAGGGCGGCGGGTGCGGTGACCAGGGCGGGAGGTGGAAATCCCGCGCGGGTTGCCGCTTCGCTGACGCGTCCGCAGCGGCGTGGTCCCCAGCTCGGCGGAACGGTCACGGTGAGCGCGGTGATCGGCCCGTTGACGTGGACGGCAGCGTGATGGGTGACGTGCCGCAGCACGGCGGCGAGTAGATCCACCGGGTCGGGTTGCGTCGCATCGGCGGTGTTGGCGGGCCGACCGAGGAGGTCCGCGGGGTTATCGACGAACCGGTGGTCTACCGGCAAGGACATCGCAGCCATGGCGTCGAGACCGACGTAAATCTCCCCTGCGGGCCCGATAACGACACCAGGGGGCATGGCGAGGCGACCATCGATGAGGATGGGGATCTTCAGGCTGTGCCGGCTGACAGTGGCCGCGATGGCCGACGAGCTTAGGTCGATCGACAACACAGTGCCCCCGCTTGGCATGGGGGGCAGTCTCGCCCCTGAGGGCGACTGGGTGTCAACCGTGATCCGCTGAACGTGACTCGTTGTACGCGGATGGTGAGAATCTCTCCCGATGGGATAGTCGAAGACACTCACCCTCGTGTATCCGGAGAAGATCGTGGATCAACCATAGGGGGACAGGTGCCGCAGACGCGCCGGGGCAGAGACGCCAAACTCGCCGACTACGGCGCACGGGCCACCGTCCGCATTCCACACGATTCGCCGCCGCGCCGCGCAAGGCCCTCCCTAGGCGGCGCTGTTCGCGGCGTCATCGGTGCCGGCCTCTTCCTGGCCGGCGTTCCGGCCCTGCTGTGGGCGACGGGTGGAAACCCTCTCCGCCGGCTGCCGGCCTGGACGCAGATTCCAGACTGGTTCGCGCGCTCCAGCGGACGGTTCACCCCGGACTTCCTCATCGGCGCGGCCCTCTGGGCAATGTGGCTGCTCTGGGGCGCGTTCACACTGCTCCTGCTCGCCGAGATCCTCGCGGCGGCGACACGGTGGCGAATCCCCGTACTCAGGCTGCCGGCCCCGATGCACCGGCTCGTGTTCGGTCTGGCTGGCACCGCCGCGCTCGCCGTCACCCCCGCCGGCTCCCTCGACGCGGCGGTGCACACGGATCGCCCGTCTACACCCGCCGCCGCGACCAAGCGCGCCGACGTTCCCCGGCAAGCCGCAGCCCGCGGACCCGCCATCATCCACGTCGCCGATCAGCGCTACCTCTACAACGTCGAGCGACACGACACCTTGTCCAAGGTCGCGAAGGAGTGGCTCGGCGACGCGGGCCGGTGGCCGGAGGTGTGCGGCCTGAACAAGCACCGCCACTTTCCCGTCGGCGGTGTCCTGCGCGATTGCGACCTCATCTACCCCGGCTGGGAGCTCCGCCTACCTGCCGACGCCCGCCCACCACAAGCCGCAACACCAGCAACGCCCCCCACCCCCCGGTCGGGCCGGCCTGCGACACCACCCGCATCGCCGAGCGCCGCACCTGAC
Organism: Micromonospora sp. NPDC005413; assembly: GCF_040606435.1. NCBI lineage: Bacteria > Bacillati > Actinomycetota > Actinomycetes > Micromonosporales > Micromonosporaceae > Micromonospora > Micromonospora sp. NPDC005413. Next base: position 37,609 of record NZ_JBEXEV010000044.1, read on the forward strand.
CCGCCCGATCCCGCCGTGTCGCCACCCACGCCACCGGCCGCTACTCCTACCACCACGCGGTCCGCAGCCCCAAGCGGGTCCAGTTCGTCGCCAGCGCCGTCGTCGGGGGTCCCCAACCCCGCCACGTCGCCGCCCGCCATTAACAGTCCTACGGCGGGCACAGACGACCAGGGTGTTGATCTGTCGGACTCCGGTTGGCTGCCCTGGTCGCTCGCTGCCGCGATCAGCGCCGCCGCCGCGATGCTCTGGCTCCAACGCCGCCGTCGCTACACCGGCGAGCCTGACGATGATCCGCCCACCGGACTGCCCCCGACCGTGGTCCAGGTCCACCGTGCCGTGGCCGCCCGTAACCTCGAGCCGTCGGATGCGAGCAGCAACGATGGCCCGCCGCTCGCTCTCGTACCCGACCTCGGGCTGTTGCCGGGTGGCGGATGCGGGATCGTCGGCGACGGCGCACATGCTGCCGCCCGCGCCGCCCTCGTCGCCGTGCTGGCCTCCGGCGGCCCGCACCACCCCGACGCCCGCGGCGAGGTCGTCATCGACGCCGCCACCATGGCCACGCTGCTCGGCCCGGACGCGGTGACCCTCAACCCATGGCCGCGCCTGCACGTGACCGACAGCATCAACGACTCGCTCACCGTCATCGAGTCCCGGCTGCTGCACCGCAGCCGCATCCTCGACGAACACGCCCTGACCGACCTGAATGAGCTGCGGCGGACAGTGCCCGACGAGGAAGCGCTACCGCCGGTCATGCTCATCACCGAGACCCCACCCACTGGCGCCCAGATGCGCGCCAAGGCCGCCCTCGCCCTGGGCGAGGGCCTGCACGTGTCCGCGCTGCTACTCGGCGAATGGGCCTACGGCGTCACCGTCGAGGTCGCCCCGGACGGACACACCAATCTCATATCCGGGCAGCCCGCCGAACCGGTGCCACCGCGCCTGCCCGTCCTCGAACCGGCTAACGCCCTCCAGATCCTGACCACGCTGCGCGAGGCCCAGACCGGCGAACCGCCCGCCATCACCTCACCCGCCGTACCGGTCACGATCGTGCCCCTGCACGCCAGCCGCACCGAGACGACGCCCACCGCCGCGGACCCGGCCACCCCGACCGCCGTCAAGCCCACCACCGCCACCCTGTCGGGACGGGCGCGGCTGCGCGTGCTCGGCGCACCGCGCATCGAAGGCATTACCGCGGAAGGCCGGCCGCTGCGAGCCAAAGCCCTGGAACTCGCGGTGTACCTCGCCGTCCACCCGGACGGAGCCGGCACCCGTGACATCGGCGAATTCCTCGAACCCGACGCCCGCATTAGCCAAGCCGACCAACGTGTCCACACCAATGCCTCGAACCTGCGGCACGTCCTCGGCCGCGCCGGCACCGCAGAGACGAAGAACGCCTACGTCATCAAATCCGCCGGACGGTACCTGCTCGACCCCGCCACCGTGGACGTCGACGTGTGGACCCTCCGAGACCTGATGCGCAGCGCCACCATCGCCACCCAGCCGCGCCGCCGCGAACTCCTCACCGCCGCCTGCAACCTCTACACCGCACCCCTCGCCGACGGCCAGGACTACGAGTGGCTGCAGCCCCACCGCGAGACGGTCCGCCGGTGGGGCACCGAAGCCCATCTCCTGCTGGCCGACGACCTGCTCGACAGCAACCCGCAGGCCGCATCCGACCTACTCGACAAGGCCATCGGACTCGACCGCTACAACGAAGCCCTCTACACCAAAGCGATGCACGCCCGACACGCACTCGGCGACGCCGACGGCATCCGCACCCTCCTGCGTGCCCTGACCAAAGCCCTCGCCGACCTCGACGCCGAACCGCACGAAGACACCATCACGCTCGCCACACAACTGCGTAACAGCCGCGCGGAGATGCCTGTGCGGCGACGGCAGCAGGCCAAGGCGCTGACGGCAGGCGAGTCACCTACCTGACACCGCCCCATCGGGTCGGCGGGTATCCAGCACCCTACCTACTCAGCACTATGTGTTCGGTGAGCAGACTCAACCGGAAACAGAAGATTGGCCTCGGAGTCGCCGCCCTACTCGGCCTGTGCTGCTGCGGCGGCGGAATCGGCAGCGCGTTCGACGACAGCACCAAGCCCGTGTCCGCGCCGAGCTCGTCCACCCCACCAGCCATCGGGCGGCTTGTCGACGGTGACACCACGCCCACCCCGGCCGTCGGCGAGACTTCAGCCAACGCGACAATCGCCCCGCCGGAGCCGGCGCCCACGCCGACGCGCACCGTGAAACCGGCGACGAAACCCGCGCCCGCGAAGACGACCGCTCCCGAGCCGAAAACGACCACGGTCAAGCCGAAACCGAAATCGACCACCGCGAAACCGCCAACGCCGTCAGTGCGGCAGGGCGTGCACCCGGGCGCGTTCTGCACCCCGGAAGGCGCACGAGGTGTCACATCGAAAGGCACGCCCATGCGGTGCACACGCAAGGCTGGGGAGGAACGGGCACGCTGGCGGGCCGCCTGAGCGTGGACCCTATAGGGCCCCGGGCGGTCGAGTCGGTACGCCCGGGGATATGCCACATCAAACGGCGGCGACGCTACCTGGATGCGGTGAGGATCGACGCGAACAATTCCGTCGCGCCAGCTCCGGACGTACCGCCACCGCCTGCGCCTCGGCGATGACCGTGATGCCAACAGCGCCCTGGCGCATCACCTCGTGCGCATGTCGCTGCCTCAACCCCGCCAGGGACTACGTCACCCGTCGCGCGTTGCGGGAAGAGCAGGACCGAGATCATGCGGTGTCTCAAGCGCTACGTTGCTCGCGACACCTTCACTCTGCTCAGCTTGCTGGGAGTCGACGTGGCCGTTAGGAAGTCCGCCGGTCTGTGGTGTGGTGACGACTTCGATGATCTCGCCACCTATATTCGGGAGCACCAAGCGGGCGGCTATCCCGTCCAGCACGTCGTAGAGATCAGCTGCCGGCACTGCCATGGATCGGCGTTTCGCGTCACGGTCGACGACGAGGAAGGCTGCGCGTTGATTCTTTGCGAAGGCTGTCGGGCCGAGACGCCCATCGCCGACAGCGCCGACCACGTCGAAGATGCGGCGCTGGAGGAATGCGGCTGTCCCTGCGGGGGCGAGGCGTTCTCTGTTGGCGTTGGCTACGCCATGAACGCCGATAACGAGGTTCGCTGGGTCAGCCTCGGCCTACGCTGCCTCGCCGACGGCAGGTTGGGCGTCTACACCGACTGGAAGATCGACTACGCCCCCACAGCCACCGTCCTGCCCGTTGCGGCTCACCCTGGTCCGTCCATCAGCAGCGGACCACCTCAAGGTAGGAGAGACCGCCGCGCCGGGCCTGGTCGTGCGGTCCGACGAGCGGCAGACCCCTAAGGCGACGGATACTCGCTTGATGACTGGACCGGATCTCGACCCCGAACAGTATCCGCCCATCGATCCGCGTGAGCCGGTGCCCGACGACGCGGGCGTCCTTCTGCCCGACACCCTTGACGAACTGCCAGAAGCCCCGGCCGAACCGATGCCGGACGACGGTGGCAACGCCGGCGGTGTGCGCGAGCCGGCGTAGAACCGCACGCTGACGAGCGCGACACCAGCCCGACCACCGATGCCGGTGCCGGAGGCTCCCGGGCCGTCGGGGCCCCTCCCGTGAAGCGCTGAGGAGCCCCGCCGACCCGTGCCGCCTCAGCTCGCCGTGCAGCTGACGGTAGGAGCGGTGGGGGTGCCGGTAGCGCTGCCGAGGAAGCCGAAGGTGGCCTCCGCGCCCGGAGCGAGTGCCCCATTCCAGGTCACGTTGCGCGCCGTGATCGTGTCGCCGGCCTGGGTCACCTCGGCGTTCCACGCCTGGCTGATCCGCTGGCCGCCGGCAAGGGTGTACCCGACGGTCCAGCCGGCGGTTCGGACGGCGCCGGTGTTGCGGACGGTCACCTCGCCCTGGAACCCGCCCTGCCACTGCCCGACGATGCGGTAGTCGGCCGTGCAGGTCGGGCCGGGAGCCGGGGTCTGGGTGGGGGTGGCCGTCGGAGTGGGGCTCGCCGTCGGGGTCGCGGTGGGCGTCGGGGTCGGGGTGCCGCCGTTGGCGAGGGCGGCGGCCAGCGCCGGGTACCAGCGGTCGGACATCTTTTGGTCGCCGGAGGCGTTGGGGTGCACCCCGTCGTAAGTGTCAGCGGCGGTGTTGACGCCCGTCCATTGGTCGACGACCACGATCGGGGACTGCGCCGTGGTTTTCCCCGCCGCCCAGCCGCCGATTGCGGCGTTCAGGGCTACAACGCGTTGCCCGCATTCGGCGCAGGTGGGCGGTGCCATCGGGATGATTTTCGCAACGATCACCCGCATTGTGGGGTTGCTGGCCCGCATTTGGTCGACCAGCTTGGAGTACGCGGCGAGGATGGTCGTCGGCGTGATGTTGCTCCACACGTCGTTGGTGCCGAAATGCATGAGCACGATGTCGGGGCGGGTGGCGGAGAGCCAGCCGGGCAGCAGGTTCTGGTTGGCGACATTCGTCACCAGGTAGCCACCGTGGCCCTCGTTGTCCCCGTCGTACGGCTGGCCGCAGCCCTGTGGACCGAGGGTGCCGACGAAGTCGACGTTGGGGTAGCCGGTGGTCTGGAGGCGGTTCCACAGGGTGGACCGCCAGCAGCCGGGCGAGCCGGTGATCGAGTCGCCTAACGGCATGACCCGTACCGGCGCGGCAGCCGCGGGTGGGGCAGCGATCGCGGATTTGGCGGGCGCCGTGGCGGCCAAACCGAGCAGCAGGGCGAGGGAGACGGCCGCAAGGGTGGCGAGCAGGGTGGGAACGGTTGACCTTCGAAGCATGATGACGGGACTCCTGTCACGTGACGTCGTACGGTCGGTGACGGCCCGATTGCTCCCATAGCCATTCGATCAGGTCTTCGGGTCAAGCTCAACGCCATCCCACACACTGCCGGCACCGGTCGATCGGGCTTCGGACGCGGTTGCTCGCGGTCGGGTTGCGGAGCTGGTCGAGAGCCTCCGCAACCCGAGCGCGATTGGTTCGGGCAACCAGGTGGTCCGGCCAGGACGTGCCACCGCTGTGGGTGGAGGGATCCGGCGGCGACCGGGGCACCGGATCTTCCGTACGGTGCCACCTGTGGTGGTGTCCCCGTCCCCGGAGGTGCACTCTTCGCCCGGTCCTGCAACCAACTCGTTGTAGTGAACCGGACCGGGGCCATCACCGCTCGCGTGCGACTTCCCACACGCATCGACCGGCTACTTCCCGATGGTCGATCTTTGGTGCACGTGATGGGGAAGGGGCACCTCACGACGGTCGGCATTCCAACCTCCAGGTGAGTTGCCTGACCTGACGGACTGGATCGAGTGCTGCGCTGCGCCTTGGAGTTAGCAGCAGCTAGCCGACGGCATCTGCATCTGCTTGATCCGCTCACCGCGGTCGGAGTGATGGAGCACCAAGCGGGGTCGAGGTGGGATCCCACGACGCTGCTACCGGGTTGCGGGCCAGTGCTCCGCCCTTCAGGGCGGGGGTGAGAGCCCGCGCTGGGAGGGCCGCCAAGGCCCGGGCAGTGCCTTAGACCGGGCGGTTCTGCTGCTCGATGTACTGACGCACGACACTGAGCGGCGCCCCGCCCACGGAGCCCGCGAAGTACGAACCCGACCAGAGTTTGTTG
>NZ_JBEXEV010000045.1:0-38631 GCF_040606435.1 Micromonospora sp. NPDC005413
CGCAACCAGCACGCCCGACCAAAAACCGGATATGCCACCAACTCCAAGATCCGCCACCCGGATTACCCGTTCAAGGCTGCATGACGAGGCACTAGGTGGGCACCGGCGGTGGGTACGCCGATCGTGTTGTCGGAGTCGATGACACCGGTGGAGCCGCTGTGTAGCTGGTTCCGGGAGCTGAGCTTGGACCGGCGCAGCGTCAAGACGATGCGGGCCTATGCCTATACCGTGGTGATGTTGCTCCGGTTTCTGCTGGCCCGTGGTATGAATCTGGCGTCGGCCACGGAGGCCGATCTGCAGGAGTTTCGTCGGTGGCGCCTTGACGATGCCGAGCAAACGATCGGGGAGGCGGCGTGGAACCGTGACGCCGCGGCGATCGGTTGCCTGTATGACTTCATGGTCCGGCAGGGCATCGTCGAGCGTCGGCCGTGGCGCTCTGCCGGGCGTGGCCGGCGGTCGTTGTCGACGGGGGTCGGCCGTGATCTTCGGGTCCGGCACATGGAGCTTGAACAGTATTTGTTCCTGCGCGATGTCGGGTTCGGCGGGCTTGCCCCGGGCGCCGGTTTGGACGAGGGATTCCGGGGCTGGCGGCCGCATCGCAATCGTGCGGCCTGTGAGCTGGCCCTTCTGACCGGGATGCGGATCCAGGAGTGGTCCACGGTGCTGCTGCCGGAGCTTGGGCTGCTCGACGGCGGCCGGCCGCGGGCGGCGGAGCTCGAACTGGGCGCGTGCGCAAAGTTCAGGCATCCGCGGACTGTCTACGTCCCCGCCGATGCGGTCGACGTTCTCGATCCGTATCTGCTGCTGGAACGACCGGAGATTGTCGAAAAGGCGCAGCCGACGCTGCGGCGCCGGCACCGCGACTTGTTCGTCGTCTCGCGGTTGGAGGCCGACGGCACCAAGGCCCGCGGGGTGCTGGACGGCGGAATGGTCACCAGGCCGATCCGGGAGATGGATCCGCGGCTGCGCCGCATCGCGGTGCGCGAGACCGGCGACGGCCTGGACCCGCTGGCGCTGTTCGTCGGGACCGGCGGGCGGATGCTCACGGCCTCGGGCTGGGACCGGGTGCGCTGGGCGGCCTGGAACCGCATGAAGGCTCACACGGACGAGGAGTCGGCGGGGCTGGTACCGCGCCGCTGCTGGGTCTTTCACGATCTGCGGCACACGTTCGCCCTGCGGCTGCTGATCTATCTGACCGAGGTGGCCCTGGACGAACACCGACGACGGCGGGTGCCGATGTCGACGTTGCTGGATCACATGAGCGGCAACCCGTTGCTGCAGGTGCAGCGGCGGCTCGGTCACGCCAGCCCGGCCACGACCTACCGCTACATCCGCTACCTGAAGGACCCGATGCGCGATGTCCACGAGGCATTTCGCAGCTGGACCGCGGCTGGCGGCGCGACCTACGCCGAGATCGCCCGGCAGCTGATGACAACGAGGGATGGCCATGCCGCGCAGGGGTGAACATACGTCCGGATTCCCCACCGAACGCCGGGTGGAGCCGGGCGTCGATCGGATCGGGGTGCGGCAGGTGACGGTGCCGGCCAGCGGCACGTCGGGGTTGCGGTCGGCGACAGTGGCGGTGTCATTCAATCCGGCGGCGTTCCGGTGCGCGCGGCTGGCGGGCGAGCTCGCCGATGAGTGGGTGGAGCTGGCGCAGGCCGCGCGGCTGCGCGAGGGCGCGGCCCGCGCCTATCTGACGGCGATCAAGGCGTTGCTTACCTATGTCGACGCTGAGGTCCCCGGCGCCGGCTCGGCGTCCCTTGCGCGCGACGACCCGGACCTGCGTCAGGCGGTCACCGGATGGGTCCGCGTCCTGCCGTCGCAGCATCGGGCAGGATCGCGGACGCCGGGTTGGAACGCCGGGCGGGTTCGGGCGTTGATCGCCCGACGCGCCGAGCACCCGGACCGGCCGGTGGCCGGGCATTGGAGCGGCTGGATCGACGGCGCCCTCGGGGTTCGCCGCGGCTCGAGCAGCGAGCTGGACGAGTTCAGCCGCGCCGACAAGAAGACGCTGATCAGAGTCGCGTCAGCGGCTCGCCGGGCGACGGAAGCCCGGATCCGGGCCGGGCGTGAGCTGGCTGCCACCGGCACCGATCCGGCCCGCGGCGGGTGGCTTGCGGCGGAGAATCTGTTGTGGGCGATCTGGACCGGTGCTCATCCGTGCGAGCAGATTCCGGCTCGTCTGCCGAGCGCACCGAAGCTGCCAGAAGTGCTGCATCGGCTCGCGCCCGACGGTGCCTGGCACAGCACGCGCAGTCTGTTGCGCTTCCTGGTGGCTCAGCTGTTCCTGACCGCGATGGACCTGCACGCCTACCGGATCCTGTTGATGGCGGCGACCGGGCGCGCCCCGGAGGAGATCACCGGGCTGACCGAGGACGACCTCGAGTTCGGCCCAAGCGGCGTCACGATCACCTTCAGCAAAGCCCGCGCCAACGTCCGAGCGCGTCAAGCTTTCTCCTCCGATCTTGCCCCGGCGGGGCAGCTGCATCCGCCAGGCCTGCGGCTGGACGCTGCGGAGATCATCCGGGCGTTGCTGGAGCTGAACCGGCCGCTCGCCGACCGGGTGGGGATCTCGCCGGTTCCGCTTTTCTTGCGGGCGTCACTTCCTGGCACGGAGGTGGTGGCGGGCTTGCTGACGAGGTCGAAGGGTCTCGATTTCACCCATTGGCTGCGCCTGCAGGGGATAACAGTGTCCGGTCCGGCCGACATCCGCCGGCTGCGCAAGTCCACCAAGGTGGAGAAGGCGATCGCGTTCGGTGGGCGCATCAGTGATATCGCCGACGATCACTCGGAGCAGACCTTCCGCAGCCACTACGCGCACGGCACGACCCTGCGGGTGATCGCCGGGGACGTGATCACCACCGCGCAGCGGCGCTGGCTGGACACGGCGCTGGCCGGCCCAACGGTGCTGGACGAGCAGGCGACCCGGTCGCTGAACGATCCTGGCTCGGCGTCGGCGCTGGGACTACAACCGGCCGACATCGAGGCGCTGCGGACCGGGCAGCTCAACATGGGCGTCACCGACTGCTCGGACCCGTTCACCTCACCATTCGGCCGTCCCGGGCAACTCTGCCCGGTGGCGCCGCTGCGCTGCCTGGAATGCCGCAACGCGTTCGTGCTGCCGTCGAACCTGCCGCAACTGCTGCTGTTCGCCGAGCACCTCGACCAGCTCGCCCTGCGACTGACACCCACCCATTTCCACGCGCTGTGGGGACAGAGTCGCGCGACCTTGCTAGAGGTGCTGCGATCCCGCACCGACACCGAGCTGCGCGACGCGCGGCGGCAGATCGCCGAGGACGGCCTCGTCCTTCAACTGCCCTTGGCCAGCAGAGTGGAGTTCGACGCATGACCAGCCCCGCCTCGCCGCTCACCGGCCGGTCATCGTTCTACCGCGATGATGAACTGGTGATCCAGTCGCACCCTCTGCTGGCCGGCGCGGCCGTCCCTCGCTTCGGTGACACCGTCGGCTGGGACCTCAACGACGTGGTGCACAAAGCTCCCCATCACCCCCGCTCAGCGCTCCGGGTGCTGCTGCACGACCTGCCCGGGCGCTGGAACCTGCTGGCTCGGGAACTGGCGATGCTCTGGCTCAACCCCGGCCATCCCGCGGTGCTGGCCGCCGGCGTTCATCTGCGCACTGATCCGCTCTCGGCGATGACCGTCACCCAGCGCGTCGCACAGCTGCGCCCGCTGGCCGCGTTCGGCGCCGAGCGCCGGCTGCCAGCAGATCTTTGCGAATGGAACGACGACGACCTCAAGGCCTACGTCACCCACCGGCAGCAGACCTGCGAGCCGGGCACCATCTGCAACGTCGTGCACGTCATCAAAGCCCTGCACCGGCTACGCGCCGCATTGACCGGCGGAGGCCTGGCCCGCGACCCCTGGCCCGGCCGCTCACCCAACGCGGTGGCGAACCAGCCGATCGTCGCGCCGCTGCGGACCCCGGCAATCCCGCCGCAGGCCTGGTTCCCGCTGATCCGCAACTGCTCGACCTACATCAACGTGTTCGCCGCCGACATCACGCGCGCCAGCGCCTCCTGCGACGACCTGCAGACGCGGCCGGTCACCGACATCGGCGGCGACCAGCGCCTGAACGTCTGGCTCGCCGATCCCGCGACGACCGTGCCGATACGCCGCGCCAGGCCCGGTGAAAGCGGCGGCAGTGTCGCCCACCTCAGCGTGATTGCCCGCATCATCGGTGTCGGGCCGACATTCTTCCAACCCGGCAAGCCGCACGGCCAGAGCCGCAGGGACGCCGTCGCCGGGCTGATCGCCGACGGCCGCTGCCATCCCGGCCTGCTGCCGGATCTGGCCATGGTGACCCGGCCGGACGGCAGCCGCGGACCCTGGCACGACAGCTTGGGTCCTCGGCAGATCGCGATCGAACAGGTCATGCTGCGCAACGCGTGTTTCGTGTTCACCGCGGCCCTGTCGATGATGCGCGAGTCAGAAATACGCATGATCACCAAGGATGCGGTCGTCGACTACTACGGCTGCCCCGCGGTCAGGTCCGTCCGGCAGAAACTCGACCCGGACCTACCCGTCAAGCACTGGTGGATCACCGAGCCGGTCGCCCACGCGATCGCGCTGGCCGGCCAGCTTTCGCGCCACGACGAGCTCACCTTCGCCTCCGTGACCGGCACCCGGGCGGGCGAAGGGTTCGCCAGCATCGCCGCCATCGTCGACTTCATCAACCACATCAACCGATGGCGGCATGTCAGCGGCCTCGAGGAAATCCCGGACGGCAAAGTCACCCCGCACATGTTCCGACGCACCATGGCCATGCTCACCCGCGACTTCCCCGGCTCCGAGATCGCCGTCGGGATGCAGCTCAAACACGTCGCCACCCGGGCACTGGCGAACCGGGTCACCGGCAGCTACATGGACACCGACCCGTCCTGGGCCCAGCACCTCGACACCGCCATCAGCGACCGGCGCTTCGCCCGACTCACCGAGCTGTTCAACGCCGACACCAGCGGCCAGCCCATCGGCTACGGCCCCGGCGCCGATCGCCTGCGCGAGGCGTTCTCCACGATCCGCGCGCAAGCCGAACAGCTACGCACCACCGGGCAAGCCCGCCGCGGCGACATCCGCGTCGAGCACGACCTGCTACGCCGCACCCGCATCTCCATCCGCTTCGGCAAACTCAACCACTGCACCATGAACGACGACGACCCGGCCGGCGCGAAATGCCTCGAAGACGCAATCACCCCGGCCGGGCACCGCGGGCCACTGCTGGACCGCTGCCAGCCCGCACGGTGCGCCAACAGCATCATCGCCACCGAACACATCCCGATCTGGACCGCCGAACGATCTTCGCTGCACCGGCTGCTGGACTCCGGCACCCTAGCGGCCAACCATCGGCGCCGCATAGAGTCCGAGCTGACCGAGGTCGACCACGTCCTCACGCGAACAGGCCGATGAGCGGATCCGTTTCCCCCGCCACCCGGCAGCGGCTGCTCGACGCAATGCAGCGCCTGCTCGCCGGCGCACCGAACCACACCGACGGGCGGCTGACCAAGAACAACCTCTGCCGCGAGGCGCAGGTCAGCCGCGCCACCATGAACCGCGCGGGTGACATCTTGGCCGAGTGGGACACCCGGGTCAGCGACAGTCCAGCCGCAGCCACGGCCAGAAAACGCGACGACGAGCTGGACCGTCTACGCCGCGACCTGACGGCCAGCCGAACTCGATACCGCGAGTTGCAGGACCAGCTCGACGCTGCGGCGACCGTCATCGCCGCCCTCGCCGCGGAGAACGCTGCGCTGCGTCGGCAGGCCGCCGACTCCGCGATCCGCTCCGTCATCCCGCTGCAAGGCTCCAGGTCCTTGAGGTGAACCCGTCACGTCCAGGTCGCCCACCGATCATGACATGCCGCCGCCGAACGTCGACTTCCCGCTTGGTTAAGCGGTAACGATGAGGTCCAGGCCGCGCCCGGGCCGCCTTGGCCCAGCCCAGCGCGTCCATCAGGGCGCTGACATAGGCATCCAGCCGCTCCTCCACGGCTCGCGTCGTCAGCTCCTGTCCGCGTACGCCTCGAACTGCAGAGCCGCGTACGCCATGAAGTACACAGCAGCCATTGACGTCGGTACGTCCGCGAGCGCAGGCCACGAGCATTCGTTGACTACGCTAAGTCACCGGATGCGGGGACGGCGGTGCCCGGATCTGCCGATGAGTACGCGTCCGCGGCGAGTGAAATTGATCCTTCGGACCTCAGGACATCAATGCCTCTAACCGGATCTCGAATGCGATCGGTGTAGCGGCCGGAGATCCGTCCGCCTCGATGGCGGAAACACTGAAAAGCTTCCCGTCTTCTGTCCGGTCGAAGACTAGATTGACGGGTCCTGAGCCGATGTCGATTGCAAACGTGACTCGCTCGGCGAGCGTTTTCTCCCCTTGCTTGTACTCAAATATCTTGTTGATAGAGATTGTCTGATCGATGAAGAAGAACAGGCCTCGGAAGGTTATTTCTTCGATGTCAACGAGCCCTGCATTTGTTTCGACCTGATACCGCTTCTCCGGACTTCGATAGGCAACTCTCAGAGTTAGATTCCGGCGAAGGCCGGAATCTAACTCTGATTCGAATGCCTGCGGTCCAAGTGCGAGCCAGGCGTCGTGGAACGAGACGAGTCGCTCATCGGTCTTGGACCATAAAACGGGAGTGCCATCCGTCATCGACTGAAATCTGGCCACTGCGGCTTCGGTGAGGTGAACATCAGTCGCAAGGCCCGAGTCCAGCTCGACACTGGCATGAGTGATACGGAACGTTCGAAGACGGACCTCCATCGTACGGACGCCCATCCATTTGAATAGATCGGTGGCGGCGATTTCCGACAGCACGCGCAACTGAATCCCGGCATGCGCGGCAACCCGGGACGCGGCAGGAGAGAACCCGGCAGAGGAAACCGCAACGACTGTACTAGTTCCTGTGTTGCGTTGCTTGGTGGCGAGCTGTTCGATCCACATGACGTCCTCCTGGCGGGTGCGATCTCTGCACTCGAACACGACCAGTATCTCAGCGCCAGCGACGGTGCCACGAACTGCTACGTCAACTTCTCGCCGCACCTCGGCAACACGATCGTAGATGAAATCAGGTGATTTGATGTCAACCGGAACGCTCGCCAATATCCGCTCAAGATGAGCGATGAGAAGTTCAAGATCGCGACCCTTCCTTGCCATGTGGTAATACTACCGCCACTGACACTTGCCGGCGTTCAGTGCGTCTTCCTCGAGCTCGCGTCGCATGGAGTGTGGAGGTAGACCAGTTGCGCCAAATCGATTGGTTCTAGCCACGTACTGATCTGCCGCCAACCGCTCGCTACGGAGCATGACGGAGGTTGGGGTGTCGGATGTCCGACCGTGCCGATGGCAGCACACCCGATCTTGACGATAATCCTGTGCTCGGTCGTGCTGATGGGCAGACGTCATCATGCTGGCCCACCACGGAACGACAGGCCGAGAAGAGGAGCCACGAGTCGTGAGCAAGCTGTCGTTGCCAGACAAGACCTTCCTCGAGGCTGTGCTGGGCATGAGTGGTGGATATGTCCTCGACCTCACAAACACATCATTGGCGCAGCTATTCGACGACCTCGCGATCGACATCTACGAGGACAAGTACGCCGAGTACGGAGTGTCAAAGGCAAACAGGTTGAGGACGCTGTGGAAGATCGGCTCAGATTCCGAGGTCGCGTCAACGCTCGGTACCCTCGCGGACTACATCGAAGCGAAACAGGCTGCTCCGAGCTTCTCAGGCTTCCGCGAGGAGATCACGGACGACCAGATCGCCAGGATCCGAAGGGTCGCGGGGGATCTCGAGGGTGCACCGTCTGCTGGTAGAGGGCAGACAGCGTCGGACGACGACGTAGCTGACCCCACGCCCGCCATCTTCACTACCGAAGCGACGGTTTCAAAGAACAAGATTCAGATCGAGATCCACGGGGACATTTACAACCACATCGGGCAGTACCTGGCGACCGGGGACTACTTCCATGCAGTCGAGGAGTCCTACAAGATGGTGCGCGGGAAGCTCCGCGAGATCACGGGCAAGGAGAAGGCTTCGGACGTCTTCAACAACAGCGCCCAGAACAACGCGCACTACGAAGCTCTGTTCGGTAAAGCGACACCTTCCGACGACGCGGAAGCAGACTTCTTCCGAGGTATCGGATACCTACACTTGGGTGTCCAGCATCTCAGAAACGAGAAGGCCCACACGCCGGCAACACCTCTCGAACCCAACCTTGCCTTGCACTACATCTCGTTGGCGAGCCTCGCCTACGACCTGATCACGCGATACGTCGGCGAAGACACGATCAAGGAGCTGGAAGACCTGGTTCTCACCAAGCGCCAGGGCTACCGAACCGCAGGCGCCTTTTATCGTGACTTCGAGGATGGCAAGTGGCTGCAAAGCCTGACGCTGCCTGCCAAAGTTCAGTCCTCGGCGGTGCGTAAGGTGCTCAAGAACAAGTGGCTGGACGAGGCTGACTTCACCCGGAGCTACGACCACAGCAACATCGTGCTGATGCGGCTTGAGCTCGTGGTCGACGAGCTCACCGAAGCTGACCTCGATCGCTTGCTGGATCTACCGACAAAGGACTCGTACGGCAACGACCAGTCGGCAGGCATGCAGCAGTTCTTGGAGTTTGTTCAGAAGGAGTATCCGGACAGGTTTTCACAGAAGGCGAAGGACTGGCTCACGAAGGAGCAGTCTTGACGGGTGTCCTCCGAGTTTGAAAGATAGGTTTTCGGGTCCGAAATTTCGTCCCCTGCTCCGCTCGTGCTCTATGCCTTACGAGTGACGTCCCATGTTGAAAGCCTTCGTTGCGATTGGTGCAGAAACGCCTGAACAAGGCGGCCTTAGCGCGTGGCGAGGCTTCGCCCAGCTCTTCCGCTCGCAGCGCGACTACGCGGCCTTCGAGCCTGTCGTTTTACGGCGATCAGAGTACGACAATGCGGTGCGCCGCGCGGCTACGACGCCGTGGCGATCGAGTAGTTTCGCTCGCGATGGACGCCACAGACGCCCCTCATCTGCCACCGACCGGGCGTCACTCCTTAGCCTTATGCGACGGACGGGACGACTGCGCCGAGCGGTATGCGCGTGCCACCGTTGAGGACGTGGCGGCCAGCTGTGGACGCGCGGGCAACCAGACGGTCTGAATGCCGAGTTGCTCGTTCATCGCCGCGAGCTGGTACTCGTAGCGAAGGTCCGCAGCCGTGCGCACGCCGCGGACGATGACCGTGGCACCGCGGCGCGAGCAGTAGACGGTGGTCAGGCCGGTCCAGGTGTCGACCTCGACATTGCCCCAGGCTGCCGGCATGGCGTCGCGCACGCGTGCGGCCCTGGTGTTGGCCTCGGCGGTTGGTTGCTTATCGGCGTTTACCGCCAGCAACACGATGACTTGGTCGAACATCACCCGGGCCCGGGCCACCAGGTCGAGGTGGCCCGGGGTGAACGGATCGAACGTACCGGGATAGACCGCCAACGAGACGTGTACCGGCGCCACTCCACGATCCGACGTAGCCGTCACTGCGACTCCCCCCAAATGGCCACGATCAACCCCAGCCGTAGTCTTGCTGACCCAACTTCGGCTTGTCGTCACCGCCGACCACCGCCAACATCCTGATCTGCCGCGGATCGTGCGCCGCCGTGACGACGGCGGATGTTCGGGCTCGGGGTTCGAGGCTGCCGCTCCTATCCTCGCTGTTGACGACTTCGCCACGGCAGGTAGGCGGCAGCCGTCCCCGCGAGGCTGCCGACGGACAGGGCAACGGCCAGCGGCAAGAACAAGTCCCACGGCGCCCGCAGCCCGTCTTCAACAACGACGCCGACTACCAGGCACGCCGCAGCCGTCACCAGAAAGAAGATCGTCACTCGTAGGCGGTATCCCCGGCGGACCCGAGGGGTCCCGGCAGCGGCCAGGGCGGCTGTGCCCGCGTGCTCCGCCCACCCGAAGCCCACCGCCGCCAGGCAGATCACCAAGCCAACGACGACGCCGAACAGCGAGTCGCCCGCAGTGCTCCGCAACGCCCTGGACAGCGGCGGATCAGGGATACCCGACCCCTCGGTGAAGATGAGATGCCCCGCTCGGCCGTAGGTCAGCCCGGCATCACCGCGGGTTGCGACTCGCGTTGCTCGGCGGCCTCTGCTTCCACCTGCCCAGTGTCGGTCGGCGATCAGCCGCTGTCGACCATGCCGACGAAACCGGCCTCCCTCGAAGTTGGCGAGTCGTGCGCTCATGCCGCTGACAAGGCGCAGCGATCGTGGGCGTGCTCACCGGTCGACCGATGCGACTGCGGGTGTCGAGCGTCGCGTCCATTGCCCATCGGACAGACTGGCCGGACCTGTCGACCTGGCGGAAGATCGAACCTGTTGGCTAAAGGCCTTCGGTCGATGGATGAGCGCCGGCCCTCAGGACTTCGAGTGCTGCGGCATGCACGTGGGCGCTGCGCGCGAATAGAGCTGGCCCGGGGTGGGGCTGCGTCTGCCCGTCGAGCCCGCTGTAGCGCCCGCCCGCCTCTTCAACGATAAGTGAGGTGGCTGCGTAGTCCCACACCTGTCCCCGAGCCTGGATGGCGAGGTCCAACTGCCCGCTGGCCACTAACAGCGCGGCATGGATGCTCCATGGCAGGGTCGATGTCATGACGCTCAGCGGCGCTATCATCTCGCGTTCAGCCGGGAGGAGTTCGTCGTCGGTGGGTATCACAGCGAGTCGACTTCCACGTAGGGCCTCTCGTCCATCGACGTCGACCGTGATCTGTCGCTCGTCGGTCGTCGTCGGTCCGGAGAAGTCCGCCCGGAATGCTCCGCTGCCCCGCTGCGCCCACCAGATGCTGCCTTGAGCGGGTACCGCTGCCACTCCGACGACGATCTCGCCGGCCTCTTCCAACGCGACGAGCACCAACCACCGGTCGTCACCAGCGATGAACAGAGCGGTCCCGTCGATCGGGTCGACGACCCAACGGCGCCTGCCCCGACCGCTCTGCCCTTCCTCCTCGCCGAGGACGGCATCGTCGGGCCGCGCGTCGGCCAACACCTCTCGGATAGCCGCTTCGACAGCGCGATCAGCTTCCGTCACCACGCTGCCGTCCGACTTCAGTTCCCGGGGCAGTTGAGCGAGGGTCGCGAAGTACCGCAGACCCATTGCGGCGCCGGTCAGAGCAGCACGGCGAGCAAGCGATAGATCATTTTCCATGATCGCCATTATGCCTAGGGCGTGTCCTGCCGATCTTGTAGTGGTTGATCGTTGACGATGTGTCGGTGGTGCGTCGTGGTGAGCTGACCGATGAGGCGTGGGCGGTGATCGCGCCACTGCTTCCGGAGCCGGGTGGTGCGCGGGGGCGGTGGCGGGATCACCGTCAGGTCATCAACGGGATTTTGTGGAAGCTGCGTACGGGTGCGCCGTGGCGTGACCTGCCGGAACGCTTCGGACCGTGGAAAACCTGCCACGAACGGCTGCGCCGGTGGACGGCCGACGGGACGTGGGATCGGATCCTCGCCGCGGCGCAGGTGCATGACGACGGCACACCGGTGCAGTGGACGATCAGCATCGACTCGTCGGTCGTGCGGGCGCACCAGCATGCCGCTGGCGCCCGCAAAAAGGGGGCTCCCCATCAAGTCCGGCGACGCCTGGTGCGCAAGCTGGCGAGGCCATCGGTCGGTCCCGAGGTGGGTTGAGCACGAAGATCCACCTCGCCGTCGACGGACGCGGCCGGCCGTTGTCGATCCTGCTCACCCCAGGCCAGGCCGGTGACAACCCCCAGCTTCTGGCGTTGCTCGACGCGATCCGGGTCAACGAACCCGGCCCCGGACGGCCCCGCAAACGACCCGAGGTGCTGATCGCCGACAAGGGCTATGCGCACGACTCGACCCGCCGCGCTCTACGCCAACGCGGGATCAGGCACGTCATCCCAGAACGGTCCGACCAGGTCGCCCGCCGGGCCGCCAAGGGCAGCGCCGGCGGCAGGCCACCGGCCTTCGACAAGGCGATCTACCGCAAGCGCAACGTCGTGGAACGCTGCTTCAACCGGCTCAAGCAGTGGCGCGACCTGGCCACCCGATACGCCAAACGCGCATCCCTCTACCGATCCAGCCTGCTCCTGATCGCCGCCGTCATATGGCTTCCATGATCGGCAGGACAGGCCCTAGGGCGTTGCCGCGGACGCAGGTAGGCGGCTGCCTGCCCGCCGGTCTCGTGGATCAACGCCGGCATCCGCAATCTCAGGCGTAGGTGTCGCTGTTGCGAGATGGGCCAGGGCGGCGCTGCTTGGGTGGCTGCGAGTGCGGTGGGCGAGGGGGTTCAGGGCACGGCTGGACAACGCGATCGTGGCGGGGTGAAACCGCAGTGTTACCCCGGTCGCGGCTTCGGGTCTTGATTGACCGTGTCCTAACCGGAGCGTCGTAGCTATCGCCCATCGGGTAGACACCCCGCGATGGCTGCAAGGTCAGGCTGAAAAAGCTCATTGTGGCAGGGCTCAGAGTGTCAAGAGCTCCACGAAGCTATTGAAAGAAGGCCTTACCGCCGAACTCGCCATGCAGTCGGTGGCCCAACTCGTCGGCCAGCCCTGTCATGACTTGAACCGCGAGCATCAGATGCACTGCTTGGAAGTTTCGGCCAAAAACCGGGATGGAGGCCCAGACTGTACTATCTGCATAGTAGATCCTGCCGATAGACAGTCGGTTTGTGACTTCAGATAACTTCGCATACAGCTTCTCTGTTGATGCCACCTCGGTTAAAACTGGCGAGAACACCTCGACCAGTGGCGGGTTGTCACGCACGCGCACAAATACCATTGCGGAACCGGAACGAATGTTGATGTCGCCATCGGCGTCCATCGGAACTTGCTCTGGCGTGGCCTTGAGCATAGTCGCCACGACAGCGAGCGCACTGTCGCGCAATGCAACACTTATCGCGCGATCTTCAGTTTTCTTGTCAACGTCTTCGCTTTGCGCAATATGCCTGGATCCGGAGTTCGCAAGTCCACTTTGTGCGCTTGCTGCAGACACAACATCCATGGCATCACGTATCGCCACCCATAGTTGACGGAACTCACTCTGCTCGCCACCGAGCGCTTCCACGACGAGTTCGAGCGGGCCCCAACGTGGCAACCGAATACATCGAAGCACTGCGTGCACGGTCGTGTGCGTGATTGCACCGCCCGTCCGCCGGGCTAGCTCGCGGGTGCTCGGCTCCCCGTTCATGCGGTGAAGGCGCTTCACCTTGGCGCGTAGGTCTCCTACGAGGTCGTCGATGGAGGGAAGGTCGAGGGACATCCACATCACTCTACGGCCGTTCATGACTGCTGAGCAAACAAGTCACCCCCTGGTCCACTTCACTGTAAAAGGACGTAAGCGGCGGTAAAGATTCGTCAGACCCCGTTGTCGATCGTCCGGATAAGTTGCGCGGCGTCAGACCTCTTTGATGATGGTTCAGGGTTGGGTTCAGTCCGTGAGTGGCTCCCATCTGGCACGGTCGTCCGCTCAACATATGCCTGCCCCGTTGGTGCCGAGGAGGTCCTTAGTGATGGAACTTGTGAACTTCGCGGTTCTGCTGGCTACCACGCCAGTGTGGATTCTTGCTGGTGTGTACGTCTGGTCTCGGGACAATGCTCGCCGAACCCGGGCATTCCAGTTGCTGAAGTTGCTTCTTCGGCGCCAGCCCTGACTTCCTCCGACGGGTTGCCCTTGTGCAGGGACAACCATCTCGATGCCTCGGAACTCACTAGTCTGCGGCGAAGCGGACGCGGAAGCTCACGGATGGACGTAGCCTTCGGTAGGCGAACTCCCAGGCGGCAGCCATGTCACTCGATGCGAGCTCGTGCCGATGGAGCTGTGCCTTTCGCCCCCAGTTCGGTGTGAGCCACCCCCGCTTTCATGGAGCTTCTTGATCATGGTCTGATGGCCGTGGGGAGGAAGTCGTCCGTGGCAGCATCGAAGAAGTACCCCGACGAGCTACGTCAGCGCGCGGTGCGTTTGTACCGCGAGTCGGACCCGAAGCCCGTGATCCGGCGCTTGGCCGAGCAGCTCGGCGTGCATCACGAGGCGTTGCGTAACTGGATCCGTCAGGCCGAGGCCGACGCGGGTGAGCGCACCGATCGGCCGACCAGCGAGGTGGCCGAGGAGAACCGCCGGCTGCGTAGGGAAGTCACCGAGTTGCGGCGGGCGAACGAGATTCTGAAGGCTGCGAGCGCGTATTTCGCGGCGGAGCTCGACCCGACCCGGCGACGGTCATGACGTTCATTTTTGAACACCGTGACCAGTTCGCGGTCGCGCTCCTGCTACGGGTCCTCAACATCGGCGCCTCGACGTACTACGCGTGGGTCAAGCAGGTCGAGCAGCCCTGCGACCGCGATGTGGTCGACCTGGGGTTGATCTCCAACATCCACGAGATCTGGGAGACATCGGAGCGCACCTACGGCGCGGACCGGGTCCACCGGCAGCTGCGCCGTGACGGCATCGGTGTGGGCCGCAAGCGGGTGGAGCGGCTGATGGCGCAGCAGGGCTGGCAGGGGGCGTTCCTGCGTCGAGGCTGGCGCGGCGGCTCCACCCGCCAGGATCCACGGCATACGCCGGCGCCGGACTTGGTCAACCGGCAGTTCACCGCCGACGGGCCGAACCGGCTCTGGGTCGCCGACGCCACCCGCATCCCGTGCGGCGAGGGCGTATTCTGGCTGGCCGCGGTCCGGGATGTGTTCTCCCGCCGGATCGTCGGGTGGAAGACGTCTGACCGCTGCGACACTGACCTGATCCTCGCCGCCCTCGAATATGGGATCTGGTCGCGCGATGTCCGCGACGGCCAGTTGATCCACCACAGCGACAGGGGATCGAACTACACGTCTTTCCGCTTCGCCGAACGCTTACAGGACAACGGGATCCTGCCCTCGATGGGCTCCGTCGGCGACTCGTACGACAACGCGCTGATGGAGAACTTCTGGTCGACGTTGAAGATCGAACTCGTGTACCGCACGAGCTGGCGGACCCGCGACGAGGCCGAGAACGCGATCTTCGGCTACGGCTGGTACAACACCCGCCGCCGACACTCAACCCTCGGCTACCTCAGCCCTGCGGCTTTCGAGGCCACCAGCTCACAACCGCTACCGATCGACCAAGCCGCCTAACTAAGATCAACACAACGACCCTGTCCGTCGAAACGGGTCAAGCCCACCCTCGCTGTGGTGGACGGGTGCTGGACCTTCTCTTGCGACTGCCCTGATTCAGAGCCGTTGAGCACTGCTCGTGAAAATCGACGCCCTCCTGGCGTGACCATCAACCCGAAACAGCTACCCCATTACAGACTTGAACGCGACGCCCTCTCAGGAAACCAGCACCGAGAGGACCTCGGCGACGCAGACCGGCTTCTCGCCGCCCTCGCGTTCGATAGTCACGCGGACCGTCGCTCGCGCGCCGTTTTGGCCATGGACGAGCTCGACGAGCTCGGCGCCTGCGCGGACCCTCGACCCCACCGGCACCGGGGAGGGGAAGCGGACCTTGTTGGCTCCGTAGTTCACGCCCATGCTCAGCCCCTCGACGGTGTAGATCTGCCAGATCATCTTCGGGACCAGGGAGAGGGTCAGGTAGCCATGCGCGATGGTGCTGCCGAATGGTCCACGGGCCGCCCTCTCGGCGTCGGTATGGATCCACTGGTGGTCGCCGGTCGCTTCGGCGAACAGGTCGATCTGCTCCTGGGTGATGGTATGCCAGTCGCTGTCGCCGAGGTGACTGCCGACGGCCCGCTCGAACTCGTCGATCCCGTTGAATGTTTTCATGATCTTCTTCCTCCGTACGCTCCGTTCGAGGTCAGTCGCGGGGCCATTGGCGAATTCCTCGATGTCTGCGTGACCGCGTCAGCCTGGTGCTCGCTGGGACCGATACGGCCGCTGGCCCCGGTGACGACGGCGACGTTGCCCTCGGGCCTGTTGCTCATCTGCTGCCACGCTGGACGTGTCGCGGTCGGTGTTTCGGCAGGTCAGGACAGGCGCTCGAGGACCATCGCCATGCCTTGACCCCCGCCGACGCACATGGTCTCCAAACCGAACTGCTTGTCGTGGTACTGCAGGGAGTTGATGAGCGTGCTGGTGAGCCGGGCGCCGGTCATACCGAACGGATGGCCGACCGCGATCGCCCCGCCATTGACGTTGAGCTTGTCGAAGTTGATCCCGAGGTCGCGGGCGGAGGCGATGACCTGGGCGGCGAACGCCTCGTTGATCTCGACCAGGTCGATGTCGTCGATGGTCAGGCCGGCCCGATCGAGCGCCCGCTTCGACGCCTCGACTGGGCCGAGCCCCATGATTTCGGGCGACAGGGCGGATACCCCGGTAGACACGATCCGGGCGAGGGGGGTTAGGCCCAGCTCCCTGGCCTTTGTATCGCTCATGATCACGATCACGGCGGCTCCGTCGTTTAGCGGGCAGCAGGTGCCCGCGGTGACAGTGCCATTAGGACGAAAGACCGGCTTTAGTTGCGACAAAGCTTCCACCGTCACCCCCGCCCGAGGGCCGTCGTCCTTACTCACAACCGTGCCGTCGGGCAGGGTCGCCGGGGTGATGTCGCGCTCCCAGAACCCATTCGCGAGCGCCTTCTCGGCCAGATTCTGACTACGGACACCGAACTCGTCCTGCTCCGCGCGGGTGACACTCTTGAGCTGGGCGACGTTCTCCGCGGTCTGTCCCATGGCGATGTAGACGTCCGGAACCGCGTCGTAGCCGCGCGGGTCGATCCAGGTCTGCCCCCCGCCTGCGAGCTTCTCGGTACGGGCCTCGGCCTCGGCGAACACCGGGTTCCTGGTGTCCGGAAGACTGTCGGCGTTGCCTTTGGTGAAGCGGCTGACGGTCTCAACACCAGCCGAGATGAACACGTCACCCTCGCCCGCCCTGATCGCGTGCATGGCCATGCGGGTCGTCTGCAGGCTTGAGGAGCAGTACCGGGTTACCGTGGTGCCCGGCAGGTGGTCGAAACCGGCCAGGACCGCGACGACGCGGCCCATGTTGAAGCCGGACTCGCCGCCCGGCAGCCCACAGCCCAACATCAGGTCGTCGATGTCAGCGGGGTCAAGAGCCGGGATCTTGGAAAGTGCGACGCGGAGCATCTGCGCGGTCAGGTCGTCGGGGCGCACGTCCTTGAGGGATCCCTTAAACGCCCGGCCGATCGGAGACCTGGCGGTGGCGACGATAACTGCTTCGGGCATGCTGGCCCTCCGGGGTGGGGTGTGCAGGTGTAGGGATTGGCGCTGGGTAAACAGCCGAACTTTCGGCCGCTGCTCACTCGTAAATGCGTTGCGGCCGCTTTCGAGGCGCCGGACTGGAGGGGGCAGGCGGTCAGGCGAGGGCCGGCGTCAGCCGGCAGCGCCCAGGTACGCCTCACGAACATCGGGATGACCGGTCACCTCGGCGAGCGTTCCCTGGGTGATGATCCGCCCATGATTGAGCACCACCGCGGTGTCCGCCAGTGCATTCACCGCCTGCATCACGTGCTCAATCATCACGATGGCGATGCCGTCCGCGCGGCACTCACGCACTCGCTCGATCACGATGTCCACCTCGTGCGGGGTCAACCCGGCCATAACCTCATCCAGCAGCAATACCCTCGGCTTCGAGACCATGCCGCGGGCGAAGTCGACGATCCGGATCATTGCTGACGGGATGTCGCCGATGGCCTCCCGCCGATACTGCCAGAGGTCGAACCGCTCAAGTTGCTCGCGAGCCAGTCGATTCGCCTCCCGGTAACCGCTCGCGCGTCGGTAAGCCGCCAGCGCAACACACTCGAAGACGTTCAGCCCGGCTACGTTGCCCGACACCTGGAATGTCCGCGCGACGCCCGCCTCGAACACCTTCGCTGGCGGCAGACCGGTGATGTCCGCGCCGTTCAGGAAAATCGATCCACTCGTCGGTCGCAGCACGCCGGCGATCAGGTTTACTAGCGTCGACTTGCCGGCGCCGTTTGGGCCGATCAGGGCGGTCACCAGCCCGGGCTCAGCCGTGAAGGAGACGTCCTGCAGTACCTTGAGACCGCCGAAGTTCTTGGCGATCGTCGTGACCTCAAGCATGCTCGCTCACCAATCCAGGGTCGTGGCTGCGATCGGGTGCGTGCCGGTCGGACGGAGCCTCGGACTTCGGGGCGCGCGGCGCGCCGGTACCAAAGATGCGGACGATTACCTGGTTCCATAGCGGAACAATGCCGGCGCCACCGAATCGAAGGATCAGGATGACGCAGATCGCGTAGGCGATCTGCGTGTAGCTGGAGACGTTGGAACTGGACACGGCGAAGGAGCGCATCAACTCTTCGAGCACTGCGATGCCGATCCCGGCCACGATCGGCCCTGCGAGGGTGGCCGATCCGCCAATGATCGCGCCGACGAGCATCGCTATACCGACCTCCACTGTGAGGACCGAGTCATAGCTGACGAAGTTCGTGTACTGCGCCATGAGTGCACCGGGAATTGCGGTGAGACCCATGCTGATGGCCATGGCGATCGCCTGGTTTCGGACCACCTTGATGCCCATGCTCGCCGCGACCACCGGATCCTCGCGGATGAACGGCAGCGAACGGCCAAAGCGGGTGCGGCGCATCATGAACGACACCCCGACCGTGAGGAGGATCAGGAAGCCGAGGGCGACGTAGTACAGCGGGGTGGCGTCCGTGAACCATTGCAGATGCAGAAAGCCCTCCTGCATCGTGAGATTCTGCAGACCGTCAACGCCGCCCGTGACGCTCCACGAGGCCGCGATCCCGGACACCGCGATCGCCAGGGCCAAGGTGCCCAGGGTAAAGAACAGCGCACTGACGCCGAATCGGCTCATGATCAGGCTGACAACCGTACCGATCGTCGCCGAGAGCAGGATACCGACGACGATCGCCAACCAGACGTTCCAGCCCTGCCCCCAGGTCAGCACCGCGACGGAGAACGCACCGATGCCGAACGCGCTGGCGTGCGCGACCGACAGCAGCCCGGCGAAGCCACCGGCGATGTTCCAGGTGAGGTTGCGTGTCGCGAAGACCAGGGCGACGAAGCCGACGCCGATCATCGGCGCCTCGGCGAACAGCGGAAAGGCCACCGCCACGACGAGTGCAACGGCCACGACGAGGGTGTTCACCCGGTTGAGCGGGGTGGAGACGAGCCCACGAACAGATCTCATGCCGAGCCCACCGTCCTTCGCGCCAGGCCCTGGGGGCGGAACAGAATGACCAGGAGGAAAAGGGTGTAGATCACGGAGGAGGCCAGGGAACCACTGATGTAGACGCTGCTGGCCGCCTCGGCCATACCGAGGAGGATGCCGGCGGCCACCGTCCCCCACAGCGCGCCGCTGCCACCAATCACGACGACGATGAACGCTTTGACCGTCAGCTCCAGGCCGTACAGGGGGGACACCGGCTGGAACGGGATCAGGAGCCCGCCGGCCACTGCGGCGGCGGCCGCACCCAGCGCGAAGGTCAAGCGGTACACCCGACGAACGTTGACGCCGACGAATATGGCGCCGTTGAGGCTCTCCGCACAGGCCCGCATGTAGACGCCCAGGCGGGTCCGGTAGATCAACCATGACAGAGCGAGCGCCAGGATGAGGCTCACCGCCCCGGCCGCCAGCCGGGCGAAGCTGATCGTGACGCCGAGTGCGTTGATGGCCTCCATCGGCCAGGGGTTCCGGATGGTCTGGTACGGCTCGGGATAGAGGACCTGGAAGAGATATTGCAGGGCGACGCCGATGCTGAGCGTGATCACCAACTGCGCGTGGCCGGTCTCGTCGAGGGTCGACTCGATCAGGAAGCGTTCGACGACATAGCCGAAGGCTGCCGCGATCGCGGCCACGAAGATCAGGGCCACGGCATAGTCGGCCAGTGACCGAGGCGCCAGGGACAGCACCCCGTACATTCCGATGAGGACGAAGTAGCCGTGGGCGAAGTTCACCACCCGCATGACATTGAAGATCAGGTAGAGGCCCAGTCCGATCAGGGCGTAGATCAGTCCCTGGAGCACCCCGGTGGTGGCGATCTGGAGAAGCGTCATCACCTACCTCTCCTCTCGTGAGCTGGTCGTGGATCCGAGGTATCCGTTCTCCACTAAATTGGAGGCGAGCAGCGATTCCGCGGTGCCGGCCGCGATGATCTTTCCGCCGTCGAGCACATAGCCGCGGGAGGCCAGCCGCAGCGCCTGGTGGACGTTCTGCTCGATCAGCAGGACCGAGACGCCGGAGGCGTTGATGTCGCCGATTGTCTGCATGATCGTCTGCACGATGACCGGCGCCAGGCCGAGCGAAGGCTCGTCGAGGACCAGGGTTCGCGGTTGAAGCATGAGCCCTCGGGCGATGGCGAGCATGCTGCGCTCGCCACCGCTCAGGGTTCCCGCGAACTGACCGGCCCGATCCTTCAATCGCGGAAAGAGTTCGTACATGGCCGCCAGGTCGAACGGGCCCGCTTTGGACCTCGGATTCGCGCCGACCAGGAGGTTCTCCTGAACGGTCATTCCCGCGAACAGCGACCGTTCCTGCGGGACTAGAACGATTCCCGCCCGCACCCGGTGCCAAGGCCGCAGACCGGCAATCGCACGACCGTGGAACTCCAGCTTCCTGGCGCGGGCGGGGATGACGCCGAGCAGCCCCTCGGTGAGCGTGGTCTTGCCTGCTCCGTTGGAGCCGAGCAGGCAGACGAGTTCGCCTTCACCGACCTCGAAATCGACGGATCGTACGATCTCCGACCGTCCGCGCCAGACACTGAATCCTTCGACCGACAGGGCCGTCTTCATCATGGTTCCCCGATCCGCCTATGGCCTCGGGTAGACGGTCGAGTTCGCGGCCGCGTCCGCCGGGTACACCGGGACGTACTTGCCGTCCTGAACCTGGGTGACGAGACCGATTGCCCGCTCGTTCGTACCCTTGGCGTCGAACTTCACGCCGTGGCTGACGATCCAGAGCCCGTTCTTGTCGCCGTTGATGCCGGCGATGTCGACGGCCCGGAGGGCCGAGGTGATCGACTCCTTGTCGTCCGGGTTGCCCGCCGCCGAGAGGGCGTCCGCCAGCACCCCGACTGACGCGTAGTAGTAGGCACCGACGCCGTCGGGTGTCTGCCCCTTGTACTTGGCCTTGTAGGCGTCCGCGTAGCCCTGTGGCGTGTGCTTGGCGCCGTCTGCCGACTTGAGCAGGGACGTCCAGTAGTTGCCGGTGATGTCACCATCGGCGATGGCACCCACCGTCGGGATGAACTGCGCGTTGGTGTTCCCGCCCAGCACACCGACCGTCGCCTTGGGCTTCCAGCCCGATCGGGCGAGCGCCGGGTAGAAGAGGAATGCGCCCTGCGGGTTGCCACCGAACAGCAGGATGTCGGGGTTCGCATTCTTCGCCTTGCTGACCAGCGGGGCGAAGTCCGTCGTCGCCGCCTCGTCATAGGAGGTGGAGTCGAGCACCTTCACGCCCGGGTATTCCTTCTGCAAGGTTCGGCTCCACGCCTCCTTTGCGTCCGGGAAGGCCCCGGCGCTGGCGTAAATCAACATCGCCGTCTTCGGCGTCTCGCCCTTCTTCTCCGCGGCCCCCATCACGGCGCGGACCGACTGTGCTGCCCAGCCGTTGTCCGCAAGAACCGAGGGCGCCAGCTTAAAGACGTACTTGCGACCGGCTCCGATGATGTCGTCGGCTGCCTCCATCGGCACGATCAGGGGCACCTTCAACTGGTCGGCGGTCTGAGCTGCGGTGATGGTCACCGGGCTGGACGACGCTCCGACGATGACGTTCGCACCGCCAGATGCGAGCCGGCGCATCAGGGCGGGGACCTCCTCTGGCTTCGAGCGGTTGTCGAGCACCTCCACCGTGAGCTTGCGTCCGTTGATACCACCGGCCGCGTTGAGGTCGGCGATGCCCATCTGCAAGGAATTGACACTTTGTACGCCGTAGGGTGCGGCGATGCCGGTCAGGGCGGCGATCACGCCGACCTTGATGTCACCGCCGCCCTTGCTGCCGCCCGAGGAACCGCCTCCGCATGCGGAAAGGACGAGGCTGGCGGCTAGGGCCACGGCGACTGAGCGGCATATGGTGCGAGACCGTTGGGGTGGCTTCATTGCTGTTCCCTTCGAACCGGTGGGGACGAGTGCGGTGGGGTGATCGCCGACGGAGACGGGGTGGGATTTCATCGGCCGGACCACTGCGGAGGTCGTTTTTGCCGGAAGGCTGCAGTGCCCTCCGCGCGGTCCTCGCTGAGGTAAGGGCTGGGACCGGGATTGAGGCGTAGTGCGGTAGCGATCGGTAGGGACGACCCGAGGTGCACCATCGCCTTGTACCGCTGCAGGGTGATCGGGGCCCTGCTCACGAGGCTCGCCACCAAGGCCTGCACCGTCGCGTCGAGCTGCTCGGGCGGCGTGACCCTGTTGAGCAGCCCCATCCGGAGGCCGGTCTCAGCGTCGAACGGTTCGGCGAGGTAGAGCACCTCAAAGGCGAAGCCGGCGGGTACCAGCCGCGGAAGCATCTGACTGCCAAAGTTGGCGCCCAGGCCCACCTTGGACTCAGGCATCAGGAACCGCGCGGTGTCTGTGGCGACGCGCAGGTCGCACGCCATCGCCAGCTCGAATCCGCCGCCGACGACCCAGCCCTCGAGCGCCGCGATCGTCGGCTTGCGACACTCCAGCACTGTCTCGTACGGATTGCGGGTGGCCTCACGCATCGGCTCGTACGGCAGGTCCTCGGCCGTGTCCCGGGCGTGCATCTCCTTCAGGTCGGCCCCGACCGAGAATGCCCGTCCACCGGCCCCCTGCAGCACGACCGCCCGGACGTCGCGACGCCGGTCGAGCTCGGTGAAGACCGTCGTGATGTCGCTCAGCAGGCCGCGACTCAGGGCGTTGAGGTGCTCGGGACGGTTCAGCCGGACGAAGGCGACGCCGTCCGCGCTGACGTCGACCAGGAGATCGGGCTGGCGGTCTACCATGGGACCACCTCGCCGAGGGGAGACCCGACCTGGGTCCCCTCTGTCGCTGAGATCAAGCTCCAGAGGCTCGGCAGGCTCTTGTTCAGCGCCGCACGGCCGATGAAGATCGACCAGTCCCGGCTGGTGCCGAACTCCCCCTGCCAGCTCCACAGCCGCGTGGTAAAGGCCGGCAGCTCGTGCTCATCGGTCACGCCGATCGCGCCGAGCACCTGGTGAGCCGACCGGTTCAACTTGCGCGTGTCCTCCTTGGCGGTCACGGCCGCAGACGCGGCGGCCAGCAGTCGTTGACCAGGGTCGGCCAACACGGCGGCTCTGACCGCGAGCATCGCTCCGGCCGCAGCTTCGGCCACGTCGACCAGGTGGTGCTGCACCGCCTGGAAGGTCCGGATCGGCTTGCCGAACTGCTCGCGCGTGTCGGCGTAGGCCAGCACCATGGCGAGGACCCGTTCCATGGCGCCGGCGGCAGAGGCGGCACGCAGCAGGACTCCGCGGGCGCGCAACTCGCTGGGCGACGGCCCCGCAGACTCCGAGATCGCCGCAGAAGGTACTCGTACCCGGTCGAACAGGACGGTGTCGCGCGGCTCCCCTGCCAGGTTCTCTCCGGTCCGGACCTCGGCCGGGCGCGGCAGGAGAACCGTGCGGGCGGTGCCCCGGACATCCGCGACCGCCACCAGATGATCCGCCCTGCGCCCCCACGGGACTCGATGGAGTGTCCCGGAGATCTCGACGTCGCCGCCGGGCAGCGGCTCCGTCCGGAGGTCGTCCAGCGGATGCGCGACGGCGCTGAGGGTCAGGCCCTCCGGGCGGTCGAGGCCGGATCGGGCGAACAGCCAGGACACCAGGCCGGTGGTCTCGACTAGGGGGATCGGGACAGCGTGCCGGCCGACGCAGGTCGCGACACCGACGATCTCCTCCAGGCCGATGTCGCCCTCGTCGAGGTCGAAGTAGGTGAATCCGCCGGCCTCCACGGCCGACCAGACGTCACCCGGCCAAATCGCGCCCCGCTGCGCCGGGCCCAAGCCGGAGCGGGTGAAGATGGAGGCGAGCGCCTGCTCGAGCATCTCGGACGTCTCCGACATCAGGTGCTCCTC
This sequence comes from Micromonospora sp. NPDC005413, assembly GCF_040606435.1. Lineage (NCBI taxonomy): Bacteria > Bacillati > Actinomycetota > Actinomycetes > Micromonosporales > Micromonosporaceae > Micromonospora > Micromonospora sp. NPDC005413. The sequence goes on from NZ_JBEXEV010000045.1 coordinate 23,986, forward strand.
GACGTGCGGGTCAGATGCTTGGCTATGACGGTGCGGAGGACCTCGTTGGTGCCGCCGCGCAGCGTGAAGGTCGGGGCCGTCACCACGGCGTCCGCCAGCAGGGACCGCAACCCCCCGGCTGACGGATCCAGGTCGTCCGCCACGAGTTCGCGCAGGATCTCGACGACGTCGTTCTCGAACTGCGTGCTGATGTCCTTCACGAGGGCCGCCTCGACGGCAGGGGTCTCACCCCGGTCGAGGGCGCGGGCGATGGACAGCGACAGGTTGCGCAGGGTCCAGTAGCGCGCGGTGACCAGTCCGATGAGACGCTCCGCCTCCTCCGACGGGCTTGTCTCGGCCAGCGCCGTGTAGGCCAGTTCCAGCACCGGGACGACCGACATGAACCGATCAGGGCCTGAGCGCTCGTGTGCAAGCTCGGATGTGACCTGGCGCCACCCGTCGCCGATTTCTCCCAGCACCATGTCGTCGGGAACGAAGACGTCGTCGAAGTAGACCTCGTTGAAGTGGTGGAACCCGTTGAGCAGGCGGATCGGGCGGATGGTGACACCGTCGGCCCGCAGATCGACGATCAGCTGACTGAGCCCGGCGTGCTTTCCCTCGGCCGACGTCCGGCAGAGGGTCACCGCGAAGTCTGCGTAGTGCGCGCCCGAGGTCCACACCTTCTGCCCGGTCACCAGCCAGCCGTCCGCCGTCCGGGTGGCCCGGGTGCGTACGGAGGCGAGGTCGGATCCACTGCCGGGTTCGCTCATGCCCAGGCAGAACCAGACCTCCCCCAGGACGATCGCCGGAAGGAAGCGCCTTTTCTGCTCCTCGGTGCCGAAGCGCAGGAGGATCTGGGCGGTCTGCCGGTCGCCGACCCAGTGGGCGCTGATCGGGGCCCCGGCGGCCAGCATCTCCTCCGCCACCACGAAGCGGTCGACGGCGCTGCGTCCCGGGCCGCCGTACTCCTTGGGAACGACCATCCCGACCCAGCCGCGACGGGCGACCTCGCGACTGAACTCGGTGTTCGCCTCCGCGTTGATGCCCAGGCCAACGGAGAAGCGGTTCTCGCGCCGCGCGGCGGCCAAGAACTCACGTACCTCGTCGCGGAGTGCGATCTCCGCCCCGGTCAACCGAGATGCCTCGAAATCAATCATGGCTGGCCGCCTCAGCGCGGTCGGAGGCCGCCAGACGGTTGAGGCGACGGTTCTGCGTCCACAGCTGGACCCCGCGTTCCAACTCCAAGGCGACCGGCCAGGAAAGCGGCTGATCCGAGGTCTCAAGGCGGAACGAGCGCACGACCCGAGTGGCCAGCAGCGGGTCAGCGGCGATCCGCCCGGCCATTTCCAGCGCTGTGGCCTCCACCTCGCCGTCCGGCACGGATCGCCAAGCCAAGCCGAGGTCGCGCGCTCGGTCGCCGTCAATCTCGTCGCTGAACAACCCCATCCCGGCCGCGGCCTCACGCCCGGCCAGCCGGCTCAGGATCGTGAAGAATCCACCCCCGGGGTGGATGCCGGCGCGCAGGAAGCCGGCCAGCAGCCGCGCGCTGCAGGAGACGATCCGCAGATCGGTGGCGAGCGCCAGGTTGAGCCCCGCCCCGACGGCGGCCCCGCGCACCGCCGCGATCGTCGGCACCCGAAGCTCCCCCACCCGGACGAACGAGCCGTACATTTGGTCGGTCTCGGCGTACGCGCGGTCGCTAAGGGCGTCCTCGGCGTAGGAGTCTCGCCATGAGTTCGTGTCCGCACCCGAGCAAAACGTCCCTGCGTCGCCGCGGATCACCACCGCCCCGAAGGTTTCGTCGCCGTCGATCCGCTCGCAGCAATCCGCCAGCTGCCCGGCCATGTCCATGGTCAGCGCGTTCTTGATCGCCGGATTGGAGATGGTCACGAGCGCCACGTTGCCGTGCCGCTCAAGGGTGACCGAGGGGTTCATCGGGCTTCTCCTTCACAGTTCTTTGGTTGGAACATGCGTCGCTGCCGGCCGTTGGAGCAGGAGGAAGTCCAGGGCGATCGCCTGGCCGTCGGGAGTCACCCGCAGCGGGTTGACCTCCAGGTCGCTCAGGCGCTCACCGATCGCCACCGCCAGCAGACTGATCTTGGAGATGGCCTGTGCGGCACCGGACAGATCCACCGGGGGGCTGCCGCGGAAACCTGTCAACAACGGGGCCGCAGTCAGCGAACGCACCATTTGCTCGGCCCGCTGCGGGGACACCGGCGCGAATGCCGAGACTGCGTCCCGGTAGATCTCGGTGGCGTATCCGCCCAGGCCCACGGTGACGATCGGCAGGCCGCCGGTGGACCGCGTAACGCCCACGATCAGCTCGACGCCCATCGGGGCCGTCTCCTGGACCAATACCCCCGCGGGCTGCTCGGCCTCGAAGGACGTCATCAGCTCGCGGTAGGTCCGCACCAACTGTTCCGCAGGTACGCCCAACCGCACGCCGCCACGCTCGGACTTGTGGAGCACGCTGCTCGCCTGGATCTTCAGGACGCTCGACCCGGTGACCTGGGAGGCCAGCGCTTCCGCCTGGTCCACGGAACGCACCAGGACCGAGTCGGGCCGGGTCACCCCGGCGAGCCCGAGCAGGGTCGCACCCTCGGACTCGGTGACCACCGCACCGATCCCCGCGGCCGCCTGCTGGATCTGGTCGACCGGGAAAGTCGCTGAGGCGAAGCTGTTCTCCACTACCTTCGGACGTCGGAGCGCGGCCAGCACACGGGCTGCCTGACGGGTGGAGTCGAAAACCGGCCATCCCGCCTTTGCCAGAAGGTCCCGTGCCTCGGCGGTCTGCTCGTGGGCCGCCAGCCAGACCAGAACGATGGGCTTTGCCGGGTCACGCCAGGCCTTTACGAAGGACTCGGCCATCCGAGTGGCCAGCGTCCCCGTGACGAGGGTGAGGGTGATCATCACGGCGTCGATACCGTCCGCCTGGTAAACGCGATCGCAGACGTCCACAAAGGCCGAGGGGTCGCTATCGTGGAAGATCTGGGCCGTGACGTCGACCGGGTTGTCAACGGCGCCGAAATTGGGCACGAGAGTGCCCAGCTCGGCTCGGGTCTCTTCGGGGAGGTCGTCGACCGAGAAGCCGACAGCCGAGAGCTGGTCCGCGGCAAGGCTACCGGCGCCGCCTGACGTGGTGACGACCGCGATCCGCTCGCCAGCGATCGGCGGAGAGATTGTCAGGCCATGCGCGAGCGCCATGAGGTCGTCGACGTCCTCGGCCTCGATTACCCCGAACTCGTGGACGGTCACCCGGTAGCCGGCGCCGTCGCCGACGATCGCGCCCGTGTGTGAGGCGGCGGCGCGAGCACCGGCAGGGCTCACCGCAGAGCGCAGGACGACCAGCTTCTTTCCCAGCTCGACGACCCGTCGGGCGAGGTCGCGGAAGGCGTAGTCGTCCACGGCGGTCTCGAGGTAGAGGGCGAGGACGCGAGTCTCGTCCTCCTCCACCAGGTAGCGGGCGAGTTCGACGGCCGTCAGGTCGGCCTGGTTACCGGTGCTCGCCCAGGCGGTGATTCCGAGGCCGCGCTCGCGGGCCAAGCTGAGGATCGATCCGCCGACCGCGCCGCTCTGGCCGATGTAGGCCAGCCCTCCGGTGGCGACGGGACCGGGCTCGAGGGCGGCGGTGAACGTTCCGAACATCCCTTCGCCCGTATGGATCACGCCCTGGCAGTTGGGCCCGAGCAGTCGGACGCCCAGCTTGCGTGCGGTGTCCCGGAGCTGCGCCTGTAGCGCCTGGCCCTCCTGCATCTCCCCGAAGCCGGAGGCGAAGACAACGGCGGCGCGCGCACCGGCCGCCGCGACGGCGGGCAGCTCCTCCAGCACCCGTGCCGCCGGAATCAGCATCAGCACCAGATCGACCGGGCCGGGCAATGCGGCGAGAGACGGGTAGCAGCGCATGCCGGCGAGCTCGGCGTACCCGGGGTTGACCGGGTAGAGGTCGCCGGCGAATCCGAACTGCGCCAGGTAGTGCAGGGGGCGAGCGAACGGGTTCGCCTCCCGACCTGACGCGCCCAGGACCGCCACCGCCCGCGGGTGGAAAAGCGCATCCATGCCCGCGTGCGGTCCGTCGAGGTCGCGGGGTCGCCCGAGCGGTACTCGCATACCCCCTCCTTCTGCTGGAGCTGAAGCCTTGACAGTGTGGTAGCACTCACAGCTAAGTTGAACTTGGCGTCGGAGTCAAGTAGTCGCCACGAAGCAGTCGAGGTCTGGAGCGAAGCAATGAGATTCGGCATCAGCCATTGCAACGTCGGTGAGTTCGCCGAGCCCGATCGCGCACGTGACCTGGCACGCTTGACCGAACAGGCCGGTTTCGAGTCGCTCTGGACCGTCGAGCACGTGGTCATCCCGGAGGTCTACGAGCCTCGTTACCCCGAGACACCTGACGGGCGCTTTTGGTTCCGGCACGACCTGCCGCTCGCCGACCCCCTGATCTGGATGGCCTTCGTCGCGGCCGCGACCACCCGGCTCCGTCTCGGCACCGGGATCATGATCGCCCCGCAGCGGAACCCGTTGATCACGGCGAAGGAGATCGCGACCCTCGACCGACTCAGCGGCGGCCGCATCGAGCTCGGCGTCGGATCGGGCTGGCTCCGCGAGGAGTTCGAGGCCCTGGGCGCCAGCTTCGACCGGCGAGGAGCGGCGTTGGACGAGTCAGTCGCCGTGATGCGCGAGCTTTGGCGTCCGGGTCCCCGCACGTACCGGGGAGAAGTCTTCACCTTCGACCTGGTGCACAGCGAACCCTCACCGCACCGGGCCTCGGTGCCGATCCATATTGGCGGCTCAAGCACTGTGGCTGCGCGGCGGGCCGGTCGGACCGGCGACGGGTTCTTCCCGGGCGGCTACGACCGTGAGGCGGTGGCGTCGCTGGTCGCCTGCGCCCGCAAGGAGTTCGAGGCGTCCGGACGGGTGGGCAGCCTGGAGATCACTGCCCGCTGGACGAAGGACCCGAGCCGGCTCGGGGATCACGAGACCCTTCGGTTCATGCAGGATCTCAGCGTCGACCGGGTCCTGCTGCCCGCACAGACCATCGCCGAGAACGGCCTGGAGCGAACCATTGCGGAACTCGGCTCCAATGTCCTCCCCACCTTCGCCTGAGCCACCGGCCCAAAGGAGCGCAGAGCATGAGTACCGTCCCCACCGTTCGCGGCCCTGTTGACTCCAGCGAACTCGGCCAGACGCTGATGCACGAACACGTCTTCGTGCTCGACACCGAGGTCGAGCGCAACTACCCCGGCCGCTGGAACGAGTCGGCCCGCCGGGCCGATGCCGTCCAAAAGCTGGAGAGCGCCTACGACCACGGCATCCGAACCATCGTCGACCTCACTGTGATCGGACTTGGCCGTGACGTGGAGCGGGTCGCCGAGGTCGCCCAGCAGGTCCGGATGAACATCGTCGTCGCCACCGGCCTTTACACCTACAACGATGTCCCGATGTTCTTCAATTTCCGGGGCCCCGGGAAGCTCGTCGACGGCCCGGAGCTGCTGACCGAGTTTTTCATCAAGGACCTTACGACCGGGATCGCCGAGACGGGCATCCGCGCGGGCATCATCAAGTGCGCCACCGACCAGAGCGGCCTCACGCCTGGAGTCGAACGTGTGCTCCGGGCGGCGGCTATCGCGCACCGCGAGACCGGGGCACCCATTTCCACCCACACCCATGCCGGCACGCGGCGGGGTACCGATCAGCAGCTCGTCTTCCGGAGCGAAGGGGTGGATCTCGAACGCGTGGTGATCGGTCACTGCGGCGACACGACCGACCTTGACTACCTACGCTCCCTGATGGACGCCGGATCCTTTATCGGCATGGACCGCTTCGGCCTGGACCTGATGTTGCCGTTCGAGGCACGGGTGCAGACCGTTGCCGACCTCTGCGCGCAGGGCTACGCGGACCGCATGGTGCTGTCGCACGACGCCTCGTGCTTCACACACAACTTCGACGTCGCCGACAAGGCCCGCCTGCTCCCGAACTGGCATTACAACCATCTCCACGAGGATGTCCTGCCCGCCCTGCTCCAGCGTGGCGTGACGCCCGAGCAGATCCATACGATGCTCGTGACCAACCCCGCCCGGATTCTCCGCTGAGCCGCCCGGCGGATGGTGCACGCGCGACATCTTGAAATGGTCGGATCTTGGAGGTCGCGCAGATTGGTGGTGATCATCGGCGGCGGGTGGGACGGTTGTCCCACCGGTAGGTGGTCCATGCTCGCCTGATCAGGCTACGGACGGTAATGATCGCGTCGGCGAGGTCGAAGAACGCGTCGATGACCTTCTCGGTTCGTTCGTAGCAGCGTTGCAGTCGGTTGAACGCGTTGTGCCAGCTGTTCGTCCGTTCGACATGCCACCGTTGGCCCGCCTGGATGGGCGCCTTGTCGCCCTTGTGGGCGATCTCGCCGGTCAGGCCGCGTTCGGCCAGCAGCATGCGGGTGACCGCCGAGTCGTATCCGGCGTCGAGGTGCACCGTGATGGTCTCCGGCAGTGGGCCCAGGTCGTCGAGCCGGTCGAGGGTGGGGGCCAGCAGCGGTGAGTCGTGTCGGTTCGCGCCGGCCAGGACCCGGCCAAGCGGGATGCCGTGACCGTCGACCATTGATGAACGTTTCATTCCCTGCTTGCCCCGGTCGACCGGGGACCGTCCGGCGCAGTCGCCTCCGCCGGGCGCTTTGGTGATACAGCCGTCCACGGCGATGTCGTCCAGGACCAGGCCGACGAGCCGGTCGTAGGCGTCCATCGCGATCTGCTTGAGCTGGGCGAACACCCCGAGGCCGATCCACTCGTCACGACGGCCGCGGATCGTGGCGGCCGAGCAGGTGGCATCGGCGATCGCCTCGTAGGAACAGCCGAACCGCAGCACCTGAATCAGCTTGTCGAACACGATCCGGTCATCGACCCGCCTGCGGTGGCAGCCCAACGGATGCGTCGGGGCGTACGTCGGCCGGTCAGGTAGCAGCGCGGTAAACTGGACCCACAGTGGCTCGATCAGCCATGCTGGTATAGCAGGCACAGGATCTCCCGGTGATCACGAGGCGTAAGCACCTTCATGATCATGGATCCTGTGCCTGCACTCGTTCAGGCACGCCCGTCCAGCCTCGCCATTCTGCGCGGGCTCTTGGTGAACGGAGGACCTCCGCAGTCGGCTGTGGAGCTGCCGGACAGCCGCCTGCGGAGGCCCTCCCCACCCTTGCGGGCGGAACGGCTAGGAGTCGCTGGACGCGGTCCGCGGTTCGACCTCGATACCGAGCGCCTGGGCCCAGAGCCGGCTCAGCGTGAGGATGGCCGTCTCTTCGTCGTAGTCCTCGTCTAGGACCAGCCACATATAACAGAAGTTGCTGACCATCGAGATGAGCGCGGCCGCGGTGTAGTCCGGCGGCAAGCTCGGCGAGACCAGGCCCGCCTCCTGGAAGCGGCGGATGCCGCGCTCGGTACGTGAGCGGAAGGACTTCCGCGTCTCCCGACGCATCTCCCGAAAGGCGGGACTGAAGCTCGCGACCTGCTCCAGGATCATCAGCAGGCCGGCCTCCTCGCGGTAGGCCCGGACGTATGCCCGCGTGGCGTGCTCGATGCGTTGGTAGGGACTGGAACCGGCCTCGGCGGGCACTCGCGACTTCGTGAACATCCGCTCGTTCACCTCATCGATGACCGCGCGGAAGATCGCCTCCTTCGACTCGAAGTAGGTGTAGAAGCTCCCGTTGGCGACGCCGGCCTCTGCCGTGATGTCAGTGATCTTGGTGTCCAGGAAGCCCTCGCGCGCGAAGACCACTGCGGCCGCTTCGACCAGCTTGGTCATGGTCCGCCGGCCCCGCTCGGTCACCGGAGAGGCCTGCTCCGTCGTTGGCACGGCACCCTCCAATATCGATCGACGCTTGTCGGAACGCAGCGTAGCATCGCAAAGTTGACTATGACGCCATGTTCAGATTAGTGTGTTCAAGGTTACGTTGGCGTCTCTGGGAGGGCTGATGACCCGCACCGACATGTCCACACCTGAGTGCCTCCGAGTCGTCACCGACTGGCTCCAGAACCTCGAAGCCGCAATGGACACAGAGGACCTGGACCGGCTGGCCGATCTCTTCATGCCAAATGCCGACTGGCGTGATCTCGTCTCGTTCACCTGGGACGTCCGGACCACGCTCGGCGGCCGAGAGGCTGCCGCCGGCCTCATCGCGCGCAACCGCGACGTGAAGGCGCACGCCTTCACCCCGGATCACGGACGCACACCACCCCGAGTCGTCGTCCGCGCTGGCGACGACGTCGTCGAGGGCTTGTTCACCTTCGAGACGGCGTTCGGTCACGGCACCGGCGTCCTGCGGCTCGATCTGGGGTCGGGGCTGCCGCTGCGGGCCCGAACCATGTTGACGACCTTGCAGGAGCTGACCGGCTTCGAGGAGCGTCGCGGAGCCAACCGGCCACACGGCACGGCGTACTCGCGGACATTCGGCGGAAAGAACTGGCTCGACCTCCGCCAGGACGAGCAGCGCTACGACGACCACTCCCCCGAGGTGTTGATCGTCGGTGCAGGCCAGGCGGGCCTGTCGATCGCTGCCCGGCTGCGCACCATCGGTGTTGACGCCCTGATCGTGGACAAGCACGAACGCGTGGGTGACGTCTGGCGCAAGCGCTACCACTCGCTCACCCTGCACAACGAGTCCTGGGTGGCCAGCCTGCCATACCTGCCCTTCCCCGACACCTGGCCCACCTACATCCCGAAAGACATGCTGGGCAACTGGTTCGAGCATTACGCCGACATCATGGAACTCAACGTCTGGACCGCAACCGAGTTCGCCGGCGGGACCTACGACGAGGACGAGCAAACGTGGACGGTCACCGTTCGGCGCGACGGTGCCGAACGGGTCCTCAGACCCCGGCACGTCGTCATCGCGACCGGCGGCGTGAGCGGGATACCCAATCGTCCCCGCCTTCCCGGACTCGAAGGCTTCCGCGGCGACGTCCTGCACTCCACGCAGTACACCTCCGGGGCCCAGTTCCAGAACCGGAAGGCCTTGGTCATCGGGACGGGAACGAGTGGACACGACGTGGCGCAGGATCTGCACGCCCTCGGCTCCGACGTGGTCATCGTGCAGCGGCAGCCCACGACCGTGGTGAGCCTCGAACCCAGTGGGATCATGGTCTACGCCCTCTACTCAGAAGGCACCCCCACCGAAGACGTCGACCTCATCGCGGCGGCGAACTCGTTCCCGACCCTGATCAAGGCCAACCAGATCCTCGCCCAGCGGATGCTCGAGGCCGACAAGGAGATCCTGGACCGCCTGCACGCCGTCGGTTTCCGCACGGACATCGGCGAGGACGGCACCGGCTTTCACCTCAAGTACAACCGCCGCGGTGGTGGCTACTACATCAACGTCGGCTGCTCAGAGCTGATCGCCGACGGCGAGATCGGCCTGCTCCAGGCGGACCAGATCGCTTCGTTCACCCCTCAGGGGATCGAGTTGGCCGACGGAACCGTCCAGGAGTACGACCTCGTGGTGCTGGCCACCGGTTACCGCAACCAGCAGGAGGAGGTCCGACTCTTCTTCGGCGACACCGTCGCCGAGCGGGTCGGGCCGATCTGGGGGGTGGACGACGGCGGCGAGATGCGCAACGTGTGGCGCCCCACGGCACAGCGCGGCCTCTGGTTCAACGCCGGCAGCCTCGCCGCCTGCCGGGGGTACTCGAAGTATCTGGCGGTCCAGATCAAGGCCGCTCTCCAGAACATCAGCCCCGGCTACCAGGCGAGGACACATGGTTGAGGCTGCCGTCGTCGCGACCGCGCGGAACCCGATCAGCAAGACGTACCCCGGAGCCTTCAACGACGCCCCGGGTCAGCATTTCGCCACACCGGCGTGCGTCGGTGGCGATACAGGAGCAACCGGACTGTTGGAGGTCGCATTCCGATGAAGGCTTCGACCACATTCGATTTCGACGGGGCGTCGGTCATCGTCACCGGCGCCGCCCGCGGGGTAGGACTGTCCATCGCGACCAGGTTCGCCACGGCCGGCGCACAGGTGTTCATGGTCGACTTCGACCGCGAGGAGCTGGAGGGGGCTGCGGCAGACATCGACGGAGTGCCGGTGACCGCGGATGTCTCCTGCACCGCCGACGTGGAGGCGGTCGTCGCCCAGGTCCTCGAAAGCTGCGGCCGGATCGACGTCCTGGTCAACAATGCCGGCATCCTGCGCGACCAAGTCGTCTGGAAACTCAGCGACGCGGACTGGGACGCAGTGCTCGGAGTGCATCTTGGGGGCACGTTCCGGTTCACGCGGGCCTGCACGCCCTCGTTCAGGGCCCAGAACCGGGGACGCGTCATCAACGTGACCTCATACACGGGTCTGCGCGGGAACATCGGCCAGTCGAACTACGCCGCCGCCAAGGCAGGGGTCATCGGCTTCACCAAGACGACCGCCAAGGAGCTGGCCCGGTTCGGCGTGACTGTCAACGCAATCTCCCCCAACGCCGAGACCCGGATGGTCGCCTCGATCCCCGACGCCAGGAAGGCCGAGCTGGCAGCCGCGATTCCCCTCGGACGGTTCGCCCACCCCGACGAGATGGCCGACGCCGTAGCATTTCTGGCCTCTGATAGCGCGGCCTACATCACCGGTGTCGTCCTGCCTGTCGACGGCGGTATATCCATCTGACGGCTGGCTGATGAGGTCGCCCCCGCTTTCGCGGAGCGGTGGTTACCTGGCGCCGGTTGGCTCAGGCTGAACGATAGCTGTCTGCGGTTGCTGGTGTCACCCGGTGAGGATGATGTTGTTGAGGTGGGCGACGCTGGATGCGGTAACACCCGTGACCGCCGCGATCCGGTCCCGGGCCCGCGCGATGTCGGCGTAGGTGGCGGCGGGCGAGCGCCCCAGCAGGTTCCGGTGCTGCCAGCCGTGCACCGCGACCTCGTGCCCGGAGGCGGCCAGTTCCCGGGCGAGTCCCGAGTCACGGTGAGCATGACGCCCAGCAGGAAGAAGGTGGCCCGTACCTGCGCCCGCTCCAGCAGACGCAGAAAGTGCGGGGTCGAGGTGCGGTCGGGGCCGTCGTCGAAGGTCAACGCGATCCGGGTCACCGGACCCCGCCTCGACAGGCGCGGACACAGCCTGCGGCCCACCGCTCCGCGGGTGTCCACCGTCGGCAATGCCTGCACCGCTGTCCCGACCACCACGACCGCAGCGGTACCTACCATCAACACCCACACGCAAGTCCCCGCCTCCAGGCAACAGCCATCCTGCGCCGGGTACCCTTTCCCGCCTGGATCAGGCTGGCACGGCCATCAACTGCCCGACCGGCCGGTCCGCCCATAAGGTGATCGGAGCAGCCGCAGGAGCCCCGCGCCAACCAGATAGGCCACAAGCGCGCCAGGTGGCAGCCCGAGCGGCTCGGGCACGGACATCCGCACGCTGCTGTTGATCAACAAGCCGGCCACCACAGCGCCGTAGCCGGGACTGTGGATCTAACGGTGTTTCCGGCCAGGCCCGCCAGGCGTTGTGCCTGGTGAGGAGGGTGCCGTGATGACCGCGACACAGAACGATGTGACTGGCCGGAAGAAGCGCCCCGAGCCGTCGGCGGAGGCGAAAGCCGCAGCCGAGCTGGTCCGGGCAGCCAAGGAACAAGGGCTGTCGCTGACGGGCCCCGGCGGGTTGCTCCGGCAGTTGACCAAGACGGTCCTGGAGACCGCGCTGAACGAGGAGATGACCGAGCACCTCGGCTACGAGAAACACGATGTGGCCGGCGCCGGCCAGGGCAACATCCGCAACGGCACCAGGCCGAAGACGGTGTTGACTGACGCGTCGGGGCCGGTGCAGATCGACGTGCCTCGGGACCGGGCGGGCACGTTCGCGCCGCAGATCGTGCGTAAGCGGCAACGGCGTCTCTCAGGCGTCGACGAGGTGGTGTTGTCGCTCTATGCCAAAGGGCTGACCACGGGCGAGATCAGCGCGCACTTCGCGGAGATCTACGGGGCTTCGGTGTCGAAGGAGACGATCTCCCGGATCAGGGACAAGGTGATCGAGGAGATGACTGACTGGTCGCACCGGCCGTTGGATGAGATCTACGCGGCGGTGTTCATCGACGCGATCGTGGTCAAGGTCCGGGCTCTGTCGCCGATCTTGTGATGTGGATCGGTCCGTCGCCAACTCGCTGCTTTCGTTGATCATGTCTGGCGTGTTCGTTTGTGGAGCGGTTACTGCCGCATCTCTCGCTTTTGTCCATCGAGACGGTTGAGCAGCGTGACGGCGTCGTGGTGCTGTCCGCGCGGGTTCGGGCAGAGACCGCGCGGTGTGGTCGGTGCCATCAGCGGTCAGCCAGGGTTCATGGCCGGTATCAGCGCCGGTTGCGTGATGTCGCGATCGCCGGGGCGGCATTGCTGCTTGAGGTGCAGATCCGGCGGTTCCGCTGCGACAACGCCACCTGCCCGGCGCGGACGTTCGCCGAGCAGATCGAAGGGCTGACCAGTCCTCATGCGCGATTGACGCCGGGGCTGCGGGGCATGCTGACGCAGATTGGTTTGGCGTTGGCTGGCCGGGCCGGTTCCCGGTTGGCGTCGGTGATCGGGGTCGCTGCCGGTCGCGACACGTTGTTGCGGCTGGTCAAGGCGCTGCCTGACCCGCCGAAGACGCCGATCGCCGTCCTCGGCGTCGACGACTTCGCGTTTCGCCGAGGCCGTCATTACGGCACTGTGCTGATCGACATGGACAGCCACCGCCCAGTCGACATGTTCGACGGCCGCGACGGTGACAGCCTCGCCGAGTGGCTGCGGCAGCACCCCGAGATCGAGGTGATCTGCCGGGACCGCGCAGGCGGCTATGGCGAAGGCGCCCGCACCGGCGCCCCGCAGGCGGTTCAGGTCGCGGACCGGTTCCATCTCTGGCAGAACCTGGGCCAGGCGGTCGAGAAGACCGTCAACGCCTATCGGTCCCGGCTCGTCGCCCCGGCGCCCCCACCGGCGGACGACACCATGCCCGCCGAGGTGCAGCCGATGCCCGAGAAGAAGATCGTGACCCGCCTGCGTGAACACCACATCGCCGTTCACCAACTGGCTGCTCAGGGACTGAACAAGTCCGCGATCGGCCGCAAGCTCGGCCTGCACCAGGCCACGGTCCGCAAATACCTGAACGCCGCCACCGTCGCCGAGTTGACCGCTGTCACCGAGCAACGCGCGCACCTGGTCGACGACTACGTCGCCTACCTGCACCAGCGCTGGAACGAAGGACAGCGCAACGCCACGCAGCTGTTCCGAGAGATCAAACAGCAGGGCTATCCCGGCGGAGAACTGGCCGTCCAGCGTTACCTACGCCGCTTCCGCAAAGGCCTCGGCCACGCCCCGCACCCCGGCCCGAAACCGCCATCGGTGCGTCAAGTCACCTCGTGGATCATGACGCACCCTGACCACCTCGACTCCCGCGACGCGACCAAGCTTCACCAGCTTCGCAGCCGTGACCGGGACATCAACCGGCTGGTCAACACGTGCGAGACCTCGCGGTCATGATGACCGGCCGCCACGGCGACCGCCTCAACGCGTGGATCACCACGGTCGAAGTCGACACCCTCACGCCGCTGGCCGGGTTCGCCCACAACCTGCGCCGCGACATCGACGCCGTCCGCAACGGCCTGACCCTGCCGCACAGCTCCGGCGCGGTCGAAGGCAACATCAACCGCCTCAAAATGATCAAACGGCAGATGTTCGGCCGCGCCGGCCTCGACCTACTCCGCAAACGCGTCCTACTCGCGCACTGATTCTCTCCACACAACGGGCGACAGAGCCAAGGTCCGCGACGGTCAGGTCGCGAACCGGCCGTTCTACGCCGCGATCGGAGTCACCCTCGACGGGGACAAGGACATCCTCGGGCTGTGGGCCGGCACGGGTGGTGAGGGCGCGAAGTTCTGGATGAGCGTCCTGACCGACCTGCGCAACCGGGGCGTCAAGGACGTGTTCTTCCTCGTCTGCGACGGCCTCAAAGGCCTACCCGAGGTGGTCACCAACGTGTGGCCCCGCACGATCGTGCAGACCCGCATCATCCATCTGATCCGCAACACGTTCCGGCTCACTTCACGGCGGTACTGGGACGAGTTGAAGCGGGACATCAAGCCGATCTACACCGCCGTCAACGCCACCGCGGCGAGGGCGGAGTTCGACGACCTGGCCGAAAAGTGGGGCGGGCGGTATCCGGCGGTGATCCGGCTGTGGGACAACGCGTGGGCCGAATTCATCCCCTTCTTGGACTACGACCTGGAGATCCGCACCGTCATCTGCTCCACCAACGCCATCTGGGTCGTTGAACGCCCGCTACCGGCGGGCGATCAAAGCCCGCGGCCACTTCCCCAACGAACTCGCCGCGTTGAAATGTCTGTACCTGGTGACCCGGTCCCTGGACCCCACCGGAGCAGGAAGAACCCGATGGACGATGCGCTGGAAACCCGCGTTGAACGCCTTCGCCATCACCTTCAGCGACCGCTTTCCAGCCGCTGAAACCTACTAACCAAGATCGCCGGAAACACCCTTAGCGAGACAGGCCCCCGTAGCCGACCGCTGGGGAGTAGGTCATCTGTCGAGGGATCCGCGATCACGGCCGATGGCGGAAGCTGATGCGCATCAGCCGACTGTCAGCCCAGTCTTCGAGCCGAGTCGGCCGGATGGTGCCGGGGTCGTGGGGCTGATTGAGATCCGCGACGATCTCCGCCAGCACGGCCT
>NZ_JBEXEV010000046.1:0-38026 GCF_040606435.1 Micromonospora sp. NPDC005413
TGGAGCGCAGGTAAGACCGGGACCCGTCCCGGCACCGCGCGGCGAAGCGGTAACTCACCCGGACGCCGCGTGTTCCACGCGCAGCGTGGAGGGAATCTCCGCCCTTCAGGACGGAGAGGATGTCAATGCTGACGGAACCGATTCCGTATGGCGGTGACCTCTTCCGGAAACGATCCGTCGTCGTCCACGGGAGTCCGAAAGGTGGCGACCTTAGTCGTCACTCAGATTGTCACTCGCTATGACCGGCAGCCTCTCAGCGGGTCTACGGCTACCCTCACGCCATGCAAGCCCTCATGGTTGATCTGCTACCGATGACGCTGTGGCAACCTGGCAACCTCTACGCCGGAGGGCGACTGCACTTCTGCGTAGGTTGGAGTGATGAGCGGACCGTCGAGTGGCAGGGGCGTCAGATTCTGGCTGGGAAGCCCGGCGGCGCTGCACGGATCAATCAGCGCTACTTCCAGCCCAAGCAAGGTGACTAGGGCAGCGGCCCACGCTCAGCTTGGGAATCGCGTTGATCTACACGGGCGTAGCGACATTCTGGGGGCAGGCGGCACACGGCGTGTCTGCCTCGCTGATCGGGCGTCCCGCGCTGCCCCATTCTGACCGCTGCACCGGGCACGCTACGGGCACGGTCATCTGACGGCGAGGAGGGTCGTCATGGCGTTGGTCAAGAAGGGCTCTCGGCTCATAACGGTTGACGGGGTCACCTACAGGTGGCGAGTGCGCGGCAGACCAACCTATGTCCAAGGGCTGTGTGAGCGACCGCTCGCTGTCGCTGTAGAACAGGTCGATTGCAAGGGCACCGCGCCCCCTATCAACTGACGCGCGGGACGTAACCCGTTTGTCCGGCACGGCAATGGGTACCCGCCGGTCCAGCCGACAGGACGATTGGGCGAAGGTAGGGCGTGACCATGGCGGGAGACGAACAGTACGAGCGGGGTCTTGAGGCGCTGCGACAGGCCGACGGCGGCGCCGCGCAGAGACTCCTGGAAGCCCTCGCCGACGTCTCACCCGAGCTCAGCCGTCGCTCCGTCGCCTGGTCGTACGGGGATCTCTACGTCCGGCCCCAGCTCGCGCGCCGGGACCGGGAGCTGCTCACCCTCGGCATTCTGACCGGCCTCGGTGATGCCGGGGCCCAGCTAGAGGTGCACGTTAACGGGGCACTCAACGCGGGCCTGACGCCGTCGGAGATAGTCGAGGCGCTGCTGCAGGCGGTGGTCTACTGCGGCGTGCCGCGGGCCGTCAACGCCACGCTCGTCGCCAAGAAGGTCTTCGCAGAGCGCAACCTGCTCCCTGTCCCGGCAAGCAACACCCCGGCCGGCTGACCTCGCCGTCGTCGCGCTGCCGACCCGCGCACACGTCTCTGCCAGGCGACATAGAGCGCGTTCCTGCGTCGAGGCTGGCGCGGGCGGCTCAACGAGGCAGGATCCACGGGCGACGCCGGCCCCGGATCTGGTCAACTGGCAGTTCACCGCCGACGGGCCCAACCGGCTCTGGGTCGCCGATACCACCCGCATCCCCTGCGGCGAGGGCGTGTTCCTGACGTGGGGCCTGGCGCGCACACGGCGGAGGGCGGGGACTACACGATCTTCGTCGAGTTGACCGTAAACCCTCGCGAGGTGCCCGAGGCAAGTGGCTGCAAGCGCCTGCACCTGATGATCAGGGTGATCCAGCAGGGTTAGGTAGAGCTCCTGCGACACCCTCCAGTCGCCGTCGCCGTACAACGCGCACCCGACCATGGCATCCGTGGCTCCGGCGATGTCGTTGCGGCCGAGAGCCCACCGCACATCGACGGGCGTTGCCGATGGAGGGTTGTGAAAGGTGCGGTGCTCGTGGCTCATGACCAGAATCTTCGACCATCGCGGCCGCCGCGAACACCCGCATCGACACGTGCGGACGCCGCACCGACTCTGACCTGCTGGAACGTGGAGCCGCAGGCAGGGCTGGGTGCAGTTGAGGAACGTTCGATGCCGCTGGACGCAGTTCACGGCCGCTCGGGGCACCCCGCTGCTCCCGACCTGCTCCCCCTAGATCGGGCTCGCACCGGGCGGTGGGCTGTTGGGTGAGGATCTTCGCGTGTCGGTGTTCGAGATGTAGCGAGGTCGCACGACCTGACCGACGCAGTGTGGGCGGCGCTGGAGCCGCTGCCGCCTGTTAGGCGTAGGCCAGGTCGGCCGTCCACGTGGACGAAATGACGGCTCCTTCACGGGATCCGGTGGCGGACACGGGTCGGTGCCGACACCGGAAGGGCCTATCCGAGGGTGAAGCGGAAGAAGCGAGGGCGGTAGATGCTCGGGTCACGGTAGTGGTCGCCGTCGGGCGAGACGCGGGTGTCCATGCTGTTGACGTTGTACGACGCGATGAACGTGTCGCCGGAGCTGAACGCCGCGTGCACGTGGGCGTTGTACGAGATGACGTTCGGGTTCCAGTAGCTGCCATATGGTCCGGGTTCGGGCATCCGGTAAACAGGGGTCTTCTGGGTGAACGGACCGTACGGTGAGCAGGACGTCCAGGCGTTGATCTGGCCGCTGAACGCCTGGGTACTGTCCTGGCTGAGCAGCAGGAACTGTCCGCCCCAGGGCGTGACGCTGTATTCGTTGGCGATCCCGGTCAGCAGGTTGCGGGAGTTCTGCTCGCGGAACGTCCAGCCCCACGGCGTGTGGTACTGCCAGGTGCCGGTGGCGAGGTCGCTGCCGTACACGCGTGCGATGCGCATCTGTTTGTTGATCGGGGAGTCGTCCACACCGTAGACGTAGGTGTAGCCGTCACCGCTGCGGCTGGCCGGCAGGAGCGCCGAGCCCCAGGCGACGCCGCTGGCCGAGGGTAGCTGTCGGACGCTGACCGGGGTTCGTAGGTTGGACAGGGCGAAGTTCGCCACCACGTTGCGGTTGAACCGCCAGTCCCAGGCGCCGGAGCCGAAGCGCTCGTATTCCTGGTACACCACCTGGAGTTGCCCGCCGGAGAGGTGACCGTCACCGACCCAGTACCACTTACCTGGTCCGGAGGGCGGCATCAACGCTCGCGGAGCCCCGGCGGTGCCGCCCTGGTAGGTGGTCAGGGTCCCGCCGCTTTGCACCACGAATGTGTTGTTGACCAGTGGTGCGCTGACCGGTCGGGTGCCGTCGCCGTTGAGCGGTCCCATCCAGGTGTCGGAGAACAGCCAGACGATCCGACCGTCGGGCAGCTTCACCGAGTACGTGGAGTCACCGCCGGTCCAGCCGTCCCGCGTGCTGGCGGCGTACCGGTTGAATGTGCCCTCCGGCTCGACGGTGGTCTCCACGCTGCGCACCGACAGCGGCCGCAGGACGCACGAGCGGCCGGTGAGCGGCAGCGTGGTCTCCACGTAGGTGCTGAACGTCTTCGGGCTGCTGTCCGCGTCGGCGGAGTGGATATCCAGCTCGGTCCAGGTCGTCACCAGGGTGGCGACCATGGGGTACGCGAAGTCCGGCACGGTGATCAGGCCACCGGCGTCGGGGTAGCGCATCGTCTTGATGCTCGGGTACTTCACCTGCGTGCCAGCGCTGCCAGCCGGCGACCAGATGACCACTGCGGAGCTGCGGTTGGCGTCCTTGCTCGTGTCGATCAGCAGCGTCGAGCAGTACCCGCAGCCCGGGTCGCCGGAATTCTGGACGGCCCGGAAGTCGTGGTAGACGGCGCCGCCCTTGCGCAGAATGTCTTGGTACTCCACGTGCGTGCCAGCGGGGGTGGAGTGACTCTTGCGGGCCGGCCGCGCGCCGCCAAGAATGTCGCCGCTCGTCCCACTCAGGGCGGAGATGTTGTCACGCCACAATCTCGTGTCGATATCCGTGTAGCCGTAGCTGCGCCACGCGTCCACCGTCGGGGCGGGGGCGGCGTTCGCCTTGGCCAGCCGATAGTTGGCGATGTGGTAGCCCAGCAGCATGTCCTTGAAGTTCAGGCCATAGCCCTGCGCGGCGTGCCGGATCGCTTCGATCGGCAGATGGTCGTGGTCCCGGATGCTTTCCCAGGTCCGCCGCACGAAGACCGGGTCGATCTGCTCAGTGAGATAGGTGGGCAGCAGGAACGCGCCGTACTGCGGGCTGCCTCCCAGGCCACCCCACGAGTTGAGCGCTGAGCCCGGCATGCTGAGCACGTCGTGGACGTTGCGCGCATATAGCTTCTCCTCGCCGGGGATGGGCAGGTACGGCTCCCGGACGTAGGTCTGGTGGGCGGCCCACTCCGCGGTGGCCTCCATCCACCAGTTCATCGAACCGAACTCCTTACCGCGCACCCAGCTGGCGACGAAATCGAGACTGACGTCAGACTTGTCCCAGTACTGGTACTGCATGACGTGGAACAGCTCGTGCCGGGGCAGGTAGTCCCAGTCGGTCTGCCCGTTGGGCACCAGGATGGTGGCCTGCTGATTGAGCCCGACCGGCAACACGAAAGGCGCGTCAATCTCCAACCCGACTCCGCCGACGACAGGGATCTCGTCAACGCCGTAGACCAACACCCACGGCTTGCCGTCGCGCACCGGCAGCGGGTAACCCATCTCGCGATACTCGTCGACAGCGATCGCGAGCGAATTCAGCAGGTGCTGGACGGCCTTGGCCCGGCCGTTGGAGTGGTAGTCCGCCGGAATGCCCGGTCGGCCTGCTCCGGCGATGTTGAACAGGATGAGGAACTCGCCGGCGGATGCCCGGCAGCGGTAGGTGACACCGAGATAGTCGTACGGCTGGGCGGCGCAGTCGTCGTAGCCGGCCGCCGCAGGGGCGGCAGCCGGCGCGGCGACGTCCGGCGCGATCATCCTCGCCGCCTCGGGCTCAACGCTCGCCGCCAGCATCGAGAGGTAGGTCAGGTACCGCTGCGGGTCGCGGATGGCACCGGTCTGCCGTAGGTGGGCGGGTACTGCCCGGGGTGAGCGAAGCGCGGTGAGTCCGTACCGCACCGCGTCGTCCCGGGAGAGCTTGCCCCGGTGGTACGCCGAGAGGATCCGTTCGTTCGGTCCGAAGTCGGGCGGAGTGACTGCCTTGTGGGGCGCAATGCTGGGCGGGGCCTCCTCGAACGGCTTGGGCCTCGGGACCGGCGGGGTAATCAGGTCCGGCTCGGGGGTGTGCGGCGCTGGAGCGGTGCCAATGGCACGGCTGGCGGCTCGCGCGGTGTCTGGGTCGGGTGCCGCCTGCGCAGCGCCACTGGTAGACACTGCCCCGGCCAGAACTACCGTCGCTATGACCAGAGCCAGGGTCTTCCTCATCTACCGCTCCTAGCTGGAGATTGTTGGACGTATCGGGTTGCACATGCAGATCTAAGGTGCGTTGAGCGGCCACTGTGGATCGTCTCGACCGCCATGTGAGCCGAGCTTCCGCCCTTGGGTCGCAGGCCAGATCACGAGCCCGATCTCCGACGGCGTGTTCGGGATCGCCGGCTACATCGCGACGATGCTGATGCCGATCATGCGTGCGCCGGTCTCGGTACGCGGGCGGTGCGTGCTGCCCGGAGCAAACACCACGTAACTGCCCGGACCCAGACGGTGGCCTCGATCGATGAACTCACCCGACACCACGTAGTAGCGCTCCTCGCCCTCGTGCACGTCCACCTCTGGCCACTCCGTTCCCGGGGCGAAGTCGTACATCCAGCCGCGGGCCCGCTCGGTCGCCGGCAGGCGCCGCCGGACGACGCCGGGGACGACCTCGACGGGTTCTACCTCATCGACCTGCAGGATCTGCACATCATCGGATACATGCGTCATGCAGTCATGATCGTCGTGCCGCCGCTCACCGGCCAGTGTCTGCAATGACGTTGCCAGGTACATTCCTGCCATGATCATTCATCGGGTGGTCGCCCTGGTTCTGCCGCCGCAGTCCACCTTCGAACTCGCCTGTGTCGCTGAGGTGTTCGGCGTGCGGCGCCCCGGTCTACCAGTCAACTACCGGTTCGACGTGTGTGCCGAGCAGCCGGGCATCGTGCCCACCATGGCTGGTTACGACATGGCGGTCACCAGCGGGTTGCACGCGCTCGAGACCGCGGACACTGTGGTGATTCCGGGTTGGCAACGCCGCGAGCAGCCCGCGCCGTCCGCCGTGATCGATGCGCTGCGGCGCGCTCACAGGCGCGGTGCCCGCATCGTCGCCATCTGCTCCGGCGCTTTCCTGCTCGCCCACGCCGGCCTGCTCGATCAGCGCAGGGCGACCACTCACTGGCGGATGGCCGCCGAGTTCGCCGCCCGATTTCCAGGCGTGCATGTCGAAGCCGACAGTCTGTACATCGACCTCGGCGACGTCGCGACCAGCGCGGGGACCGCGGCCGGCATCGACCTGTGCCTGCACCTGGTCCGCAATGACCACGGCGCCGCTCACGCCAACCAGATCGCCCGGCACATGGTCATGCCGCCACATCGCGAGGGCGGGCAGCTGCAGTACGCAGCAGCATCCCTGACCGCGCACACTCCGGTGTCCTTGGGCCCAGTGCTCGACTGGGCCACGGAGAGATTGCAAGATCCGCTCACCGTCAACGACCTCGCCACACAGGCCAGAATGTCCCCGCGTACGTTCGCCCGCAGATTCACCGCGCAACTGGGTATCAGCCCAGGACAGTGGCTGCTCCAGCAACGGATCACGGCTGCACGAGCGCTGTTGGAGGAGACCGATCTGCCGGTCGAGACAATCGCGACCAGAGTCGGCCTGTCCACGGCCACCAACCTGCGCCGCCGTTTCCGCACCACGGTGAACACCACACCAACCGCCTACCGCCGCTCCTTCGGCCGCGGCGGGAGCACGTAGACCGCACGCCACCACACCTGGCCCAAGCTGCCCCTTCGGCACGTGGAGAGCAGGGGACCCTCGCGCCCGTGGTCCGGTCCGGCACCGCGATTTCGCAGGCCCTGGCGTCTCAGACCGCCTCGCCATCCGATGCGGCGTGCTTACGGCGGTCGTAGTGGCGCGCCACTCGCACCCGGTTTCCGCAGGAGTTGCCGCACCATTCGCGGTTGGGCCGGTCACGGAGGAACAGCAGTACGCATCCGGGCGCCGCACACGTACCCAGGTGGCCGGCGGCGACGAGGGCGACAGCGTCGGCGGCAACCTCGGCGATGGCACCGGTTATGGCCGCTGCTCCGTGTCGCGTCGTCAGTCGTGGCTCCGTATCGGCAAAGGCGAGCTCCTGCCAGCGCGGTGCCATTCGGGCGGCGGCGTTGAGGCTCTCGACGTCCACCGCGGCGGGAATCTGGCTGGCCGAGACGGCACCAGCGATGGCACGGATGGCAGTTCGAATGCCTTGGGCGGCAGCCAGCTCGGCGGGACCTACGGTGCTCAGCGCCTCGTCGTCGACCGGCACGGCGCACAGGAAGCTGACGCGGCCAAGCCAAGCGGCGAGATCCGCAGGTGTCTGAAGCTCGTCACAGACCTCCCCCCGACGAGTGCGGACGGTATTGGCGAGCTCGATCGCAAGACGCACGAACTAATGATACCTGCCCCTTGTGGCCATTAGTTCACCCTGTTAACTTCTAACGGCCGCTGGTGAGACGACCATTAGGAAGGCTGCGAATGACCGATCAGAGCATCATCACGGGCCACGTCGGGTTGAACGTCACCGACCTTGACCGCTCGCTCGACTTCTACAGTCAGGCGCTCGACATTGAGGTCATCGGCCGCTCAGATGTCGACGGCCGGCGCTACGGCTTCCTCGGCCGCCACGACCTGCTCATGATCACACTCTGGCAGCAGAGTGGCGCGCCGTTCGCGGCTGACCGCGCCGGCCTGCATCACCTCTCGTTCCAGGTCGCCGACGTCCCGGCCCTGAACGAGGTCGAGCGCCGGCTGCGCGGGCTGGGTGCCGACATCCGCGATGACAACGGTGTGCCGGGTGAGCTAGCCGCCGCCGGGCAGGTGTTCTGCTACGACCCTGACGGCATCCGCCTTGAGGTGTACGCCTTCCAGCGTCCACCCCGGCCGGCGACCGCCACCGGCGACGGCCCGCCGTGCGGCTTCTTCTAGGGGTATGGCATGAGAATTCACTCAGGCGAGGTGTACGTCCAACGCAGGTCCGGCTACACACGCGAAGGGCTCGGCTCGGCCAGCATCGGCGTGCGCCTTCCGGAGATCGCGCGCCAGTTCCTCATCCGCCAGCGCATGGTGGTGATCGGCGGACACGACACGGCCGGAGCGTTATGGGCGAGCCCGTTGTATGGACCACCCGGCTTCCTGCGTGCCAGTGGCGAGCGCGGTGTGATCGCGGACGCCGCGCCTGCCGCGGGCGACCCACTGGAAGCGGCGTTCGCCGCCCCGGCTCCTCTCGGTGCACTCGCCATCGAGCCGGCCACCCGCCACCGCATGCGCATCAACGGCACAGGTCACGTCCAAGGGGATCGGCTAATCATCACGGCCGACCAGATCTTTGCGAACTGCCCGAGGCACATCACCCGCCGGGAAGCCCACGGTGACGTCAACACAGGTATCTTTGCGGCCCCCAGCGACCGGCTTTCCGACGAGCAACTGCGCGTCGTGGCCGGTGCCGACACCTTTTTCATAGCCACCGGCGCCGAAGGCCATGGAGCGGATGTCTCGCACCGCGGCGGCAGCCCCGGGTTTGTCGTCGGCCGCAGCGCCACGACGCTGTCCTGGCCGGAATACCGCGGCAACGCCATGTACATGACCCTCGGCAATATCCACGTACAACCACGTTGCGGCCTGCTGTTCATCGACTGGACCGGCTCCCGACCTGCCCTACAGGTGACGGGCAGTGCCTCCATTGACTGGAACCCCGGCCGGCTGGCAGATCACCCGGGCGCTGAGCGCATGGTCGACATCGTCATCGACAGTGTCGTCGAGACGCCGGGACACGCGCTGATGTGGCGTTCGCTATGAGTTGACCCGCAAACCTTCCACCCCAGACCGGGATGCCGGGCCGATCGGCGACCGATGCATTCGGATGTGCCGACACCACGTACGCCCAGCAGCAGCGCAACCGTCTCCCGCAGCGCAGGCCAGATGAGAGACCGGAGGCCGTGCTCGGCTCACGGGTCAGTTCGCTGCCGCCCCGGTGGGCGGCCCGGTCGGGATCTTCAGAACAGCGAGAAAAGCCTCTACCGCGGGGGTCCGGCCCAGGCGGCTCCAGACGAGGTACTCGACACGGGCCGGTGCATCGGCCACCTCAACGGTGCTCACACCGCTGAGCCGTGGCACGTAGGCGGAGGGGAGCATGGCGACGCCCAGACCCGCGGCGACGAGCTCAGCAATCAGGTCAGCGGCGGTCACCTCGAACGCGACGTCGCGGACAAGGTCGGCGGCGGAGAATGCCTGATCGGTCTGGGCCCGCCCCGCGCTCCCCGCCGGAAAGTCGACGAAAACCTCGGCAGCGAGCCGGTGGAGGTCGACTGCCGGTTCCCGCGCGAGCGGATGATCCGGGGCGACCACGGCGACGAGCCGGTCCCGGGCGAGTTCGTGTACATCAACGCCCTTCGGTTGAACCCCTCCCGGCAGCCCCAGGAACGCCATGTCGATGACGCCCTGCTTGATCTGCTCCACGAGTTCGCCGCTCCCGCCGACGCGTAGGCCGACGCGCACGTACGGGTACCGCTCCCGGAACGCGCGAAGCGTGGCCGGAATGTCGACGGCCGCAACTGTGGGGATCAGACCCACCGTCAGCCGTCCCCGTACCTCTCCCACCGCCGCCGCGACCTCGGCGGCCGCGCGTTCGGCGGCGTCCAGACACTGGCGGGCGGCGGGGAGGAACGCCACCCCCGCCGGGGTCAGCCGCACCCGGCGGCTGGTCCGCTCGAAGAGCCTCGCGCCGAGTTCCCGTTCCAGGCGCGCAATCTGGTGACTCAACGCGGACTGGACGACCAGGCACCGTTCGGCGGCCCGGGTGAAACTGCTCGTCTCGGCGACGGCGAGAACGTAGCGCAGCTGATGGAACTCCATTGATCCATCTTTCCTGTTGATCGATCGGATGACAAACATGTGTTGGAGTCATCGATGAGCACGTGATCAGACTTTCGACATGACAAGTTCCGGAGCGGAGAGACTCCCCCGCGGAGCCGGCGGCGGCACGTTGCCCAGTAACCTGCCGCGCACTGCCCTGACTGCGCTCGCCCCGCTGGCCTGGGGCACCACCTACGTCGTCACCACCGAGCTTCTTCCGCCGGGCCACCCGCTGTTCGCGGGACTCCTGCGCGCGTTGCCCGCCGGTCTGGTGGCGCTGGCGGTCACCCGCACGCTGCCGAAAGGGGCGTGGTGGGGAAAAGCGGGCGCGCTCGGCGTACTGAACATCGGACTCTTCTTCCCGCTGCTCTTCGTCGCGGCCGAGCGGCTGCCGGGAGGCGTCGCGGCGACCCTCGGCGCGGTGCAGCCGCTCATCGTCGCCGTCATGGCCGCGACGGTCCTGCGGGAGGGACTCTCCGTCTGGCGCGCCGTCTGGGGCGTGACCGGGGTGTTGGGCGTCGGCCTGGTGGTGATCGGGCCAGATGCCGCGCTCGACGTCGTGGGGATCGTGGCCGGCCTCGTTGGCGCGGCCACGATGGCGCTCGGGGTGACGCTCACCAAGCGCTGGGGACGTCCCGCCGGGGTGAGTCCGATGGCCTTCGCCGGCTGGCAGCTCAGCGCGGGCGGCTTCTTCCTGGCGCCCATCACCTTCCTCGTCGAGGGGCCGCCACCAGTGATCGACCCGCCCGCCATACTCGGCTACCTCTGGCTGGGCCTGGTCGGCGGCCTGGCCGCGTATGTCCTGTGGTTCCGCGGCGTCACCACGCTGCCCGTGACCGCCGTGGCGGTTCTCGGTTTACTCTCGCCCCTGGTCGCCGCGCTGCTCGGCGCCATCCTGCTCGATCAGACGCTCGGCCCAATCCAGCTTTGCGGGCTCGGGCTCTCGCTCGCCGCAATCGTCGCGGGACAGCTCTCCACGCCAGCCGGCCCACGCCAGACGGGCGTGCAGGTTGGACCGGACGGGGCAGCTCGATGAAGATCGCCCCAGTCGGAGCCGCGGAAACTGGTCGTTCGTGCGTCGGCGAAACGGACGGCCCCGCCACGGATCGCGCAGCTGCGGTGCGGACGGTTGCCGGCTGCACTCATTGGTAGCCGGGCCAGGATGAGGATGCGCACGAATGAACAAGGGCCTCGCGCCTACAACCGCCTCGTCGTCGGGCGCCCCGGATATCAGGGTGAGTTGCGGCCAACGGCTCGTCGCAGGCCCGTGCTGGCACCCGTCGCGTTCGGTGCGTGGGCGATCGAGACGCCTACGGCGGTGCCCAGCGAGCGTCACTCGTGGCTTCCGGTGTCATTGGCGTGGATGTCGAGGAGTGCGAGGAATGCCTTCGCCGCGGGCGTGAGCTCGGCCCGGCTCCAAATGACGTGCTCGACGCGGGTCGGCGCGTCCGTGACCTGGATGATGGTCACGCCGGTGAGCTGCGGCGCGTAGGCGGACGG
This sequence comes from Micromonospora sp. NPDC005413, assembly GCF_040606435.1. NCBI lineage: Bacteria > Bacillati > Actinomycetota > Actinomycetes > Micromonosporales > Micromonosporaceae > Micromonospora > Micromonospora sp. NPDC005413. The sequence continues at coordinate 11,379 of NZ_JBEXEV010000046.1, forward strand.
GAGCATCGCCACGGCAAGTCCCTGCTCGACCAACCGGGACGTGAGGTAGGCGTTGGTCACCTCGAAGGCGACGTCGCGACTGAGACCGGCTGCCGCGAATGCCTGATCGGACTGGATTCGCCCGGCGGTCTTGGCCGGCAGGTCGACGAAAACTTCGGTGGAGAGCCGACGCAGGCTGACCGCTGACTCTGCGGCGAGGGGATGGTCCGGGGCGACCACGGCGACGAGCCGGTCGCGGGCGAGCTCTCGGGCGTTGACGCCTTCGGGTCGCGCGGTGGTGGGGAGGCCGAGAAAGGCCGCCTCGACGGTGCCCTGCTTGACCTGCTCGATCAGTTCTTCGCTCGCACCCGCGCAAAGGTTGATGCGTACGGAGGGGTACCGCTGACGGAAGTCTCGCAGGACGCCGGGAAGGTCGACTGCGGCGACGGTGGAGATCAGGCCGATCACGAGCCGTCCGCGTACCTCACCGACGGCCCCCGCGACCTCGGCGGAAGCCCGCTCTGCGGCGTCCACGCACTGACGGGCGGCGGGCAGGAACGCGGCGCCGGCTTGGGTCAACCGGACACGTCGGCTGGTGCGCTCGAAGAGCTTCGCGCCCAGTTCCCGTTCCAGGCGCGCGATTTGGTGACTGAGCGCGGACTGCACCACCAGGCAGCGCTCGGCGGCCCGGGTGAAGCTGCTCGTCTCGGCGACCGCGATCACGTAGCGCATCTGCTGTAGCTCCACCGATCCATCTTCTTTCACGATCGATGAGGTGACAAGCATGTGTTGGACTCATTGATCTATTCGGGTGAAGCTTCGAGCAGAACCGGCACGGCACGGCCGTTGTCCGGCCGAAACCTCCAGCATCCCGGACCAACTTCGCCGTCGCCAGCCGTCAGCGGAAGCCGGCCATTTTCACACGCGCCATCGCCGACCGCTGTCCCCTCACGACAAGAAAGAAGACATGACCACACTCGATGAGCACCCGTACTCGACCCTGAGGTCATGGCTGGGTGTCGCCGTCATCACCGCCAGCCTGTTCACCTTCGTCACCACCGAACTGATGCCCGTCGGCCTGCTCACCCCGGTGAGCGCGAACCTGGATGTGTCCGCGGGCGTCGCCGGACTGATGGTCACGCTGTACGGCATCTCCGCCGGCCTCGGCGTGCCGTTCATCGTCGCGTGGACCAGGCGCATCAACCGGCGCATCCTGCTGTCCGTACTCCTGGCGATCCTGGCTTTGGGTAACCTGCTCACCGCCGCCGCACCGAACTTCGCCCTGGTCCTCACCACCCGGCTCGTCATGGGATTCGCCAACGGCGTCTTCTGGGCCATCGGCGTGAGCATGGCGATGCGCCTCGTACCTGGACGTCTCGCCCCCCGAGCGTCGGCGGTCGCGCTGTCCGGAATCTCGATCGCCGCCGTGGTGGGTATTCCACTCGGCACTTTCCTGGAAAGCCTCACCAACTGGCGAGCCACATTCCTCATCTGGGCCGGCCTCAGCGCGCTGATGTTCCTCGCGGTCACCGTGACCATTCCCTCGCTGCCCTCGCAGAACGCCGTCCCGGTCCGGGATGTCTTCCGACTCCCGATCCAGTACCCGCAACTGCGCCTGGTGATGGTCGCCGTGACGCTGTACGTGCTCGGCCACTTCGGCGCGTACACCTACATCCGGCCCTTCGCGGAGGAACAGGCGTCGGCCTCGGCCGCCTTCATCATCGTGTTGCTCGTGATCTACGGCGTCGGCGGTACGGCCGGCAACTTCATCGCCGGCCACACGGTGACCAAGAATCTCTGGGTCAGCTTCGTCCTCGCCTGTGCAGGGCTCGTGACGGCGATGTTGCTGCTGCTCACAATCGGGCACACACGGCCCGGACTGATCCTCGCCGTTGCCCTCTGGGGAACGTCCTTCGGCGCCGCGAACCTGTGCCAGATCAACCTGATGCTCGGCGCCGCACCCGGAAAGTTCGAGGCAGCCATGTCCATCAACACCATGGGCTACAACACGTCCATCGCGCTGGGCGCGCTGTTCGGTGGATGGTTCGCCGACAGTCTTGGCGTCGACAGCGCCCTCTGGTTCGGTGTGGCGCTGACGGCCGCCGCGTTGCTCGTCACCGTCGCCATACGTCGGACGACCACCGCGGCGGTCCCCGAGGACGAGTTGGCCACCACCGGGTGACACGTTGACCGGGCCGGCCGCAAACCATGCGGAATGCGCCCAGCGGACAGCCGGGCTGTCGACTCATGAGGTCCTGGTGGGAGCGGGCAGACTGCTCCCACCAGAGCCGCGAGGCCGCGTTCTCCGAGGAACCGCATTGACAGAAGGGCGAGCCCGCCCTGACCAGCGGAGCTGCCGCCCGGCAGAAGGAAACCGGGCGGCAGCCGCGTGGTGTCAGTGCGATGCCACCACGCGTGCGTTCATCGTCGCGGCCGCGACGATCGCGGCCACCAGGAAGACCGCTCCGCCGAGCAGCAGCCCGTCGACGTACCCGCTGGTCAGTGCGTCCGGGAGGGCGGTGCCCGAGGGCTGGTCGGCGGTCACTGCGGCGGCCACGCCGCTGAGCAGTGCAAGGCCGAGTGCGCCGCCGATCTGTTGACTGGTGTTGACCACGCCAGAGGCGATACCGGTGTCCTGCGGGGCCACCCCGTTGATCGCGACCACTGTGGTGGCCACGAAGGTAAGTCCCAGTCCGAAGCCGGCGACCAGCTGAGCTGGCAGCAGCGCGGTAAGGGCGTTCGACGTCGGGCTGAGCGCCCCGAACCAGACCATGCCGATGGCCGCCAGCACCAGGCCGCCCACCGTCAGGGCGCGGGCCGTCAGCCGGGACAGCAGCTGGGGACCGACGCCGCCAGCCGCCACCGCGATGCCGACGGTGAATGGCAGGTAGGCCAGGCCGGTCCGCATCGGGGAGTAGCCCTTGACCACCTGCATATAGAGAGTGAGGAAATAGAACAGGGCGAACATGCCGCCGCCTACCAGGAACATGGTGACGTACGCGCCGGTCCGTGCCCGGTCGCTGAGGATCCGGCCGGGCAGCATCGGCGCCGCGGCGGAGCGCTGGACGAGGACGAACGCGATCAGCAGGACCGCGGCAGCGATCAGAAAGCCCAGGGTGACGGTGTCGCGCCAGCCGTGCAGGGCCGCGTGGTTGATGGCGAACACCAGTGCGGCGAGCCCGGCGGTGGCGGTGGCGGCACCGAAGAGGTCCGCCCGACCGCGCTCGCGCTCTCCTCGTGGCAGCACCGACGTGCCGAGCAGCACGAGCACGGCGATCGGCACGTTGACGAACAGGACCCACCGCCAGCTGACGTACTGGGTGAGGGCGCCGCCGAGCAGGAGGCCGACCACCGAGCCCAGGCCGCCCATCGCCCCGTAGACACCCAGCGCCTTGTTCCGTGCCGGCCCGGCGGGGAACGTCGTGGCCAGCAGCGACAGTGCGGTCGGCGCCGCGATGGCGGCGCCGACGCCCTGCAGCACCCGGGCGGCGATGAGGACGGTGCCGGACCAGGCGAAGCCACCCAGCAGTGAGGCGACGGTGAACAGGACCAGGCCGATCCGGAAGACCCGCCGTCGACCGAACACGTCACCGGCTCGGCCACCGGCTAGCAGGAGACCGCCGAAGGCGAGCGCATACGCGGTGATCACCCAGTTGAGGTCGGCGGTGGCCATCCCCAGTGCCCGCTGGATGCTCGGCAGGGCCACGTTCGTAATGGTGTTGTCCAGCACGAGCATCAGCTGGGCGGCCGCGATGACCAGCAGTGCGAGGCCAAGTCGTGGTGGTGGGCCCGTTTCCGGCTCCACCACCAGCGAGGCCTTCGATTCTTCGTAGACAGGCATCGATTTTCTCCAGAGTCGACGTTTGCGGATCAGCGAATGCGGGGGTTCCAGGGGCGGACGTCGAGGTACTCGGCCCGCCACTCGGTGGCGTACGCCCTCTTGATCTCCTCCGGCATGCGGCCGAGGATGGCGGCGACGGTCTCCGGCGACGCTCCCTGGAGCAGCCAGGGCAGGTAACGCGCGGACTCCGCGCCGACGCGGTTCCGGTGGTCCTGACCGAACGCCGCCCACTGCCCCGGAATGAGCACCGACTCGACGAGGCGCAGGCCCTCGTCCTCCTCGTGCCGCAGGTGCCCGGCGACGCTCAGATAGAGGGCGTCGACCACATCGCCGAGGCGCTGCGGCCCGGACTCCCGGTCGGCGATGGCGGCGTCCACGGCGTCGAGCAGCGGATCGATCGCCGCGTGTTCCGCCTCCATGGCGTCGAGCAGCGCCCTGTCCGGCTGGTCGGCCAGCCGGGTCGCCATCGGGCCCCAGACCGCGACGTCCTCGGAGGTGTGGTGCACCCGGAGGAACGACTTGAACATTTCCCAGCCGACCGCCGCACGCAGGATCTGCCGGGGATCGTCGTCGGCGGTGGCGGAGACCCGGGCCAGCTGGGCCAGGTCTCGGCGCAGGGCGTCGTGCACCGCGAACATCATGGTCATGTCGAGGGTGTGGGTGGCCTCGCTCATGGTTCGTCACCTCGCAATCAGTTCATTCATTGGTTGACCAAACGTTAGGACAACCAACGGTATCAAATCGTAGGTGCCACCAACAGACTGGTAGGATGGGTCCGTGGATCCATCCGTCCAGGACGAGACGCCGGCCCGACTCAGCGGACTCGCCAGCTGGTTGATGACGCAGACCGCCGCTCACGCGGGGCGGCTGGTCGCGGACGGGTTCGCCCGGGCCGGCGCGCGGGGCTACCACTACCGGGTGCTGGCCTCGCTGGACGAGTTTGGTCCGGCCAGCCAGGCCGCGCTGGGGCGGCGAAGCGGCATCCACGTCAGCGACATCGTGGCGACGATCAATGAGCTGGCGCAGACCGGGCTGGTGGAGCGCGCGCCTGACCAGGCCGACCGGCGGCGCAACGTCATCACCGTCACGCCGGCCGGCCGCCAGCGGCTGCGCTGGCTCGACGAGCAGGTCCTCGACATCCAGAACGATCTGCTTGCGCCATTGTCCGAGAACGAGCGCGCGGAGCTGCGGCGGCTGCTCGGTCGACTGCTGAGCCACCACCGGGCTGAAGCGAAGCAGGAGCCCTGAGCGCATCCAATCGGTCCGGGCGGTCCTCGGACGGCGCGACCGCACGCCGCGACCGCCGACGACATCTGGAACGAGAATGGGCCGGCACTGCGGTGCACGGACCAGTCGTGCGGTTCAGTGATTCGGGCATCTCAGGAGAGGCTCACGCCACTACCGGGCTGACGTCGCCGTTCTGCCGCGAGCGAACCCGCTTGTCTTGTTGGGGCCCGCTGCGGAGGATCGGTGGATGGATCTCCTCACCGCGGAACGGCAACTTCAAGCCGCCCAGCGCGCCGCTGACGTCGAGTCCCTCGACGCGCTACTGCACCCGCAGGTCGTGGGTGCCGGACCGGACGGCACGGTCTTCACGAAGGAAGACGACTTGGCTGGCTACCGCTCCGGCGCACTGCGAATCACCAGCCTGGTGGAGGAGTCACTCGACATCCAGGAAGACGGCCAGACCGGGGTGACTCGCATGGTCGCTGCGGTGGATGCCGTTCAGAGCGGTGCCGCTATGTCCGCGCGGTTGCGCTACACCCGACTCTGGGTGCGTGAGGGCGACAACTGGCGGGTGTTGGCCGCCACCTTCGTCCCGGTCCAGTGAGTCCGTTCACGAAGGACGAGGATGGAGTGCACGATCGCGGTGGCGAGGCGTGGTCAGCAGCGCAGTTTCGTCAGGACTTTCCCGGTTTGAGGGTGGCGTTGGCGCTTTCACCGATGGCGCGGATGCGGGTGTGAGCGCGGTTTACCAGCCGGGATAAAAGACGCTGCCATCGGAACCTGCGCTGGTCACGGTGGCGGCGGATGAGGCCCGCAAGGTGGTTCAGGCAAGGCCGAGGTTGGGCCGGCGGACGCATTGCAGCAGGCCTACGCCCTTGTCGAGCAGCTCGTAAACGACCGGGCGCTGGGCGCATGCCGGATGGCACGCGCCCAGCCCCAGTCAACGTCTCAGAACGGTGGTGGCCAGCTCGTCCTCGACCGAGGCGGCCGTGGTGGTCTTGCGGCAGAGGGCCGGATGACGCTGCGGTCTGTGGCATCACGTCCCGGGTGCTGAGAGACCGCCATCAGGACTTTGTCAGCAGCTCGAACAAGCTCGAGAACCCCTGAGCGCCGAAGCCGTCAGCGATCCGGCGGTTCATCAGGTCCCTGACCTCTCGCATCCGCACGGCTTCCACGCCAATGGATTCCCGATGGCTGATCATGTCGTCCATCAGGGCGGCCTGGACGTTGAGCGAGCCGAGATCCGGCGGGTATTCGCCGGCCTTGACCGCGTTGCCGATCGAGGTCAACAGCGGGGGCAGCGCGGCCACGGAGCTGGCGGCACGCTCGGCGAACTCCGCTACGTCGACTCCTTCTGCCTGCACCAGCCTCAGGGTGTGCAGGAACCCGATGAGGATCTCGTAGCCCATCGCGACCTGCGCCATGAATTCAACGGCGGCCAAGCCGGCTTCTTCCCCGTGGTAGGTGACGGTGCCCAACTCCCCCAGCGTTGACCCGTGCGCATCGATGGCCTTGCGGGAACCACTGAACGACAACATGACGTGCGGCGTACCGACGTCTGCCGCATCTCCCATGATCTTGCCATCGAGGTACGTGGCCCCGCGCTCTCTCGCCCAGCGATCGTTGGCCCGTGCCTGGTGGGGAGAGCCACTGGTCAGGTTCACCAAGACCTTGCCCGCGACTGCGGCGTCCACGGAAGCGAGCACCTCGTCGACCGCCGCGCCGTCGAGCAGACACACCACGACGAGCGGGCTGGCGGCCGCAGCCTCCGCGGCGCTCGCGGCAGCCGTGGCGCCAGAGTCGACCATCGGCAGGGCCTTGCTCACGGTCCGGTTCCAGACCGTCGTACGGTGTCCTCGATCGATGAACGTCTTGGCGATCGCCGAGCCCATGTCACCGAGACCGAGCACGGTGACCCGGCTGGCCTGTTCGGTCGGATCAGCGGTGGTCGTTGTCAGCATGATTTCTCTCGTTTCTACTCGGTGATTCGATGCGTCAGGTGGCGGGAAACGGGCATCCGTCGCCCGGAGGCGACTACTCGTGATCTCGCCCCGGATGCCGTACCGCTCGTCGCCGGGCTTCTACCCGAGGTGGCTCTCCGCGCGGACGGCGGCTGTCAGGCGGGTGAGGCGTGCGCCCTGGAAGCGGGCCGTCTCGAGGACGGCTCTGGCGTACTCCGGATCCCGGCCGGCGCGGCTCTCCACGAGGCTGACGCCGTACGGGTTCCCGCCGGCGGCGTGCGCGGTGTCGTAGTTCAGGTAGCCCGTGGGCAGGATGACCGCCCCCCAATGGTGGAACGTCTGGTAAAGGCTGAGCAGGGTCGACTCTTGGCCGCCGTGCTCCTCGTAACTGGCCGTGAAGCCGGTCGCCGGTTTGTCGGCCAGTTCCTCTGCCTGCCAGGGGGCGGTCGTGGTGTCGATGAATTGGCGCAGTTGAGAGCAGACGTTGCCAAAACGTGTCGGTGTGCCGAAGGCGTACCCGTCCGCCCACCGCAGGTCGTCCAGGGTGGCGAGCGCAACATCGGCGGTGGCGTCGAGGTGGGCCCGCCACTGCGGCCTGGCATCGACGACCTGATCCGGTGCCAACTCCGCCACCCGGCGCAAGCGGACCTCCGCGCCGGCGTCGGCCGCTCCGTCCCTGAATGCCTGCGCGAGCCGGTGCACGGTGCCGGTGGCGGAGTAGTAGATGACGGCGATCCTGGCAGCGGTCTGCACGGTTACCTCCTGGGTCGGCTCGGTTCTCGGTCAACCGTGCCGAGCAGGCTTACCGTTCGCTGACCATCCCCTTACCGATGCCGCTGAAATCCTCTTTGTCCAGGTCGAGCTGTGCGCCGCGGCTCATCTCGGCAGCGAGTTCCTCGCTGCCCAGCGCCGTGCGGAGGCGAGAGGTGATGCGCTGGACGTCATGCTGCTCACCGGGGGGCAACGGCGCTCCGGCGCCCGCGCGAAGCGTGCGGGCCGTGCCGAGCAGCCGTGCGGCGAGGCGATGGTCACCGCCGAGGCTGGTCGCCCCGGCCAGGCCCTCAAGGGCCAGGGCGACAGCCCTGGGATCCCCGGTGGCGTGCGCCGCGTCGAGCGACTCGCGGTGGTGGCGCTCGGCGAGGACCGCATCGTCGCGGTGCTCCGCGATGAATCCCAACTCGGCAAGCGCAAGCGCGTAGCCGGGCAGGTAACCGGCGTGCCGGTTCCAGTCGAGTAGGTCCCGCTGTTGGGTCTCGGCGGCATCGAGGTCACCCCGCCGGCGAGCGATCATCGCCAGGCCCGTGCCGGCGAAGGCGGCGGCGGATCGGCTCGACTGTTCCCGCGCGACCTTTAGCGCGCGGTCGTGGCAGGCGGCCGCATCGTCGAGGTCGCCGCGCAACAGGGCGATCCGTCCGATGCACGCCAGCTGCCGGGACACCGACGTCCACAGCCGCAGATGTTCGGCGATGCGCAACGCCTCCCGGTACCGCATGGCTGCGCTGTCGTAGTCGCCGTTGATCTCGGCCAGGGTGCCCAACAGGCTCGTCGGATGCACCTGCCCCCAGCCGTCGCCCAGTTGCCCGAACAGCGTCCGGCTGGTCTCGCAGTCACGCTGCACACCGGGCAGGTCGCTGCGGTGTACGAGCGCGAGGTCCGCCCGAGTGGCGCAGGCGGCAGCGATGCCCCACTGGTCGCCGTTGGCGCGGAACGTCGTCAGCGCCGCGTCGACCAGGGCGGCAGCCTCACCCGGATCTCCGGAACCGAGCATCATGGAGGCGAACAACCACTGCGCGAACGCCTTCTCCGGCCCGTCGGCGTCCTGGTGGCATTCCAGGATCCGTTGCCGGGGAGCGTTCGGGTCACCGTCACGGGTGGCCAGGGCGGTCAGCCACACATCCGCACGTCGCCGCAGGGCGTCCGGTGCGACGTCGTCCGCACTTTTCGGGACGATGTCCAACGCCGTTCGCAGCGACCGGCGCATCTCTCCGAGCCGACCCCGGAGCAGCCGGTACCAGGCCAACGAGGTCGCGAGCGCCAGGCCCACGCGAGGCTGACCGTCGGTGGCGGCGACGTCGAGTGCTGCCCGCAGGTTGGCATTTTCGGCGTCGAGTTCCCGTAGCGCGCGACTCTGGTCATGACCCCGTAGCCGCCCTGCGGCCTGCTCGGCGAGACGGACGAAACACGCGGCGTGACGGCGACGGGTCGCCGGGAGTTCGCCGGCACTGTCGAGCTGTTCGAGACCGTAGGCAGCCACCGTCTCCGGGAGCCGATAGCGTCGTGGACTCTCGCCGTGGCGCGTCAGGACCAGCGATCGGTCGATCAATCGTGCCAGCACATCGAGGACCTCGTCGGACGCCACTTGTCCGCCCGCGCACACCTGCTCGGCGGTAGCCAGGGTGGCACCGTCGGCGAAGACCGCCAGCCTGCGCAGCACCGCCCGTTCGCCGGGCGACAGCAACTCCCAACTCCAGTCGATCATGGCGCGAAGCCCCTGCTGACGAGGGGGCGCGGTACGCCGACCGGATGACAGCAGTCGGAAGCGATCGTCGAGCCGTGCCGCCAACTCGCCCGGGTCGAGAACGGGCAGCCGGGACGCGGCCAGTTCCAACGCCAGCGGTACGCCATCGAGACGCCGGCAGATGGTGGCGATTGTGTCCGTGTTCCGCTGATCGACGATGAAGCCCGGCTCGACGGCGCGGGCACGGATCTCGAAGAGCCGAACCGCCGGGGCCCCGGCGATCTGTTCCGCGGTCGCTCCCGGCTCCGGCAGCTCCAGCGGCGGCACCGGCAAGACGACCTCGCCTGGGATCCCGAGCGGTTCACGGCTCGTCGCCAGGATGCGCAGGTCGGCCGCGGCGCCGAGAAGGCTCTCGGTCAGTTCAGCGATGGGCGTCACCACGTGGTCGCAGTTGTCGAGCAGCAGCAGCATCCGCCGGTCCCGCAGCGCGGCGAGCAGCCGATCCATCGGCTCACCTGGCCGATCACCGGGCAGACCGGCCGGGGCGTCGTCGCGGATCTCAAGAGTCGCCGCCACCACGTCGACAACCTCGGTACAGGTCGCTTGGCCGTCGCAGTGCGGCTGGCCCGCCAGCTCAACGAGCCACACTCCGGCGGGGAACGTGTCGGCCAGCAGACGAGCGGCCTCGAGCGCCAACCTGCTCTTACCCACCCCACCCATTCCGGTAAGGGTCACCAGCCGCCCGTTCGTCAGCCGCTCCCGTACCGCCTCGACGGCCTCGTCACGCCCGATCAATCCGCCGTACGGACCAGGTGACAGAGGCGCCGGCAGGTTGGTTCGGATCGGAGACGACGGCGGTGCCGGCGGCTGCAGCGCGCGATCCTGGCGCAGGATCGCCCGATGCAGCTCGGCCAACTCCTGGCCGGGATCGATGCCGAGTTCATCACGCATCTGCCGACGGAACTGCTCGTAGGCGGACAGGGCTTCACGCTGGCGTCCCGAGCCGTACAGGGCGCGCAGGTGCGCGGCCCGTAACCGCTCGCGCCACGGGTGACGGGTGACCAGGTCGGCCAGCTCACCGGCGAGCAAGTGATGCTCACCGAGATCGAGCCGGGCCTCGGCCAACTCCTCCAACGCCGCCAGGCGCTGGTCGTCGAGCCGCTCGACCGCCTGACGGACGAATCGCTCGTCACCAAAGTCGGCGTACGGAGAGCCACGCCACAGCGACAGGGCCTCCGTCAGCTCCGCGGCCCGGCCAACTGGCTCCCGCTGCGCCCGCGAACGCGCCAACAAAGCCGCGAATCGACCAGCGTCGACCGATTCCGGCGAAATCCGCAGCCGGTAGCCGGCATCACCGGACTCGACAAGCGCACGGCCACCCGCCTCACCCGACTCCAGCGCGCGACGCAACTGCGACACCTTGGCCTGGAGCGCACCGAGCGGGTTGCCCGGCGCCCGGTCACCCCAGAGATCCTCGATGAGCCGGTCGGAGGACACCGGATGCCCCTCATGGACCAGCAGGTCAGCCAGAAGAGCCCGAACCTTCAGGCCGGGTACGGCGACGGGTTCGCCGTCGGGCGTCCACACCGCGATCTCGCCCAGCACCCCGAACCTCACCGCTTCACACTAGCCAGTCGGCTGTCCCGCCCGCGAAACGTCGATCGACAGTCGGCCCGCTCACCGGGACGCGGCGCCGACGCCACGGAGGCGAACGTCAGCCGACGAGCAGTCGGCGGTAAGCGACCCCGGGGAGGCTGAACCGAGACGACACCGGAGGAATGACATGGATTATCTACAGCGGCACCGAACCGCCAACGGTCACGGGCAGGTCGCACCGCGGCGGGTGGCCACGCCCTGGCTGGCCCTGCTGGCCGGTCCGCTGTCGTACGGGATCGCCGCGCCGGCCCTGCTGCTCGACGACCTGGCGCGCGCGACGGGCACCGGGGAACAGGCCGCGGCGGCCGGCGTGACCGCCTTCGGCTGGGGGATCGCGTTGGGTACGCCACTGCTGGCGGCGCTACTGGCCCGCTGCGGCGTACGGACGGCCCTGACCGCCTCGGCCGCGCTGCTGGCCGCGGGGACGATCCTCCTCGTGCTGGTGCCGACACTGCCGGCGTTGGTGGCCGGCGCGGCGGTGCAGGCACTGGGGTCCGCCGGCCTCAGCGTGACGGCCATGAAACTGGCCGATTCGCCTCGGCGGATGGGGGTGGTCGCCGCGTCGCTGGCGGTCGTGGGGGCCACCGGTCCGCTGACCGGTGCACTGGTAGCCGAACTCCTTTCGTGGCAGGCGGTGCTGGCGTTGCCCCTGCTGGCGGTGGCCGCCGTGCCTGCGGCCCGCCGCGACGCCACACCGCCGGACGCGGTGCCGGCGTCGTTCGATCCGCTCGGCATGGCTCTCCTTGCCATGCTGGTCACCGCGGCAGTTCTCACTCCGCACCGTCCGCTGGTGGCCGGCCCGGTCACCGTCGCGCTGCTGGTGTTGCTCGTGGTCCGGACGAACGTTCGCCCCGACGGCTTTCTGCCCGCCGCGGTGGCGCGTAACGGCCGGTTCCTCACGGCGTGCGTGCTGGTTTTCACTGTGGGCCTGGTGAACTTCACCCTGCTCTACGCCGCACCAGATCTGCTGCGAGAGCACGCGGGCTGGGACAGCACCCGGAGCGGAGTCGTGCTACTGGCGCCGTACCTGCTCGGCGGCCTCTGCTCGGGGTTCCTGGTCGCGGCGTCCGTGCGGGTGCCACACCGCGTGACGGCCGCCGCATTGCTCGGCGGAGCCGTCGCCGCGCCGCTGCTGGCTGCGGTCGCCTCCGCCGTGCCGCTACTGCTGGTGGCGATGGCACTCGCGTCCCTTGCCGCCGCGACCGGCCAGGGCGTACTCGCCCTGCGAGCGACCGGTGTCGTGCCCGGCTCTCACAAGGCCGAAGCCCTGGGCCTGTTCAACCTTGCCTATCTGCTCAGTGTCGCGTTCGGTCCAGCGATCGCCGTGACGCTCTCGCATTAGACCGGCTGAGATCCAGCCGCGTCCGGCGCGGTGCCGGCAGGCGGCAAGCCCGACGTCCGGGCCAGACGGCAGTACGTGTCGGGCGCCCAGGGCGAGACGATCGGTTTCCGCAAGGGCGGCACTGTGGACGATCCGACCGATCCGTCCGGCGCGACGCTGCAGCGGGCGCGCGAAGACGGGATCGAGCAGGGCTTCGAGATCGGGTACACAGCGCAGTTGGCGGAGCGGGGTGTGCGACTCATCGGCGACTCATGATCTCTGTGGCTAGGTAGCGAAAAGCGCAGCTCGGGCTTGTTGACGGCCATCCGTGGCGCCACCGTCACGACGACGTGGCGACCGTCGCCGGTGACGCACTGGTAGCCCAGCCAGGTGTCGTCGGCGAAGCCGTTGGGCTGGATCGAGGCCAGCGGCCGCATCGCGTACCGTTCCCGCTCCCGGCCGACCCACAGGTGGTAGCCGTCGTGGTCGCCTCGGCCGGTGACGATCACGTCGGTGCCCCGCCACCAGCGGGGTGACACCGTGGCAGGTCGCGGGCGGGCGTCTCGCCGCCGGTGTGGGAGTCGGGCGCCGCGGGTGCCGGCGGTTCGGCCGCGACGGACCGGCCGGTCAGGCCACCCGCGGCGACCAGCGCGGCCGCCGCCACGACGGTACGCAGGACGGCCAGCCACCTCGATCTTCGGCTCCGGAGCACCGACTCCACCGCAGCCGGTGAATGCCTCGCGCAAAATCCATGAAATCCTGATCTCTCGCCGGAAATGGTTACCTGAACAAGCACGGTGACATCCGGGACCGGCTCGATCGAGGCATCCGACCGGCACTTGACCGGCATCCTGTGCCGCCGGCGCGTACCTCAGGCACCAATTCGGGCGGCGCTGTCCCGATCCTTTAAGGCTGTGCTGAAAAGAATTGCCGCGGCGCGTCGACGGAATTCACGATGCCTGTCGTACGCATGTGCACTGCGGGCGAAGGGAAGGAATCGTGCATACCGATCGTCCTGACGTCGAGACGCCAGCAGTCGGTGGCCTCGACCGGCGAACCCTCCTCGGCGCGCTCGGCGCCGGTGTTGGGGCGGCAACCGTCCTGGCCACGCCACGACCCGCACGGGCTGGCACCCCGACGCCCGACCGTCCCCCGGCTCCACGGACGTTGGCGACAAGGCCGTTGCGGAGCGGGACCGTTCGGCCCGGATTCGACGCCCAGGTCGTTGCCCTGCGGTCGCCGGCCGGCGCGGCCCCGGCACGGTGGCGCTCCGCCGACCGGTCGGGGGCGTGGAGCCGGTGGGCCCTGGCGCCCGGCGGCTGCCCGGCCGGCGCGGGCGACGCCGCGCCCGCGACCGAGCAACTGGCGTTCGTCACCGTACTCAACGCTCCGGCCGTCGACCTCGACCTGCCGACCGGCAGCCGGGCGGTCGTCCTCAACGGCACCGACGGCCCGGCCCTGCGGCCCGCGTCCGCCGAGGTGTCAGAACGCTCCCGGCTGGCGGGGCTGCCCTTCCTGAGCCGTGCCGCCTGGGGCGCCGACGAGTCCCTGCGGTTCGACGCCGCCGGCGTGGAAAAGTACCCACCCACATTCTGGCCGGTGCAGACGTTCACCGTTCACCACACCGCCACCGGCAACGACGATCCCGATCCGGCCGCGCGGATGCGCGCCATCTACCGCTACCAGGCGGTCGACCTCGGCTACGGCGACTTCGGCTACCACTTCCTCATCGACGAGGCAGGCCGGGTCTACGAGGGCCGGCGCTCCGGCGGGGACGTGCTGCCCGGTTTCGACCCGGCCGGTTGGATGGTGAACGGCTCGCACGTGGGCGGCTACAACGCGGGGAACGTGGGTGTCGTCCTGCTCGGGACCTTCGTGGCGCGCGAACCGACGGCGGCTGCGCGGCGCAGCCTCACCCTGTTGCTCGCCGCCCTGACCGGTTGGTGCCACGTCGACCCGCTGGCCAGCGTGACCTACGTCAATCCGATAAGCGGCCTCCGCCGCAGCGTACCCGCGATCGCGGGGCATCAGGACTGGGGGCCGACGGAGTGCCCGGGTGGGGTGCTCAGCGGGATACTGGGCGACCTGCGCCAGGAGATCGCGGCCGTGCTGGCCGACCCGCGTCGCTCCGCGTTCGTCGGCTGACGGCGGTGGCAGCGACCGCCGTGCGGCAACGCCGGCGAACCGGAGACGTGCCCGAGGTGACGTTTCGTGGCACGGTACCGACACAATCACCTCGAAGGTAACGAAGCTCGTATCGCACCTGCGCACGAGGGTGGCGCGCTCCGATATTCCAAGGCTAGACTGCCGCGAGCTCACGGCATTCACATGCGTCTTCGGGAGCCTCGTTGCGCATCTACTTCACGGCGGAGGATCTCGGGCGGGTCCGCATGGCCGCAGCACCCGATCCGATGTGGGAGACGGTCTTCAGCGTGTTCCGCCTCGACCGCCCGGGGCCGGCGGCGGTCTTCGGGCGCTGGCGCCGGCGGGCCGTGCCAGCCATGCGACCCGCCGATCTGGAAATGCTCCGGCCCCTGGTGAACGGTGCCTACTATCCGGATTTCCTCACCCCGGCCGAGGGCGGGCTCGGTCTGCCGCACGCGATCGAGGCCCTGCTGCGCACTCCGACGGCCCGGCTCCGCGCCGAGATGGAGCAGCTCGCCCGCCTCGGTGGGCCACTGCCGTCCTGGATGCGGGGCCTCGCCGACGGCGACGGCGACGTGCTCGGCCGCCTGGCCGGCGCGATGCGGTCACAGTTCGCGGTCGCGGTCGCCCCGTTCTGGGCGGAGGCACGGGCGCACGTGGACGCCGACCGGGCACGGCGGGCGCGGGTGCTGCTGGAGCACGGCGGTGAGGGGTTGCTAAAGAGCTTCCGGCCGATGATGCGCTGGGAGCCGCCGGCGCTCGTGGTCGATGTGCCGTCCACCCAGTCGATCCACCTCAACGGCCGCGGGCTGCTGCTGGTGCCGTCTTACCTGTCCTGGAAGACTCCCGACACGCTGCGGGACCCGAACCTCACGCCGGTGCTGGTGTATCCGGTCGAACACGACCTGACCCGGCACCTGGACGCGGCGCGGCCCGCCGGGCCGGGCGCCCTCGCCGCCCTCATCGGGCCGACCCGCGCGGACGTGCTGGAGGCCATCGGCGATGGCCAGACCACCTCGGAGCTGGCCGGACGCGTCGGAGTGAGCGCGGCGTCGATCAGCCAGCACACCGCCGTGCTGCGCGACGCCCGGCTGATCAGGACCACCCGCATCGGCAAGGCGGTGCTGCACACGATCACCCCACTCGGCGCGGCGATGCTCGACGACGCCCCGCGTCGACGCGCGCCGATCGACGTCGCCGCCGGTCCTGCGGCGTAGGCTCCGCCCCCGCCGGTCACCGGGCGCGACGTCCGTCGCCGGGCGGTGCCGGCGCCGCCCGAACGGGCGACGGCAGCCCCGGCACCGGATTGCCGGGCAAATGCCGGTTGAGTGCCTCGCTTCACGAAGTGACCGATGACAATGTTGTCTGCAGGCGGACCCGCCGGGAAGCAAGGCGATGATGGCCAAGACCATTGGACGTGGAATGGTCGGCCGGGCCGCGACGGCGCTTGTCGTCGCGGCGGAACTGTGACCGTGCCGGTGGCGGCGCCGGCTACGGCACCGAGACCCAGGGCATCGTCTCGAACCTTCACTGGGCCACGAAATAGGGTGACTTACATGCGTCATCCCACTATCCGGCGGCTCACCGCCGCCCTGTTCGCGACCGCGGCGCTCGTGCTCGCGAATGCGGTCCCGCCGCCGCGGCCAGCAGCGGGTGCGGGTGGACCTGCGAGGGCAAGGACCCGGCCACCTTCAAGATCTGGAGCAGCTCGACCGCGTACCACTACTGCGCCGACGACAAGCAGACGGTGGGTGAGGCCACCACCGGCCGCCCCGGCGACTACGGCGTCCTCCTCCGGTACAGCCCCCGGTGCCGGACCGTCTGGGCGGTCACTGGCGCCCAGGTCCACTTCTGGGTCGAGCGGCAGAACCCGTACAACTACGCGGACGCCTGGCCGGCGGTCGACGGCAGTGTGGTCCGTACCGTCATGCTGAACGACGCCGGCTACGTGAGCCGGGCCTGCTTCGACTACCCGGCCGGCGGCGTCATCTACTCACGCTGGTACTGAGTTCGACGGGACGCTGGTGGTGCCACCGGGCGGTGACACCACCAGCGCCGTCTCCGACCAAGATCGTGAGGGAACACCGGTCGACGAAGGGCTCGTGAAGCAGGCGCGGCCGGCCGGCGGCCACGGACACGGACCGGCCACGCCTGGTCACGCTGCTGCGGACCTACCCCGTCGTTGAGGCGGTGATCGGTACGGTCGGCACGGTCCGGGGCCTGTTCAACTTCGGTTTCCTGGTCATGCTGCCCCCGCAACTGTGCGCGGCCGGGATGGGCGGCGGCGTGGCGAGCGGTCTGCTGGCCAGGTCCGCTCAGTACTCGGTGCCGGCGCTGGCGCTCGTCGTCCTCCGCTACGCCGCCTGGAACGGCCGGCGGACGCTCGCCCTGTTCGTCGGTCTGACCGGGGTCGCCCTCGCCACCGTGGCAACCTGGGCCGAGGGCCACGCGGCGAACCGCTGCTGGTCGGCTCGGTCACCCTGCTGGTGCTGTCGTCGGGCCGGCGGGCTGCGCCGCGACCGGAGGTGCCACCGGAGGCGACCGGCGCGGCGGAGACCACGGCCACCTTGGCGAGGCGGGCCAGCAGCGGCGGTATGGCGTCCGGTCGGATGTCGTCCGAACTGCGTGTCTTTCCTGGACCCGTAGCACCAGGAAGGCCGAGGGTCTTTGGAGGTGCCGGCCGGCTGTCGATGGTATCGCCGACGCGGCCCGCACCCGGTAGTCGGTGTGCGGGCCGCCGCCGTTGTCCGGTGGATCTCAGTACCGGCTGGTGCAGTACTCCTCGTACTCGTTGTTGTTGCCCCAGGCGGTGCAGGCGCTGGCCAGCAGGCCGGCGTCGTCGAGCATCGCGGTCCAGTGCACGGCGGTGGAGGGCGCACCGGGATTGCGGCCCGCGTCGGCGTGTGTGCGGTACTGCCCGTTGGCGTAGAAGCCGTCGACCCGGACGTCGTAGTTCGCTTTGCCGCGGGCCCACGCTGTGCGGCAGCGCGGGCTGTAGCGCAACTCAGCGATCAGCGGCCCGCCGCCCGGCAGGTACGCCTCCCGGACCGTCCGGGCGTCGTCGGTGCACCGGTACCTGATCCCGTTGTTGCCGGTGAAGTACTCCTCGGGCGAGTGCCCCTCGTAGAACGTGATGGCCTGGGCCGGTGCGGTGGTGGTCGCCACCAGCCCGGTGGTCGCGGTGATGGCAGCGGCCACGAGGCCGATCCAGCGGCGGGTCGTGTTGTGCATGAACTGACTCCCTTTCGTAGTGCGAGGTGGAATGCCACTCGCACGTGTGCAACCTTCCAGGTGGGGAAAAGAAAAGTGCCTTCACCGGTCGGCACGTGGAGATCCTCGGTACTGGCATACGGCAGCGGCTAGAGGTTTCAGCCAAGGCTTAAACGAGCGGTGAGGGCAGCCAGGGTCATTGCGTCCTCGACTAGCTGCGGGTTACGGCGGTGACCAAATCGTGTGACAGGGCGATTGCGTAGTCCGAGGGCAAGGCTGCGAGCTGGGGCTTTATATGATAGGTGGCCTATGTGGAGGCCGAAGGAGCGGGTGAGATCACGTCGTGATCATAAAGTTTTCTACGCCATAAGAAGCCCCGAGGACCTCACCCGCCGATGGCATCGGCTCTCATCACCGCGCTGACCGTCACGACACCCCACGCCGATCTCCCACCCGCTGCGATCACTGATGGTGAGCGGAGTGGCCTGCTTGCTGTGTCGCGGTCTGCGCGGTCATGGCCGGCGCCTCATCGTTCGCCGCGATCACCGACTGGCTCCACGACCTCGACGAACAAGCCCGTACCCGCCTGGGTTTCGCCGACGAGGTACCCGCTGGCACGACGGTGTGGCGGCTAATGATCCGTCTGGGCCCGGGACTACTGAGCACCGTCCTCGCTGGCTGGCTGCAGACCCGGACCGGCCCGCCGAACCCGCGTTCGCCGCGCCGGTACCGCAAGGTGATAGCGGTAGACGGTAAGACGCTGCCCGGTGCCCGCCGCGACGGCGGCGGCCGCCAGGCTTATCTGCTGTCCGTGCTGGACACCACCACCGGAGTCGTGATCGCCCAGGTCGCTGTGGGCACGAAGTCGATGAAATCACGTCGTTCGCGCCGCTGCTCGACGCCGTCGAGCAGGTGCTCGGCACCCTCGCCGGAGTGCTGTTCATCGCCGACGCCCTACACACCCAGACCGGTCACGCCTAGAGGTCACCCGACGCGGCGCGCACCTGCTTGTACAGGTGAAAGCCAATCAGCCGACCCGCACCGTCAAAGCCGTCACCCTCGGCACACCCGGCGGCATCGCCTTCCGCACGCGCAGCAGGCCGTCCGGATCACCCGCACCCGCAGAATTGCTGGTCAAACCAGCCGCGAGACGGCCTACCTCACCGTGTCGCTACCCGCCGGCCAGGCCCTGCCCGCGAGCTGCAGACCTGGATCCGCCGGCACTGGCACATCGAAAACCGCATCCATTACGTATGAGACGTGACGTTCCGTGAGGATCTGCACCAAGCACGAACCGGCAACGGACCCGCCGTCATCGCGACCCTGCGTAACACCGCGATCGGCTGGCGCCGCACCACCGGCGCGACCAACATCGCCCGCGCCACCCGACAAGCCAACCGCCGATCACGACCTGATCACCGCCGTGACCAGCAATTACTCGAGAATGCAATAACTCTGCCGTCTGACGCACCCGAGACTCGCCGGGCATACCTTTCGCGCTCGGGTTAAAGGTGTGGTCTGCCGTCGGCGTGCAGCCAGAACATGGCCCCTCCATTGTTTCCACTGCGCTCGTGATGGACGGAGACCCGTGAAGATAGGAACGTTATTGACGCCTGGCAAGGCGGTGGGGGCCGCCGTGGCCGCCGTTGCGCTGCTTTCCGGCCCGGCACTGTCGGCAGTGGCCCGGGCCGAACCGGCGGCGACCCCGCCATCCGCGCCGGCGGCAGCGGCGGCCCCGGCGGGCCCGGCCGCGGCCGGGCCCGCCGATCGCGTCGCGCCCGGCGACCGGGACAGGGTCCTGCCGAAGGGGTGGCGCGGCTCCGCGGACCGGATCTGGACGACCTCCGGCGACGCCAACGGCTTCCACATTCTCACCGCCACGGCGGCCACCGGCTACACCTGGGAGACCGCGGCCAGCCTCGCCGAGCCGGGCTTCGACGTCGACCTGTGGATCGGCAACGCCTGCGTGACCGGCTCGGGTCGCCGGCTGGTCGTGGTGTACGCACCCCGCACCTTCACCAACAAGGCGGAGCTGTTCGACCGCGGCGGGTTCACCGCGGTCGTCGACCTGAAGACGCGCCAGGTCACCAAGCTACCGGTGCAGTCGTCGCTCGCCTACTTCAACCCCGGTTGTGGCGCGGGCGAGCAGGCGGTGCTCTCCCAGCTCGGCGGCGAGAACCGCGAGGACCCGAAGTCCACCGCGCCGCGGAGCCGGCTGTTCACCGTGGACGCGGCGGCGCGCACGCTGTCCAAGCCGATCCTGCTGAACACCGAGTTGAGCTCCCCCGTACCGGTCAAGGACGGCATCGTCGCGGCGGCCGCCGGCGGGCTGGTCTCGGTGGCGAGGACCGGCAAGGTGACCCGGTCCGTCGCGGCGACCGGGGTGCCGTTCCGGCTGGCGCCCGACGCCGCCGGCGGCGTCATCTTCATGGACTCCGACGGCCAGCAGACCCGGGTGAAGCGGGCGGTCGGCCGGTCCGTGCGGGAGCTCGCGCGCGGCCGCTCGGCCGATGTCGGCCTGGCCCGCGGCGACGGCGGCCGGACCTTCATCACCGGCCGGCCGGCGCACGTGTCTGCGCTGCCCGCCGCCGTGCGCCGGATTGCCGTCGCCCGCGACAGTGAGCTGTCCACCCGCGGCGACCTGGCGCTCACCCAGGTCAAGGCGGCCGGCGCGGGCGACCCGCGAACCCAGGGCGGCGACCCGAGCGTGGCCCGCAACGTCGCCGTCACGGCGACGGTGACCAGGACCGGCAAGTCGCTCACCTTCGAGGTGAGCCCCGAGGTGGTCGGACCCGAGGCGATCGCCGGCCGAGCCACCCATCCGAAGCTCGGCGCCGCGGCCACGGCCACCACGCCCCGCTCCCGGATCGCGGCCGACGCCTCGGCCGAACCGGTCGAGGCGGACCGCTACTGCTCGGTGCCGCGCAACGACCTGGCGAACCAGACCGTGCAGCCGAAGCCGCGCAATGTGGAGTGGGCGGTCGACCAGGCGGTCTTCGGCCGGCTCAATGACGCGGCCTCGCGCCCGGCGAACTGGAAGGGCTACGGCATGCCGGCGTACGAGCCGCAGACGCTGTTCCCGGCGCCACCGCTGGCGAACGGCGGCCGGGTGCCGGCGCAGATCATGCTGGGCATCATCACCCAGGAATCCAACATGTGGCAGGCGTCGAAGTTCGCGCTGCCCGGCGTGCCGGCAAACCCATTGATGGGCAACTATTACGGGCGCGACATCTACAACGCCACCTCGCTGGACGATTGGGACATCGACTGGACGAAGGCCGACTGCGGCTACGGGCTCACCCAGGCGACCGACGGCATGCGCCTGGCGGGCCACGAGAAGACCGACGCCAACGGCAACAACGTCGAGGTCTCGCTGCCGTTCCAGACCCAGCGGGCGGTCGCGCTCGACTTCGCTGCGAACATCGCGTACGGGTTGAAGATCTTGCAGGAGAAGTGGAACCAGACCTACGCGGCGGGGCTGCGGGTGCACAACGCCGATCCGTCCGCGCTCGAGAACTGGTTCTACGCGGTGTGGGCGTACAACTCGGGCTTCTACCCGAAGAAGAACGAAACCGACCCGTGGGGCGTCGGGTGGCTTAACAACCCGATCAACCCCAGGTACGACCCGCTCCGGCACCCGTTCATGACCTCGTACGACGACGCTCGCACGCCGCAGAACTGGCCGTACCCGGAGAAGGTGCTCGGCTGGGCCGGCAATCCGATCTCCGCGACCGAGTCGCCGGGCGTCGAGCGGCCCGGCTTCAACTACGCCTGGTGGAACCTGAGCGAGGACAAGCCCAAGGTCAAGCCCCCGCTGAAGACCTTCTGCGACAACACCAACCAATGCGATCCGTACGCCTCCGTGCAGCCGAACGATCCGGACGTCAGCAGCGAGAAGCCCGGTCCGTGTCTGCACAAGAACACCGCGGGCCTGTACGACCTGAGGTGCTGGGCCCACTCCGCGGTCGGGTGGAAGGCGCCGCCGGGAGTCGTCTGCGACACCTGCGGCCGCGAGCAGATCCGGTTCGACCCGGGCTACCCGTGGTGCACGACGGCCGGCCAGACGGCCTGCGAGAGCGACGGCATCAGCTACCCGCCGCACTGCCAGGACAGCGGCGGTGACCTCGCCGCCGGCGCCAAGGTGGTCGACAACGTTCCGCTCGGCTCGCCCTCGCCGCGGTCGTGCCCCAGACAGCTGCAGAACCAGGGTACGTTCCAGCTCTCCTTCACGGGGGTGGCCAACGGCACCTACCCGTCCAAGATCGATTTCCACCAGGTCGGCGGCGGTTACGGCGGCCACTACTGGCGGGCCAGCACCCGGACCCAGGCGGCCCAGGGCGGAAACCTCAAGGTCACTGGCACCTGGCGGCTGAACGAGACCGGCACCGGCTGGCGGCGGGTCCAGGTGTTCGTGCCCGAGTTCGGCGCTTGGACGCAACAGGCGAAGTACACGATCGATCTGGGCAACGGCGAAACCCGGTACCGGGTGATCAACCAGACCTGGCAGCAGAACAAGTGGGTCGACCTGGGCACCTTCAACTTCCGGGGCCAGCCCTCGGTCTCGCTGACCACGGTGGCCAAGGACGGCACCGGAGACGACAGCATCATCTTCGACGCGGTGGCGTTCAGCTGGCCCAGCCCGTCGCCGCCCGGCGTGCCCGAAGAGGTCGGCGGCATGCCCCGGTACGTCGCGCTGGGCGACTCCTACTCATCGGGCGAGGGCGTGGCGCCGTACGACCGCAACAGCGACCTCAAGCGAACCAACGGCACGAAGGGCTCTAACGTCGACGCCTGCCACCGGTCGACGGCCGGCGCGTACCCCCGCCTGGTGCATGATCCCGGCCGCGACTCCGTCCGGGACTTCCCGAACGACCACTACACCATCGAACAGATGTCGACGAAGTACAGCTGGGGCAGCTTCGGCTTCCTCGCCTGCTCGGGCGCGACCACCACGGCCGTCACCCGCGACGCGGTCAACGTTCCGCCGGCCGCCTCCGACACGGCGGGACACACCGACTGGGGACAGGCGGTCGACCGCTGGGGCGAGCTGACCCAGGTGGAGCAGGGCTGGCTGGACCCGGAGACCACGCACGTGTCGATCTCGATCGGCGGCAACGACGCCCGGTTCTCCGACGTGCTCACCGGGTGCATCGCCACGCTGAACGACTGCTCGGGGCCGAACTACCGGCTGACCCGGTCGAACGGCGTCGTCGACCCCGAACCGCTGCGCGACTACCAAACGAAGATCATTCGGGACTGGCTGCCGGCAAAGCTGAAGGCCACCTACCGGGCGATCCACACCGCCGCCCCGAACGCCCAGATCTTCGTCGTGGGCTACCCACAGATGTTCGCCAACGAGGAAGGCAACAACGCCTGCTACAACATCAGCTCGCAGGCCCGGCTGTTCCTCAACGCGATGGCCGGTCGCATCTCCATCGCCATCGCGCGGGTCGTCGGCGACCTGCGCGCCGAGGGCGTGGACATCCGCTACGTCCACACCACGGCGGCGATCAGCGTCGGCAACAGCGGACAGAAGAAGTGGGCGTGCGGTGGCGACGACGGCTACCGGTGGCTGAACGCGGTCACCTCGACGTCCACCGACGGCAGCGGGGAGAAGACGCCGGGCACCGGCACCTTCCACCCGACCGCCCGCGGCCAGCAGGGCTTCGCCGACCTGCTCACCGCGGCCTTCGCGGACGCCCGGCGCCCGCGGGCGGACGACGTGGCGGCGATCAAGAAACGCATCCTCGACTATTCGGCGAAGCGCGCGCCGACCGACGACAAGGGCAGGTGGATCGTCACCGACCAACAGGCGGAACTCGCCGCCGAACGCTGCCTCGACCTGACCCGGCGCGGCGGGATCGTCGGCAACCCCTGCCTGTCCAAACCGATCTTGTTTCCCACCGCCTTCGACGCCCGCGGAGCCGCCCGCAACGACGACGCCGCGATCGACGCCAACCCGCCCTGGGTGCAGCTGCGCTACGTCAACGGCTCGACGGAGAAGCCCAAGGTGCTCAAGTCCCGTAGCTGGTTCATGAACGCACCGTACGGCCAGACCTCCTGCCCGACGACGCGGCCCGAAGACCAGTGCGACGAATATCCGTTCTACACCTCCGAGGAGGGTGGCGCCTGGGACTTCTTCACCGGTGGGGAGAATTCTCCGCTGAGCACCCGGCTGCTGATGATCCCCGAGACCGAGAACAGGGCGGAGGGCAGCATGGTCGGCGCGATGTACGGCCACCAGGACTGCCGGATGCAGACCGGCACCTACGAAAACATCATCGGTAGCCCCGGCTATCAGAACCAGTTGCTGACCAGCGGCACGGAGTATCTGACCGTACCGCTGGTCGACGAAGCGGCGTCCGTGGGCCAGAAAACCATGTACGTCTGCTGAACCGAGGCCCCGGCCGCCGTCAGGTGGCCGGGGCCCATCCCACCGGCTTATCCGCCGCGGGCCTGCGCGACCAGGTCGGTGAACCATGCGGCCTCGCCGATCGGCACCATCTCGACGTCGCTTCGCGCGCCGACCCTCGGGCGTGAAGACCCGTCCCGATCGCGCGGCACCTCAATCTCGACCGGGCCGACGTCCGTCAGCACCGTCTTGGCCCGCACACCATTGCGGGAGCTTTCGCCGTTCTTACCCGCCGGGCCGCCCTTGCCATAGCCCAGGTGATCAGTGATCTCACCCTCGAGCGCCGATTCCAGGACCTGCTTCGTGAGCTGCAACAGCCACCATCGCCGGTCAGCTGCAGCCTCGTCGCCCGAGCCTGCTCCACCAGCTGGGCGACCAACTCCGCGTCGACACCCTCCGCCCGTTGTCCCGGCCCATTTTTCGCAACCACGGCAGTATCCACGGCGGCCATCGATCCATCGGACATCAGGTGCTGCTCCTTGATGAGGAGTTACACCGTTCGTCTGGCCCTGTCTCACATTCGGTGGTGACCAGTTGGCGGACGTTCCTGCGCGCGCAGGCGTCCGGGTTGCTGGCGACCGATTTCTTCCACATCGACACCATCACGCTGCGGCGGTTGTATGTGCTGTTCATCATGGAGATCACGACCCGGCGCGTACGCATCATCGGCGTCACCGCCCACCCGACCGCAGCCTGGGCTACCCAGCAAGCCCGAAACCTGGTGCTGGACCTCGGCGAGCGTATGACACGGTTCCGGTTTCTGATTCGCGACCGCGGCGCCAAGTTCACCGCGTCCTTCGACGCCGTTTTCGCCGCCGAAGGCATTGACGTGGTGAAGACTCCGCCACGCACACCTCGGGCGAACGCGTTTGCGGAACGCTTCGTGCGCAGCGTACGGGCCGAGTGCACCGACCTGGTCCTGATCTACAACGAACAGCACCCCCGCACGGTGCTCCGCAACTACGAGGACCACTTCGACCGGCACCGGCCACACCAGAGCCTAAAGCAGCATCCACCCGACTACGACCCGGCGCGGTCGTCGCGACCGACCAGCCGATCCGTCGGCGCCGCGTCCTTGGCGGCCTCATCAACGAATACCACCGAGCTGCTTGATCCGCACGAATCCGCAGCTCCTAGCCTGCAACACAGTTTGGCACTGTACAGGCCAACTCGGTGCCCTGATCCGGGCACCTGGCGACAGGTGGAGCCTCCGAACGGCTGCGGCCATTCTCGCCGACCCGCCAGTGCGTGGCCAGCAATCGGAGGCAGCAGAGTGTCGACAAGCGATCGACGTCTACACCGACAATCTGTTGACATCGGCGACAGTCAGGTAGCGGGCGAGATCGAATAGGGTCAACAGCAGGTCCGGACCAACGGTAGGAACTATCGGTTAAGCCGAGGTGGCTGAGGTGAATGACGAGGAAGATGTCTGACGTTCCTGGCCGCGACAATCGCTGGCTGCCGCTTGGTCGCCAGCTCGCACGCCCGCGCGTAGCCGCTGGCTTTACCCAGCACTCGCTCGCGCCACTGCTCCACTACGGCCGTAGCACCCCATCAAGCGACCTCGCGCCAGCAGCTCCGGGACTTCACCTAGGCTCGGAGCCGGAAGGCAAGCGCCGATCCGACAGGACCTCGAGATTCAAGATGCGCATCCACGATAGGGGCGGTCAGGCCCGAATCTGAGTACGTGAGGTGACTACCGCAGCACCGGCAGCGACCCCGCGCGAACGGCTCGTCAACGAGCGAGAACGCGCAGCCACCCTCATTCGTCGGCGTAGGCGTTGCCCGCGCCAGGCCCGCCACGACATTGTGTAGTGGGCGGACCGCGGCAGAAGCGGGTTGATGTCGGCGTCTTCAGGCCGTCGCGGGGTAAAGGTCGTTAAGGCTCGTGCGGTACCACGATCTGCGCGTCGTGCAGATTCTTATCGTAGTTGTCGGGGTACTTGGATACCTGGACTGCTTGGCAGATCGCGCCGATGTCGCCGGTCATCCAGCTGTTGTTGGGAAATTTGCGCAGCATGGCGTTGAGGAATGCGTTGGTGGCATAGATGAGGTCGGTGACCTGCGCGGGGGTGCCCCAGCCCTGGGAGGGGCGTTGCTGGAACAGTCCGAGGCTGTCGAGGTCGTTGGGCTCGGTGTCGTTGTGCAGGCTGCTTTCGGTGATCGCGGTGGTGATGGCGATGAGCGCCGCCCGCTTGTCCAGGCCACGGCCCCGGGTGATGTCGGCGATGGCCCTGGCGCAGGAGACGTGGTAGCTGTTGAGCGCCCCGTCTTTGAGTTGACATCCTCTCCGCCCTAAAGGGCGGAGATTCCCTCCACGCTGCGCGTGGAACACGCGGCGTTCGGGTGGGTTACCGCTTCTCTGCGCGGTGCCAGCATCGCTGCTGGTCTTACCTGCGCTCCACGGTCGTTTGAGTTGTCTGCCTGTCCGGCGGCCA
>NZ_JBEXEV010000047.1:0-37332 GCF_040606435.1 Micromonospora sp. NPDC005413
GCAGAACCAGATACCGGAGACCTCTTCAGTTGTCGATCACCGCCACGCCGTGACCTCGACCCCGCCAGCCTGACTTACGAAACACGCCTTAGGGCCTGCCCGGCGAATCATGCCGGACAGGCCCGTGGCCCCGACGAGGCTCAGCGCTTGAGCGTGAAGGTGAAGTCGCCGGAGAGCTTGCCGCTGAGCCGGACCGCCGAAACGAGTTTCCCCTCCGTGATCAGTCTGTCGACCTCGGCACGCGAAAGACCGCAACCTTCAGCGATCAGTCGCACCGGCCGGACCGGGATCCGCGCCGCAAAGCGGACCGAGACGTCAATCGTTTCGCGGTCCAGGTGATCCGTTCCGCCGGTGTCGAGGCGCCAGGCATTGTCCCAGTCGAGGGCGATGCGATTACGGCGCTGCACGACCGGATCCTGGAGCAGCTCAGCTGTCAGGCCAGGGTCGTTGTCATGCAGCCGGTCCAGCAGCTCAGGTCGTATGGAGCGCACAGTCATCCGCTCCAGGACCGTGATCTTCGCGGTTTCCCCGCAAGCGGCGCAGAGCGCGAGGAGCCAGGCGTCGATGAGCTTGTGGTTTGCGTTGACGCGAAATTTGCCGCTTGCCTGGAAGCGCTCGGATGGGCACGCGTGGCAACGGCGGCGAAGGAGTGGCAGGCAGGTGGGCACGACCGCCCAGATTTTGAGCACAGAAGTACACCGGTTTCAGTGAGAAGTCCGCAGCAAAGGAGCGCGACGCGCATGGCGCGACGCGCGACAGATCAGCGCTCGGGAGGTCTCACAGGGTGTACAACGGGACGCCCTTGACTAGACGACGTGGTTCGGCGGCACCGTAAGGGCGGACGGCGGCGCTGCGCCACTGGTTTTCGCGCGCCTCACCGCCAGGTTCGATCCGGCTGATATCCGACCTTGCTGCGGGGTGCTGCTGGTCGCCGAGCCGGTGCCCGGGGCCACTCCGGGCACCTGACCGCAGCACCGGTGGGTGCGGTGCTGCGTCGGGCGTGGTTCAACGTCGATCGGCTCTGGGCCGGCGTGCTGGTCGCGGCCGGGTTGGTGACGCTGATCCGGGCCTGAACGTCTATCAGTGCGCCATAGTGGACAGACGGGATGTGTGATCTCATGAGTCATGATCACCCCGACTCCCCTCATGCGCCTGGTGGCCGGCGTGTGGGGGTTCAAGACCCTCGCGGTCGGCGTCGAGCTCGGCCTGTTCACCCGGCTGGCCGGCGGACGGACGATGACCGTCGAGGAGGCCGCCGTCGAGTTCGGGCTGGCCGACCGGCCCGCTGACCTGCTGCTGGCCGCGAGTGCCTCGCTCGGCCTGCTGGAGAAGGCCGGCGACGGATATCGCAACTCCGAGTTGGCCGAGCAGTTCCTGGTCGAGGGGAGCCCGTACTACTTTGGCGCGCAGGTCCGCTACTCGGACCTGCGCACCTACCTGCCCTGGCACCGCATCGGCGAGGCGCTGCGCACCGATCGGCCGCTGACCTGGGACCCGCAGGCCCAGCAGTCGATGTTCGACACCGCCGACCCGGAGATGCTCGCGCAGTTCTGGGACGCGATGTTCTCCACGTCCAGCTTCACCGCCAGCGCGTTGGCCGACGCGTACGACTTCTCCGCACATCGCCGGTTGCTCGACGTGGGCGGCGGGGCCGGCGCGTTCCCGATCGAGCTCTGCCGTCGCCTGCCCGACCTGCGGGCGACCGTCCTGGACCTCCCGCACGTCTGCGTACGAGCGCAGGAGCGGATCGCGGAAGCCGGCCTGACCGGGCGGATCGACGCGGTGGGCGGTGACTTCCTCGCCGACCCGGCGCTGCCGGACGGGCATGACGTCATCCTGCTGAGCATGATCCTGCACGACTGGGACGAGCCGACGAACCGGGCGCTGCTGGCCCGCTGCCACGCGGCGTTGCCGCCCGGCGGGGCGATCGTCGTCAGCGAGCTGCTGCTCAACGACGAGCGCACCGGGCCGCCGGAGGCGGCGCTGATGGGCATGAACATGCTCGTGGAGACCGAGGGCGGCCGGAACTACTCGGGTGCCGAGTACGCGGCCTGGCTCACCGACGTCGGCTTCGTCGACGTCCGCACGGTGCCGTTCGACGCTCCCGGCGCCAACGGTGCGGTCGTGGCCCGCCGGCCCTGACCGCCGACGACACCCGGCCCAAGAAAAAGGCCGGGTGTCGCAGCGTCCTCGCAACGCTGGTGTCCGATCGGCTACCGGTACGGGTCAGGCGCGAGCCTTGGCCGGCTGCTTCATGAAGTCCATGATCGCCTTGTTGACCTCGTCGGCGTGCGTCCACGGAATGCCGTGGGGCGCGCCCTTGAGCGTGATGAGCTGACCGGTTGGCATCATCGGCCCGAGCCGCTGACCGGTCACCGGGTACGGCAGCACCCGGTCCTGGTCGCCCTGCACGATCAACACCGGGATGTCGATCTTCGGCAGGTCCTGGCGGAAGTCTTCCTGCCAGGCGTTCACACTGTCGTGGGTGGCCTTACCGGAGGCCATCGCGCCGATCTGCCAGTGCGCCCGGTACGCCTCCTCGCTGACCCGCTTGCCCATGTTCTGATCCGGGTTGAAGAACGCGTCGCAGAACGACGTCAGGTAGGCGAAGCGGTCCTTGATAATGGCGTCCTGGAAACCCTTGAACAGGCTCGTGTCGACGCCCTCCGGGTTGTCCTTGGCCTTCGCCAGCATTGGTTGCAGCGGGCTGAGCAGCACGGCTCGGCTGACCCGTCGCGAGCCGTAGTTGCCCAGGTAGCGGACCACCTCGCCGGTGCCCATCGAGTGACCGATCAGGGTCACCTCGTTCAGGTCCAGCTCGGTCATCAGCACGTCCAGGTCGGCCGCGAACGTGTTGTAGTCGTACCCGAAGGCCGGCTGGGCGGAGTTTCCGTTACCGCGCCGGTCGTAGGTGATCGTCCGGTATCCGGCGTTGAGCAGCGCGGTGGTCTCCTTCTCCCAGGTCGCGCCGTTGAACGGGAAACCGTGGATCAGCACCACGGGCTTACCGGAACCGTGGTCCTCGTAGTACAGGTCGATGGGCGCGGAGTTTTCCGTTCCCACGGTGATGAAAGGCATGTCGTCTCCTGCTCCGGTCTCGGGCTGTCGGACGTCAGCGCGCTTTCCCGCCCGGTCGACGGATATGCGGACCACCGGGAGCACCTCCGGGCCAGCTCACCCATCGACATTTATCGACGCCATCGGTAGGCTCGCCGGTAGGAAAGTTTCGGCGTACGGGAGGTGGGCATGCCTCGACGAATGCACGCGAGGGTCGCCGCGTTGGCCATCGGAGCGGCCACGGTCGCGCTGGGCGCCACGCCGGCCCACGCCGACCCGGTGGTGCCACGGCATGCCATCGTGGTCTGCCAGAGCGCCAGCTTTTACGCCAACTACGACTCCGCTGGCGGGCCCACCGGCCTCAAGCGCACTCTGACCTACGGCAACAAGATCGGCCACACCCCGGGCGCGCACCCGGTCTACAACGGGTGGGCGGCCTCGTTCGACTTCGGCCCCAACGACTGGGGCTACCTGCGCGCCGAGTGCATCGGCGGGTACGACTCATGGTGACCCGACGGCGCACCCGGGCAATCGCCGGCCTGCTCGCCGGGATCGTCGCCGCGACAGTCGCCCTGCTAGCCCCCGCGCAGGCCGCCAACGGCACGATCGGCCAACGGGAGACGGTGTGCGCGAGTGATCTGTTCGTCCGCACCCAGCCCAACGGCGCCTGGATGGGCACCCTCTACCAGGGTCAGACGTTCCTGGTCGAGGGCCCTCGCAGCGGCGGCTACGTCTACGGCTTCGCCTACGGGCACATCAACCGGCGCGGCTGGGTGCAGGACGGCTGGTTCTGCTGACCGTGCCCGCTGGCGGGACAGGGGTGTCCTGATCGGGTCGCGACGGCCTAGCCTCGGGTGGTGAATCTTCCGCCCCGACTGCGGGCTGTCAGCGACCTGCACGTCGGGCACCCGCAGAACCGCGCGTTCGTCCAGGAGCTACACCCGGACAACGACGGCGACTGGCTGCTCGTCGCCGGGGATGTCGCCGACCGGTTCGCCGACATCGAGTGGGCGCTCGGGCTGTTGAGCAGTCGGTTCGCACGCGTCGTCTGGGCGCCGGGCAACCACGAGCTGTGGACGCCACCCGGCGACCCGGTCACGTTGCGCGGCGAGGAGCGCTACCGCGAGCTGGTCCGGATGTGCCGGCGGTTGGGGGTCGTCACCCCGGAGGATCCGTACCCGGTGTGGGACGGCGACGGCGGGCCGGCCCTGATCGCCCCGCTCTTCGTGCTCTACGACTACACGTTCCGGGTCCCGGAGGCGCGCACCCGGCAGGAGTCGCTCGACCTGGCGTACGCGGCCGGGGTGGTGTGCACGGACGAGGCGCTGCTGCACCCCGACCCTCACCCGAGCCGGGAGGCGTGGTGCGCGGCCCGGGTCGCCGAGACCGAACGCCGGCTGGCCGAGCGTGATCCGGCGCTGCCGACCGTGCTGGTCAACCACTACCCGCTGGTGCGGGCACCCACCGACATCCTGCGGTACCCGCTGTTCGCGCAGTGGTGCGGCACCGTGCGCACCAGCGACTGGCACCTGCGCTTCGGCGCGGCCACCGTCGTCTATGGGCATCTGCACATCCCCCGCACCACGTTCCACGACGGGGTGCGCTTCGAGGAAGTCTCCCTCGGCTATCCCCGCGAGTGGCAGCGCCGAGGGCCGGTGCCGGATCCGGTGCGCACCATCCACCCGGCCGACGACCTGCGCCGCCGGCTCTCCGACCAGCCGCCGGTCAGCGGGTGAGGCCGACCAACGTGGCCAGTCGCGCCACGCCGGCCGGCGCCGGCTGAGCGCGCGCAACGTCGGCGATCACGGTACGCGCCAACGGCCGGCACCGAACCTCAGCCGGCGCGATGCTGTCCGCGTCAACCAGCGCGCGAGCGGCGCCGCGCAGGTCACCAATCTGGAGGTACGCCCGCGCGGCGTCGACCAGGTACGCGCCCCGATACTCGGCCGGCAACAGCCCTCGCGCTTCCCGAAGTCGCCGCAACTCAGCCGGAAAACGTGGGTCAACGAGAGTGGTTGCGCGTGGGGGCTTGACAGCACTCCTAGCTGACGGCTGACGGCGGCGATCGCCACGGCCGGCCGTCCTGCAATCATCGACGGTACTCCCTAAGCAGGCCACGGTTAGACGCCAGCGATCCATTCCATTGCTCATCAGGACCGGCATATACGTGCCGCTCCTCCATGCTGGCCGGACGGCATACCTGTTGGTGATAGGCGGCACCTTCATGGTGCTGCTCCAACTTTTCACCGAAGATCAGCACGGGTTTGGTGAAGTCGCGGTATGCCATCGACGCGGATGCCCCGCTTTCACGAAACCCGAGTCGATCAGCACCGCTGTGCCGATGGGTGGGAGGTATTGACCGAATGCGGGAACGACCAAGGGGCACGGTGAACTCCCGACACCAGGTCAGCCACTCCAGGAACGCACCACCCCGCGCCGCGCCGATCTTGCAGTTTCGGTCGCCGGTACGCCTGGAATGCCCCCTACGTCGGGACAGGAAGTGCAAGATCGCGGACCGGCCTGTCGATCATGGAGTTGTGGTGCCTGATTTGGGACCAGAGAGGGCTTTTGTTGCCCACCACAACTCCATGATCGACGAGGCAGGGCGGGGCCGCCGGGCACCTTACGCCTGGTCAGCTCGCGTAGACCTCCAGGGTCGACAGTTGGCCGGCCGGCCAGCCGGTGTTGCCGGTGACGGTGATCCGCACGTAGCGGGCCTGCGCGGCGGTGAACGTGAGCGTCACCTGGTTGCCGGTCGCCGGGTCGAAGACCCGCCCCGCCGACCCAACGAGGGTGCCGAAGCTCCCCCCGTCGGTGCTGCCCTGCACGGATAGGGTCTGCGTCCGACTCCCCCAGGCCGATGACGGCGGCAGCTTCAGCACCACCCGCCCGACCGTGCGCGAGGCACCAAGGTCGACCTGGACCCACTGCGGGAACGCGCTGTTGGCGCTCTCCCAGTAGCTGTTCGGGTCACCGTCGACTACGTTGCCGGACCCGTAGCTCTGGACGTGGCTGCTCTCGCTGGTGGGTCGGCCGCGGGCGAGGTCCGCGTTGGCCGGGGCGTCCGTGGTGGCGGTGACCGCGTTGGACACGGCCGAGGTGTTGCCGGCGGCGTCGCGGGCGGTGACCGTGAAGGTGTACGCGGTGGACGGGCTGAGCCCGCTCACGGTCGCCGTGGTGCCGGTGACGGTGGCGACGACGTTGCCGCCCTGGCGTACCTGGTATCCGGTCACTCCGGTGTCGTCGGTGGAGGCCGTCCAGGACAGGGACACGCTTGTCGACGTCCGGCCGGTCACCGTGAGGCCGCTCGGGGCGGTCGGCGGGTTGTCCGGGACGGTGGTTCCGGCGTACACCTCGACCTGGGCGAGCTGGCCCGCCGGCCAGCCGGTGTTGCCGGCGATGCTGAGCCGGACGTAGCGGGCCGTGGTGGTCGTCAGCGTGCGGGTCACGGTGTTGCCGGTGGCCGGGTCGAAGGTGAACGCGGAGGCCGCGGCGATGGTGGCGAAGGAGCCGCCGTCGACGCTGCCCTGCACGGTGATGGTCTGGGTACGCGCGCCCCAACCGGTGGGCAGCCGCACCACGAGCTTGTTGACCTGGTGGCTGGCGCCGAGGTCGACCTGCCACCAGTGCGGGAAGGAGCCGCCGCCGCTCTCCCAGTAACTACCGGCGTTCGAGTCCACCGCGTTCGACGCCGGGAACCCGCCACCCTGGCTGCTCGCCGAGGTGGGTCGGCCGGCGGCCAGGTTGCCGCCGGTCGGGGGCGGGGTGCCGACCATGGGTGGCGTCGGGCGTACGGCGGTGAGGGCGAGCTGCCCCTTGAGCATCCGGCCGCCGTCGGCGGTGATCCGGAGGTAGTAGTCGGAGGAGCAGGCCACGCCGTCCTCGTCCAACGCGCGGATGTTCGCGCCGGCCGGGGTGGTGGCCTGGGTCTCGGACGTCTTGGCGATCTGGTTGCCCTCGTTGTATTCGTCGTACATGGACACGTACAGGCCTTGGGAGCCGAGGCGAACCATGTTGTAGATGTGCCGCCAGTAGAAGTCGCCGTGCTTGCGATGCCCTCCGGCGAGGTCGCCGGGCATCACACAGGGCAGGTAGTCGATGCCGCGCGCCGCGCAGTCGGCCATGTCGCCGACGTTGACGTTGTTGTAGTACGAGTCCAGTTCTTCCACGGTCCTGGCCCGGTAGACCATCCACGGCGAGATCGCGTTGAACGAGTGGTAGACGTCGAGGAAGCCGGGGCGGGAGTCCTCGATGCCCTGCCGCCACCAGGTGGGCACGCCACCGATGACGTAACAGCCCTGCGCCTTGAACCAGTTGATGACCTCCAGGCAGGGCCCCGGGGTGAAGGGACGGCTGGGCTCGCTGAAGCCGAAACCCCAGATGCAGACGACCGGCTTGCCGTTCTGCCGGGCGTACGCGGAGGACGCGGTGTGCGCCGCCATCTTCGTCGTCCAGTCGGTCTTGATCTCCGACTGGAAGCTCAACCAGTCGGTGACGTCGTACATGATGTAGAACTTGCGGCTGTAGCGCTCGGCGGCGGAGCGCACCTTCTGTGCCATCGCGTCGCGGGTCGGGCCCTCATCGCCCATCGGGTTGAACCGTTGCAGCGCGGCGGTGTCGCAGCCATACTCCTGCATCCACCGGAAGTGGGTGTCCACCGTCTGCTGGTCGTAGGAGGAGAAGAGTGTGGCCGGCGAGCCGTTCCCCAGGTTGGGGTACGCGGTGGGATAGGTGCGCGTGTACTCGCGCATGTCCGGCCAGGACACGATCGTGGTGTTGGCGGGTGAGGGCGGCTGGAACCGGTCGCGGCCCCAGTGCCACCACCCGCCGATCGGGGCCCCGTCGCCGGGTGCGCTGAACCAGCCCTGGTAGCCGACCGTCACCTTGCCGACCACGTCCCCGGGGGGACTGGCGGCCTGCGCGGGGCTGGACAGGGTGGTGAGCAGCTCGGTGGTGGAGGCGGTGGCGAGGGCGGACCCGGCCAGCACCGATGTGACGAACCTGCGGCGGGAGACCGCCATGACGACCACTCCTTCGGGACGGAAGGCATTGACGGTCATCGTGGCAGCAGCGAATGCCGACCCGCAAGAGTTCGACTAATCAATGGAATAAATAGTCAAGCAACCGAAAGGATGGGTGCTGTCGTCCGCCTTGACGAAACCGGACGGGGTCGGAGCCTTACCGGCTCCGGCCCCGTCGGTACGCCCGAGATCGCTACGGAGTCGGATACTGCGTGAGGTAGACCGGCACCCCGACCTTGGTCATGTCGGCCGCGTCACCGACGCCGTTGACCACGTGGTCGATCGTGCCGGCGCTGAGGTTGACGGTCATGATGTGGTGCAGCTTCACGCCCGGCCTGTTCGGGACCTCGAAGCCGTTCTCCGTGTGGATGGACGGGTTGTTCTGGTTGAAGACGTACACCCCGCCGCCGTACAGGGTGTGGTGGCGCACCCGGTCACCAACCTTGTAGCCGGCCCAGCCCTCGACCTTGCCGTTCATCCAGTCGGCCTGCGTCGGCGGGTCGTACGGCAACTCGTTCTGGTAGAGGATCGTGGTGCCGTGCTCGCCGTTCCAGACCGTGTTGTAGCGCTGGAAGTGCTCGACGAACAGGCCGGTGGCGGTCACGTGGTCGCCGTTGATGACGGCGCCGTAGCGACCGGTGTTGGTGCGCCAGCGGTCGGTGTCACCGTTGACGCCCTCGGTGAAGCCCTCGACGCCGTGGTCGCCGCGCCACACCCAGGTGTGGTCGATGAGCACGTTGTCGCTGTTGACCTCCAGCGCGGTGTTCGTCCGGCCGATGTGCGGGCCGCCGACCCGGAAGTACACGTCGGACAGAGTGGTCGGGTTGGCCGCGCTGCTGGCGTTGTGCCCGTGCTGCCGCCCCACCCGCAGCAGGACCGGCGACTCGACGGTGCCTGCGTCGATCGTGACGCCGGCGACGACCACGCCGGGAACGCCGGCGACGTCCAGCGGGATGGCGCCGTTCACCGCGGTGAGAGTGGCGTGCCCGATGCCGAGCACCACCGTGTTGGGACGCCGGACCTCGATGCTGCGCGCGATGTCGTACGTACCGGGGGTGAGCAGCAGGTGCTTGCCGCGCGCGAGTTGGCTGTTGATGACGCGCACCGAGTCGGACGGCTTCGCGATGAAGAAGTCGCCGATCCCGATGGTCCGCCCCGGCGTCATGCCGTCGGCCCAGGAGACGCCCCGGCTGTCACGTTGCGCCGCGGGCACCCGCACGTTGTAGCGGCCCTTGCCGTCGATGTACAGGTACGGCTTCTCCCGGCTCAGCGGGGTGGTCTCCAGGGTGGTGTACGGCGGGTCGGGGAAGGTCGCGTCGTCCGGCGCTCCCTCGACCCCCGCGAACACCTGGTTCCACACCGCGTTGGACCAGCCCGCGACCTCGCTGTTGCGGGTCAGCCACTGCTGCTGGGATCCGTTGGTGGTGGCCGGCAGCCGTGAGTCGGCGATGAAGCCGCCGCTGGCGAACTGGGGCCCGGCGGTGCAGTAGTCCATCAGCGACAGGCCGCCGCCATTGATGTTCAGCCGGCGCATCGACACCGCCTGGGACACCGCCCAGAAGTTCGCCGTCGACCGACAGCCGTCCTGGCCTGCCGCGTTGATGGTGAGCGAGAGGTTGGACAGGGTGCGCCAGAAGTTGACCAGCGCGAGGCAGTTGCCGGTCCCGCCGTCGGCCAGGCAGCGGTTGTAGACCTCAAGCTTGCCGTTGACGCTGACGTCGGTGGGCGAGGCGCCCAGGCCGGAGACCTCGGTGTAGTAGCCGACCTTGGCCTGCAACGGCTGCTCGGCCGTGCCGTACGTGCCCGGCTTGAACAGGTAGGCGTGCCGCTCGGTGCCCATCTCGTTGTCGACCTGCCGGGCGTGCGCCGCGTCGAGGGTCTGCTGGATCTCGCTGATCGGCATGCCCGGGTCGAAGATCGTGACGTTGGGTCCGAAGTCCGGGGCGCCATGCGTCGGCCGACCGGCGCTGGCGGCGGTGCTGGTCATCGTGACGGCGGTGGTCAGCACCAGAGCGAGAATGAGGGTGCGGCCGGATCGCCGGCGCACCTGTCGGGGCTGGGTTGTCATGCGGTTAGTCCTCTCCGGGCCGGATCGTGCTCCCGGCACAGCTGGGGCGTGAGAGCGCTCTCTGATCCCTTCGGCCAGTGCTTCCGGCCGGTCGAAGGGGTTGGCATGTTTCTACCTGGTAAATCGGCCGCACGCTATGACCAGGGACGGCGAACTTCACGGCGGGCGGGCGAGAATGGACGGTCGGCCGTCCAGGACCTCGCCGACCGGAGCCAGCCAGCCGGTCGTCGGCGCGCTCACGGTCGACTTCAGGTCACCTCTGCGCCGCTAGGATGACCGCCGTGCAGTTCGGGGTGCTCGGGCCGCTCGCCGTCACCACGGACGCCGGCGAGCCGGTGGTGGTGCCCGGCACGAAGGTACGGACGCTGCTGGCCGACCTGCTGACCAACCGCAACCAGGTGGTCTCGGCCGACCGCCTCATCGACGATCTGTGGGGCGAGGACTCCCCCGCCAACCCCGCCGGCGCCCTGCAGGTGCGGGTGTCCCAGTTGCGCAAGGCACTCAACGACGCCGAGCCCGGTGCCCGCGAGCTGGTCGAGTCGCGGCCACCCGGCTACCTGCTGCGGGTCGACGCGGTCGACGCCGACCGGTTCGCCGAACTGGCCCGCCGCACCGATGTCGAGCGACTGACCGAGGCCCTCGCGTTGTGGCGCGGCGAGGCGTACGCCGACGTGGCTGACGCCGAGTTCGTCCGGGCGGAGGCGACCCGCCTCGGCGAGCAGCGCCTGGCCGTACACGAGCGGCTGGCCGAGGCCCGGCTGGCCCGGGGTGAGCACGACCTGGTCGCCGCCGACCTGGCCGAACTGGTCGCCCGGCATCCGCTGCGCGAAGGCCTGCGGGGAGTGCAGCTCCGCGCGTTGTACGCGGCCGGTCGCCAGTCCGAGGCGTTGGACAGCTACGCCGAGCTGCGGGACCGGCTCGCCGAGGAGCTGGGCCTCGACCCCGGCCCGGAGCTGGTCGCCCTGCACCGCAGGATTCTCCACCAGGACGCCGGCCTGAGCGCGCCCCCGAGATCCGCGATCGTTGGCGCCGGCCTGCCGGCCCCGCTCGACGAGCTGGTCGGGCGAGCCGAGGCGCTGGCCGAGCTGCGGGCGCTGCTGCCCCGGCAACGGCTGGTCACGCTGGTCGGGCCGGGTGGTGTCGGCAAGACCCGACTGGCCACCGAGACGGCCCGTACGCAGTCCTTTTCGGACGGCGTGCGACTGGTCGAGCTGGCCCCGCTGCCGGCCGGCGACGCACACGTCGCCGAGCAGGTGCTCGGCGCGCTGGGCACCTACGAGGCCGCCGGCACGAGCCTGTCCCCCGCCGACCGAGTGGTCACGGCCCTGCGGCACCGGCAGCTGCTGCTCGTGCTGGACAACTGCGAACACGTCATCGACCCGGTCGCCGAGCTGGTCGCCCGGCTGCTGCGCGACGTGCCCGGGGTGCGCGTGCTGGCCACCAGCAGGGAGCCACTCGGGCTGACCGGCGAGCTGCTCTGGGAGGTACCCCCGCTGCCCGTGCCGGACGACGGTGCGGTGGATGCGGTCCGGCGCTCGGCGGCGGCTCAGCTGTTCGCCGCCCGCGCTGCCGCGCAGCAGCGCGGTTTCCGCCTCGACGGTCGGACCGCACCCGCGGTCGCCCAGCTCTGCCGCCGCCTCGACGGCCTGCCGCTGGCGCTGGAGCTGGCCGCGACCCGGGTCCGCGCGCTGGGCGTGCGGGGGGTGGTGGACCGGCTCGACGACCGCTTCCGGCTGCTCACCACCCAGCAGCGGGACGTGCCACCCCGGCAGCGGACGCTGACCGCGGTGATCGGGTGGAGCTGGGACCTCCTGGACGAGGCCGACCGGGCGGTGCTCGCCCGACTGGCGGTGTTCCGGGACGGCTGCACCCCGGAGGCCGCCGAGCACGTCTGCCGCACCGACCTGGACACCCTCGCTCGGCTGGTGGACCGGTCGCTGGTGGTGCTCGACGACTCCGGCGCCGGGCCGCGCTACCGGCTGCTCGAATCGGTCGCCGCGTTCTGCCTGGACCGCCTGACCGACATCGACGAGGTGCGCGCGCGGCACGCCGCCTACTACACCGAGCTGGCCGAGCGCGCCGACCCAGAGCTGCGCGGGGCCGACCAGCAGCGGTGGCTGGCCCTGCTGGACGCCGAGATGGCGAACCTGCGATCGGCCCTGTCGCACGGTGGCGGGCTGCGCTTGGCGGTCGCCCTGAGCTGGTACTGGCACCTGCGCGGCCGGCTCACCGAGGCACGGCGAGCCCTGGCCGTGCCCGGTGATCCGGAGCAGGAGACCCGCGCGGCCCCCTGGCGGGTCGGCTTCGCCCTGTCGCAGGGCGAGGCGGTCGCACCGGACGACGTACGCGCCGCGGTGGCCGCCGACCCGGACGGCCACGCCGCCTGGTTCGCGGCCAACGCGGTGATCGAGCACGGCGACCTGGCCCTGGCGTCGGAGCTGCTGCCCACCGCCGTCGTCGACCCGTGGACCGAAGCCGCGGTGCTCACCTCCCTGGCCCACATCGCACACGCCAACGGTGACCAGGCCGCCCTGGAGCGCACCGCGACGCGCAGCGCCGCACTGTTCGCCGAGATCGGCGACCGGTGGGGCCGACTTCGGGCGACCGAGTGGGTGGGTGGCCTGGCCGACATGCGCGGCGAGTACGAGCGCGCCGCCGTGCTGCACCGGGAGGGACTGCGCTGGGCCGAGGAACTGGCGCTGTGGCCGCAGGTCTGCGCCGAGCTGTCCTGGCTGGCCTGGCTCGCCGTGCAGACCCGCGACTACGCCCAGGGTCGGGAACTGGCCGAACGCGCGTACGGCCTGGCGGTGGAGCAGGGCTCGCCCGGTGCGCTGGTCTTCGCGGAGATGAGCCTCGGGCTGGCCGCCCGCCGCGACGGCAAGCTCGACCTGGCCGTCACCCACCTCACCCACCTCGCCGACCTGGGTCGGGGCGAGAGCCAGCCCGCGCTCTACCTGCCGATGATCCTGGTGGAGCTGGGCTACGCGGTCGAGCAGGGCGGCGACCCGGACGCTGCGCTGGCCCTGCACATCGAGGCGTTCGAGGCTGCCGAGGCGATGGCGACGATGCGGGACGCGATCAGCCCTCTGGAAGGGATGGCGGCGGCGGTGCGCTCCCCCGAGGTCGCCGCCCGGCTGCTGGGCGCCGCGACCGCCGCCCGGCTCGCCGCGCGGGCCCCCGCCGCGCCCGCCGAACGCGACGACACCGACCGGGTCACCGACCGCCTGCGGGCCGAGCTGGGATCGGAGCGCTTCGACGCGCTGGTCGCCGAGGGCACGCGGCTGAGCCCGGGTGAGGCCCGGGCTCAGCTCTGATCCCTGGTCAGGCCGTCGTCTTCGGCGCGTACGAGGCCACGATCACGCCGCTCTTGTGCACCCGGGTGTCGACCAGATCGAACGACGCCTTGAAATCGGTCAGCGGCACCGTCAGGTTGGTGCCGCCCTCCAACACCGGGTGGATCCAGAACCGGACCTCGTCCACCAGGCCCGCCCGGATCAGCTGCGCGGTGACCGAGCCGAAGCCGTACTGGATGATGTTCCTGCCCTCCTGGGCCTTGAGCGCGCTGACCGCCTCGACCAGGTCACCCTGGAGCACCTCCGTGTTGTTCCAGGTGGGGTCGGTCAGGGTGGTCGAGGCGACGTACTTCTTGACATTGTTGAAGTAGGCCGCGCCCGTGT
This sequence comes from Micromonospora sp. NPDC005413, assembly GCF_040606435.1. NCBI lineage: Bacteria > Bacillati > Actinomycetota > Actinomycetes > Micromonosporales > Micromonosporaceae > Micromonospora > Micromonospora sp. NPDC005413. The sequence continues at coordinate 13,824 of NZ_JBEXEV010000047.1, forward strand.
TCGGGTCGCTCTCGTCCATCCTCGGCCAGGCGACGGACATGCCGTCGTAGGTGGCCCGGCCCATCAGCATCGCGTCGGCCTCTTCGGTCTGGGCCCCGGCGAGGCTGGCGGCCTCCTCGTCGAAGTACGGCGACGTCCACATGGGGTTCTCGATGACGCCGTCGAGGGTGAGGTAGGTCGAGTTGATGAGCTTGCGCATCGGAATCTCCTGGGTGTCGGTCGTGTTCTCCGGTGACATCCAGAACTCTGCCGAATCCCGCTTACGATTCGCTTCAGGTGTCCTTGTCCAGGCTCGAAAGCGGGATGGGCAGTGCCTGCGCGTCCGCCGTGCCGCCTCCGGTCGAGTGCGCCGGCGCGGGGCGTTCGCCGGTACGACTGTGCAGCCGTCCGCGCCCCGCCGGCCCAGCCCGGCGGGTCACCTCGACGGGCACCATCCGCACCGGCAGTGGCGGCGCGGTGAAACGCCCGACGCCCCACCGCACCCAGATCGGAATCCGACCGGCGTCCGCCTCCGCGCGTAGTTTCTGCACCGTCCGGGCCCGGTCGGTGTGGTCGACCTCCACCACCACCGGCGGGCCGTCGGGGCGGGCGCACGCCACGTCGAGGACCGAGTGCCGCTGCTCCAGCGGCGGTGGCAACGGCAGCACGCTGGGCGCGCGCCGGTAGACCCGCCAGCCCTGGGCCTCGGCCCACCGCACCACCGAGTCGATCACCCGCGCGGTGACCTCGTCGGTGTCCAGGTCGACGAAGGTCAGGTCGGCCAGCCAGCGACCCAGTTCGGCGGCCAACCGCTCGCCCTGTGCCGTGACCTCCACGGGCGCAGGATAACGCCTCGGATTACACCGACGTCTGCTCGGCTCCGCCGAGCAGCCAGGTGTCCTTCGACCCACCACCTCGCGACGAGTTGACGATCATGCTGCCGGCGGGCGCCACCCGGGTCAGCGCCACCGGTGCCACCTCGGCCTTCTCACCGAGGAAAACGAAGGCCCGCAGGTCGACGTGCCGGGGCGCGAGAGCCGTGCCGTCGAAGACCGGGTGGGTGGTCAGCGAGATCATCTCCTGGGCGATCCACCGATGCGGGGCCGCGAGGATCTGCTCCCGGACGGCGTCCAGCTCCTCCGCCTCGGCCCGGGGGCCGATCACCACCCGGTCGCCGCCGTACCCGTCGACCGGCTTGAGCACCAACTGGTCGAGCCGGCCCAGCACCTCGGCGCGCTGCTCCGGCAACCCACACAGGTACGTCGGCACGTCCCCAAGCAGAGCCTTCTCGCCCAGGTAGTACTCGATCAGCCGGGGCACGTACGCGTACAGCGCCTTGTCGTCGCCGACGCCGTTGCCCAGCGCGTTGGCCAACGTGAGCCGCCCGGCGTGCACCGCGGCGAGCAGCGGCCAACCCAGCGGCACCCCGTCGGCGCCCGGCGCGTGCAGCAGCGCCTCCTCGTCCATCCGCAGGTAGATCACGTCGACCTCACTGCGGCGGCCCTCGCGGACCAGCCGGACCCGGCCCTCCTCCACCAACAGGTCGCTGGTCTCGGTCAGCGGCACACCCATCTCGTCGGCGAGCAGCCGATGCTCGAACCATGCGGGATCACCCCGGCCGCTGCTGAGCACCACCACGGCCGGGTCGTCGACCGCGGCGGGCGCGGCGGCGACCAACGCCCGGTACAGCATCGCCGGCGTCTCGTCGGCGGGCAGCAGATCCTCCGGCACCGGCAACTCCGGCAGCACGGCCTGGGTCAGCCGACGGTTCTGCACCGCGTATCCGATCCCGGAGGGCACCCGCAGGTTGTCCTCCAGCACATACCAGCCTCCGGCCGGGTCGCGGACGAGATCAGTTCCGGACACCTGCGCCCGGGTGCTACGCCGTCCCATCAGCGCCCCGGTGGGGCGCAGCCCGGGTGAGGACTCCACCACCCACGCCGGCACCACGCCGTCGGCAACCACGGCCCGGTCCGCGTAGACGTCACGCAGGAACGCGTCGAGGGCGCGGGCGCGCTGCACCAGGCCGGTGCGCAGCGTCCGCCAGTCGGCGGCGGGCACCACCCGGGGCACCAGGTCGACCGGGAAGAGCCGGGTGCTCGCCTCGCCGGCCACGCTGAAGGTCACCCCCCGGGCACGCTGTTCCTCGTCCCGGTCGTGCTCGCGCTGACGAAGCGTGCCGGCGCCGAGTTGGCGCAGGGCGGCCAGCATCGGGCCGTACGCCGGCTCCGGCCCGCTCGGGCCGAAAACCTCGTCGGCGGCATCGGCGTACGTGGGCAGCGTCGGCAGTGTCCGCACGCCGGGCAGCGGCCCCCGGCCCCGGCCCCGGGTCTCGTCGAGCAGCAGGTCGACCACGTCGGCCAGCCGACCACGCCGCTCATACGCCCGCCGCTGCCGCGCCGCGGAGCTGCCCCGCTCCAGCGCGTACCGGGTCAGCTCGCGGATCTGCTCCCAGTCGCCGATCGCCTCCAACTGCGGGCGCAGGTCGGTCACCAGGCGGCGGACCGCCTCGGCGGCCGGCACGGGTCGGGCCGACCGGGGCAGGTCGAGCAGGTCACCCTCCAACCCCGAGCGGGCCGCCCGCCACACGGCCGCGCGCAGCACCGGCGGCCGAACCGCCGTGCGCTCCACTCCGGCGCGCAGCGCGGCGACCTCCCGCCGCACGAGCGCCCGGAACAGGCCGGTGAGCAGGACGATGGTCTCCACATCGGAGTTGGCGTCGGTGACCCGCAGCTCGACCGTGGGCACGTGGGCCGACGGCCGCACATCGAAATAGATCATCTTTGGGTCGGTGATGGTGCCCGAGGAGATCAGCTCGGCGACCAGTGCCTCATGGTCCGCCGCGCTGGTCACCTCGCCCGGGTCACCCGCCGTGGGCCAGCGCTGCCAGACCAGCGAGCGGACGCTGGCGTAGCCGCTGTCCTGACCCATCCAGTACGGCGAGCTGGTGGAGAGGGCCAGCAGGACCGGCAGCCACGGCTGGACCCGCCGGGTGACCGCCACGGCCAGGTCCCGGTCGGTCACGCCCACGTGCACCTGCGCGCCGCAGATCAGCTGTTCCCGGGCGAGCATCTGATACTCGTCGAGCATCCGCCGATAGCGCGAGGTGGGGGTGACGCTCGGGTCGCCGTCGGCGCGCAGCGGCACCGTACCGGCCGCCACGATGCCGAGCCCGGCCCGGTCGGCGACCTGCACGGCCAGTTGGCGCAGCCGGGTCAGCTCGGTGCGGATCTCGTCCAGGGTGCGGCAGACCGCGGTGTTGGTCTCCACCACGCTGCGGTGCAGCTCAGCGGTGAAGGAGTCGGCCGGTAGGCGGTCGAGCAGTTCTCCGGCCCGCGGCACCAACTCTCGGGTGTGCAGGTCGACGACGTGGAACTCCTCCTCCACGCCGATCGTGGCCAGATCCGCCGGGTCGCCCTGGTCCAGTGGAACGACCGGGTTGGGGCGGGGCGTGGGCAGCGTCCGGCCGTTGCCGGACCGGCCCATCGGCCCTTCGAACGTCGGCGCGTTCGTGGTGTTGTCGGCCATGGTCACCCCGGTTCGCGTGTCGGTGGCTTCGACTGTCCGACGAGCGTTCCCACGGTTGGTACCGGGCGCGTTTCCGGTGCGTTAAGGTGACGCGCCGTTCTGCCCCGGGCCGCTCAGCGATATGGGCGTCGGCAGCAGGGGGCCGTCATGGTCGGCGCGGAGCACGCGGCGCCGGCCGACGGCGGATCTTCGCGCACGTCGCAACTCGACCACCGGCGCCGGCGTCACGCTGATCGCCCCGCCCCCGCCGCGGTCCAAAGCGATATACCTCAGAGGTATTTGTATGACTCACAGGTATAACGCCTACCGACACGTTGGCCCTGCGGGGGCTGCCCGTACGTCAACACGGGATCGGCGATGTCGGGGTGTCCCGCCGACCCAGACACCCCGACATCGCCGACCTGGAGTTGATCACAACCCGAGAAGGGCTCGGGTCACCTCATGTTCGCCACCACGAACGGCGCGTGGCCGTGCAGGTAGTTGGTCCACCCGCCGGTCACCGGCGCGCCAGGGCTGAGCAGGTTGGTAGTGTCGGTGCCGACGTCGAGCTTCCACGCCGTCCAGGAGATGCCGTTCGCCTTCATCCAGTCGATCCAGGACTGCGCCTCCGGCAGGCACGCCCGGCCGTCGAGGCCGCCATCGGCGTGGCTGGCACCCCACTCCGTGACGAACAACGCCAGGCCCGCGCGGATCGCGGCGTCGCCCTTGGCGCGCAGCGACGCCCCGTGGGTGCACGAGTAGAAGTGCAGTGTGTACATCAGGTTGGTGCCGGCGACCGGGCTGGCCGCCGCGGCATCCACGTCCTGCGACCAGGTCGGGGTGCCGAGCACGACGATGTTGTCCGGGTCGGCGGCACGGATCGCGGACACCACCGCCTGGTGGTACGGCTTGATGACGCTGGTCCAGCTCACCTGCAACGGCTCGTTGTAGGGCTCCCAGATGACGTTGGGCAGGTTGCCGTAACGGCGAGCCAGGTCACCGAAGAACGCCACCGCCTGGGACTGGTTGTTCTGCGCCTCGTGCGCGTGCCAGTCGACGATCACGTACACGCCGGCGGTGACCGCGTTGTTGATGATGGTCTCCACCTGCGTACGCGCCTTCACCGGGTCGCTCAGGTACGCGCCCGCCGGCTCCACACCCATGGCCGCGCGGATCACCTGGAGGTTCCAGTTGTCGCGCATCCAGGTCAGCGCGGAGAGGTTCTCGGCGTACGGGGCGGTTTCCCAGTTGAGCCACATGCTGCTGATGCCGCGCAGCTGGACCCGCGCGCCGTTCTTGTCGCACATGGCGGTGCCGCAGACCCGCAGTTGCCCGTACCGCTCAACCGGGGTGCCGGAGGTCGGCGGCGGCACGGTCGGAGTGGGCGTGGGGGTGGTCGGTCTGGGCGTCGGGGTGGTGGGGGTGGGCGTCGGAGGCGGGCCGCCGGCGCAGGACGCGCCGTTCACCGTGCAGTTCGCCGGGGTGCCGGAGCCGTTGACGAGGAAGCCGAACGAGGTCGAGGCGCCGGCGGCAAGTGTCCCGTTCCAGGACACGTTGCTGAAGGTGTAGTGGCTGCCGGAGGTCGACTGCTGCGCGTTCCACGACTGGCTGACGCTTGAGGACGACGGCAGGTCGAACTCGACCCGCCAGCTGGTGATCTGTGTGGAGGTGTTGTTGGTGACGGTGACCTGGCCCTGATAGCCACTGCCCCAACTGTTCGTCACGGAGAACACGGCGGTCGCCGCGCTGGCCGGTGTGGCGACCATCGCCACCACAGCGGCGAGCAGGCCGGCGACGGCCATAGTCGTGACAAATCTCAGTTTGCGCATGCTGAACCCGCTTCGGTCGATCGATGGTGATGGACTGAGGCGGGGCGGCGCCTACGGTCGACCCTATCGATCTTTACCTATTCGGCTCAAGGTCGGGCGGCTGATTTCCCGCTGGCCGGGAGCTGGGGCTAAGCCGTCAGCTCCCTACGTCGCGGTGACGATGCAACGGCGCAGCTGTGCCACCGCCTCGGGTGAGCCCTGCACGGTGACGCCGCTCGGCTCACCAGGCAGCTCCCGACCCCACACCCAGCGCAGCAGCGCCGCGGGCGGGCCGGTCACGGTCACGTCGGCGGCATCAGTCGCGCCGTCGGTCACGCTGAACAACCCCGGTCCGGTCCGCACCGACCACGCCTGCTCGTCGGCGCGCAGCGTGTACGTCCAGCCGGGTGAGTCGGCCAGGATCTCGGTGAAGAAGTCGGCCCACTCGGCGACCGAATACTCCACGAACACCCGGAGCAGCTCGTCGACGCCGTCCACGGCGAGGTCATCCGGGATGGGGGCGACCGGCACCCCGACCCCGAGCTCCGCGTCAATGCGATGGATGACCGTTTCCTGCGCCATCCGGCGGATCCAGAAGCCAACGGTCTGGCCGGGCTCGTACCAGGAGCCCGCGGTGTCCTTCGGGTCGTGGGTCGCGAACTCGGCCAGGAGCGCCGCGTACGCCCGGTCGAGCAGGGCCAGCGGCTCCTCGGCTGCCAGCTCCGCCGGCGGCCACGGCTCGGGCTCGGCGCCGTCCCGGATGGCCAGGGTCTTGTGCAAATAGACCTCGCCGACATGGCGGGTCAGGTCGGCGACACTCCAACCGGGGCAGCTGGGCACCGCCGAGGTGAGGTCGGTCGGGGCGACGGCGCGCAACCGGGCGAAGTCATCCGCGAGGCAGGCGAGGAATCGGGAAGGCTCCATGCCGGACAGTTCAGCACACCCCACCGACACCCTCGGAGCACCGCGTCCGCCGTCTGGCGCTGACACCCGTTGCGCCGCGCAACCGCGCCACCGCCGCCGCGCCACCGCCACCGCCACCGCGCCACTGCCGCCGACCACGATCGTGGCCGGCGTGTGGGCCAGAGCAGGGCTGGCCGGCCCTGGGTAAGGTAGGCGGGCGGCGGTCAGCGGGAATTCATGAGGTCGACCAGTTGGTCCAGCGCCGCGCCCCAGCCCTGGTGGAAGCCCATCTCCTCGTGCGACTTCTTCGCCGACGCGTCTGCGTGGATGGCGATGGCGGTGTACTTCGTGCCCGCGCCGTCCGGCTCGATCCGGACCACCGCGGTGAACGGGAAGCCGTCCTCGGCGATCTGCGGACGGAAGCCGGGACCCAGGCCGGAGGTGAAGACCAGCGTCGAGCCCTCCTCGGCCACCAGGATGCAGCCGCTGCTCGGGAATTCCTCGCCCTCGGGCGAGCGCATGGTCGTGTCGAACCTGCCGCCGGGCCGCAGGTCGATCTCGCAGGCGACGGTCGACCAGGGCTTCGGGCTGAACCACTGCACGATCAGCTCAGGCGTGGTCCAGGCCCGCCAGACCAGCTCGGGTGCCACGTCGACGGTGCGCTCCAGGACGAGGTCGAGCTCGGGGTTCACGGTGTAGGCGATCATCGCTGTTGCTCCTTCAGGTCGTAGAGAAGCGAATCGAGTTGGTCGAGACGTCGGGTCCACCGCGTGCGCTGCACGGCGAGCCAGGTGGCGAGGTGTTCGAGCGGTTGGGGCGCGAGCCGGTAGGTGCGCACCCGGCCCTTCTTTTCGGACGTCACCAGGCCGGAGTGTTCGAGGACGTGCAGATGCTGGGTGAAGGACGGCAGTGCCATGTCAAACGGACGAGCCAGGTCGCTGGTCGTGGCCGGCCCCTGGGTGAGGCGCTCGATGACCTGACGGCGCGTGGGGTCGGACAACGCGTGGAGCACACGGTCGAGTGCGCCGTCCTCCCCACCCGCATGCTTAGGCATGTGCCTAACTATGCCGGTGCACGTCACTTAGGTCAAGGCCTAAGTGAAAACCGGGGCGGTCAGACCACCCCGACGCCTACCGACCCGGGGTGACGCCCATCGGCTTGGAGCAGAGGACGTCGGGCTGGGGCACATAGCCCAGCGCCTGCCAGAACCTGAGTGCCGCCGTGTCCTTCGGCAGGACCAGCAGGTTGACCCGCGGACAACCCAACGCCGCGAACCGTCCCTCAAGGTCGGCGACGAGCAGGGTGGCGACACCCCGTCGGCGGTACGCCGGATCGACGGCCAGGCGCAGGATCATCCCGCGTCGGCCGTCATAGGTGCCCAGCACCACTCCCGCGACAGCCTGGTCAACGTCGGCGACCAGGAACAACTGCGGGTCCCGCGTCAGTTTCGCCGTCAGCTCCGAGCGGGGCAGCACGTCCCGACCCGCCGCCGTCCACAGTGCCGCCACGCGCTCGTAGTCCGGCCAACCGAACTCACGAACGCGAATCATGTCGTAGCCCCCTGCCAGTCGCGAGACGGCGAGAGTAGTCGACGCAGCCGACGCTGCTGGGCCGGGACGCTGCGTCCGTGTCACCCGCGGCGGGACGCGAAGCGCGTTCCGGTCGTAGCGTAGGACGCATGCGAACAACCACGCTGGGCAACGCAGGTCCCGAGGTCGGCGTCATCGGCCTTGGCTGCATGGGCATGACTCATGGATACGACATCACCGGCCCCCGTGACGACGACACCTCGATCTCCGTCATCCGGCAGGCACTGGACCTGGGCGCCACGCTGATCGACACGTCCGACGTGTACGGGCCGTACACCAACGAGGAACTGGTCGGCAGAGCCCTGGCCGGCGGTCACCGGGAGCGGGCTGTCCTGGCGACGAAGGCCGGCCTGGTGGTCACCTCCCCCACCGGCGGTCCCGGCAACTCCCCGAAGATCGGCAACAACGGCCGCCCGGAGCACATCCGCGCGGCGATCGACGACAGCCTGCGCCGGCTCGGCACCGACCACGTCGACCTCTACCAGCTGCACCGCGTCGACCCGGAGGTGCCCATCGAGGAGACCTGGGGTGCCATGGCGGAGGCCGTGGCGGCGGGCAAGGCGCGACAGATTGGTCTGTCCGAGGTGACGGTGGCCCAGATCGAGCGGGCCCAGGCGGTCCACCCTGTGGCGTCGGTGCAGTCCGAACTGTCGCTGTGGACGCGCGATCCGCTGGCCGAGGTGCTGCCGTACTGCGTCGCGCAGGGCATCGCCTTTCTGCCGTTCTCCCCGCTGGGCCGCGGTTTCCTCGCCGGCAGGTTCACCTCTTTCGAGGACCTGCCCGCCGACGACTTCCGCCGCGGCCTACCGCGTTTTCAGCAGGACGCGCTACGCGCCAACCTCGCCATCGTCGCCCGGGTCCGGGAGATCGCCGACCGGGCCGGGGTCAGCCCCGCGCAGGTAGCGCTAGCGTGGGCGGTCGCTCAGGGTGAGCAGGTCATTCCGATCCCCGGCACCAAGACCCCGAAGTACCTGGTGGACAACTGCGCGGCCGGCGACATCCGACTCAGCGCCGAGGACCTGGCCGACCTCGACGCCCTGCCCGCACCCGAGGGCGGCCGCTACTGACACGGCACCGACCGGGAGCGGCCACCCGGCCGTTCCCGGTCAGCCGGGCCGCCGGACCGCCACCGGCGGGCCGAACCGCACCCCGACACCGGGCGAGTAGAGCACGCTGACCGGCGGCCCGACCGGTGCCGGCAGCCCGGCGGCGGTGACCAACTCGTCGTCGAGGTGCAGCAGCTCGGCCCGGTGCAGCGGCCAGCGCGGATGCCAGTTCGGCAGGTGCAGCGTGCGGCCGTACGCCCGGGTGTGCAGCCCCCAGCGGGCGGTGACGAAGTGCTCGATCGGGGTCGGGTCGGCGATCCGCTCCCCCACCCGCACCACCATCCGGCTCGTCGTGCCCGCCGGCCCGGGCCAGCGTCGCCGGCACCGGTAGGTGCGGAGGTCACCGTCGCGGTCCACCCGCATCGACGACCAGAGGTACGGCAGACGCAGCGTCGCCCGGGCGACCAGCACCGGCACCAGGCGGGATGCGTCGAGCGACCGGAACACCACCGCTCGCCGGCCGGTGTCGTCGACCGAGTAGAGCCGGACGTTGGTCTCCCAGAATGTGCCGAAGTACGGCACCCCCGGGCCCCGGCCAAAGCCCAGCCCGACCATCCGGAAGCCGATCAGGCCGACGTAGCTGACACCGTCGACAGTGTCCGGACGAGTGCCTGCGGGCAGCAGCGGCGCGACGAGTTCCGGAGCGACGGCCCAGTGCAGGAAGGTGAGGTCCTCCCAGCGCTGCCGCAGGATCGCCCAGGGGAACGTCTGCCGGGGCGCGTAGTCGACCGGTTCGATGTCCACACACTCATCCTGACTGAGGGGATCGGCAGTAGCGGCCTCAGGCGTGCGGACCGACGCTCACCGTGCCGACGGTCAGCGAGGTTCTACCTTCCAGGATCTGGCCGACCCGTTCGACCTCCTCCTCCAACTCCCGCTGCCGACCGGCGTCGAGCGGCCGCAACGGCTCGACCGTGACGTGGATCGTGCTGCCGGAGCGGCGTTGGTGCCACACTCCGGCGACCACCCCTTCGACCAGCAGCACCGGATAGTTGCCGGCCTGTCCACGAGCCAGCGCCCGCTCGGCGGCAGTGCCGGGATAGAGCCGCTCACGCGGGTGGCAGCCGACCGCGTACGCGTCGAAGTAGGGCAGTAACCGCAACCCCGACGGCCGGTCGTCCGGAAATTCGGTGTCGCCGGCGGCCACCCACGCCGGAGTGCCCTCCACCGTCACCTCGGTCAGATCCAGTGAGCCGAACAGCCACATCGCCCACCGCAGGGGCACCGACAGCCACTGGGCGAACTGCGCCGGGGTGGCCGGCCCGTACGCGTAGAGGTAGCGGCGGACCAGATCGGCCAGCGCGGCGCGGCCGTCCATCGGCGTGAACCCGGGTAGCCAACGCGCCGGGCTGGTGTAGGTGATGGCGCGGCCCCGGTTCGGGCCGAAGCAGATCACTCCGCCCCGGGTGGCGGCAGTCATCGCCGCGATCCAGCGGGGCCACCTGTCCTGGAACGCCTCCATGACCCGCTCGCCCGCCCACGGGCCGGTGCGGGCGACGACCTCCTCGGTCAGCTCGACGGTGGTCAACTCGGCCTCGGCCAACGCATCAGCGATGGCGGCGAGGACCTGCTCGGTCTGCTCGGGGGTCAACAGGTCGCGGCTCTGCTCCCACGCCGGGGCCGGCAACGCGGTCAGCGCGCCGATCCACATCGGCAGGTCGGCGGCGGCGAGCAGGTGGACGGTCCCGCGCGGCCCACGTGTCTTGACCAGGGTGCGATCTCTCCAGAGCGCCTGGCGCACCAGAGCACGGGTGGCACCCGGGACCCGGAGCCCGACGGACAACTCGGCGGCGGAGGCGACCTGGGCGTGCGCGCCGCACATCGCGGACACCACGTCGGCGACGCCTTCGGCGTCCGGTGCCGCTGCTGATTCTGGTGACGCCGGTGCCGAGAGTGCGTGCCGCCGAAGACGCCGGGCCGACACCTGAGACCACGTCAGGTCGGTCATCGCAGGCTCCGAACGGGGGTGCTCGCGCGCGATGAAGGGGCATCCACAGGGCATGGCGTCATGCCGCCCACGCTACGACCGACGTACGTCACTTTCGGGCAGGCCTGGTCGCCCGTCACGACGCGCCCCGAGGTCCGTCCGTCACACCGGGCAGGCCTCAAGGTGCGGCGGCGTTGAACAGCCATAGGCTGGGTGTATCGCTACACCGTGACGAAGAGGAGACCACCGTGAGCCAGACCGAGCGGATGGATTCCGTTGACGAGTGGAACGTGGCAGAGGACGACGGAGTTCTGGACGCCTCCGACACCCTGGACGACGACCGGGTCGGCGATCCCCTCGACACCGGCATCATCGCCGAGGACCACTGGACGGCGGCGAACCGGTTCGGCACCACGCCCGCCGAGCAGCGGGCGGGCGAGTCTGTGGAGCAGTACCTCGCCCAGGAGGTGCCGGACGTCGACCCGTACGCCGAGGGCGGCGACGACGAGGACGAGCTGACCCGCCGGGGGTACGAGCGGGAGGCCCGCGCGGGCCGTCTCGTCGCCTACGACGAGGGCGTCCGCGAGGACGAGGAAGCCGAGTCGGTGGCGTGGGACGCCGGAATCGACGCGGGTGCCGCCAGCGCGGAGGAAGCCGCGATGCACGTGGTCGAGGACCCCGACGGGCCCGGCGACGGCCCGTTGCGCTGACGCCGGGCCCGCAACCGCCGCGCTCACCACCTCACGGGGTGCTGAGCGCGGCGGGCGGGTCGCTCAGTGGATGACGACGGGCGCCTTGACCTGCTCCGCCTGCTGGTCGTCGAGCTGCGCCGGCTGACGTCGACGCGGCAGCAGGGCGGCCGGGATGAACGTGAGCAGGGCCAGCGCGAACGCGACCCAGAACGTGGTCGCGAACGACTTGGCGGCGAAGTCGAGCCCGCGTTCGATGATCGACGGATCCACCGGCATCTGCTGGAGCAGCTCTGGCCGCTGCTGGGCGGCGATGGCCAGCCCGGCCTCGGTGACCGGCTTACCGCTGGGGTCGACCATGCCGGGGATCGGCCGGGAGCCGTTCAGCTCGTTGGTGAGGATCACCGACATCACGGCGGCGCCGACCGACCCGCCGATCTGCTGGAGGATGTTGACCAGCGTCGAGCCGCGCGCCACCTCCTGGGCCTGCAACGTCCGCAGCGCCGACGTCATGATCGGCATCATCGTGCCGCCCATGCCCAGGCCCATCACGAACAGCGACCCACCGAGCAGCCAGTACGAGGTCTGTGGGTCGACCTGGGTGAAGCCGAAGAACCCGATGACGATGAGGGCCAACGCGAACGGGACGGTGCGGCCGATCGGCACCCGGTCGGCCAGCGTGCCGGCGATCGGCATCGTCATCATCGCGCCGATGCCCTGCGGGGCCATCAGCAGACCGGCGGCCAGCGTCGACTCACCGCGCACCTGCAGGAAGTAGCTCGGGAAGAGCAGGCCGGCGCCCATGAACGCGATGATGAACACGAACAGGGTCACCGAGGCGATGGTCAGACTGCGGTTGCGGAACAGCCGCAGGTCGAGCAGTGGATGGCGGGGCTTGAACGAGTAGAGAACGAACGCCACCACCAGCGCGCCGCCGACCAGCATCGGGGCCCACACCTTGGCCTCGGAGAAGGTGCCCGCCTCCGGCAGCGACGAGACGCCATAGAGGAACAGGGCGAGGCCCGGCGAGAGCATGAGCATGCCGACGAAGTCGAACGACTCCGACGGCTCGGGAGCGTCCTTCGGAAGCGCCCTCTGCGCGTAGATCAGCGCGACGACCCCGATCGGCAGGTTGATCAGGAAGATCCAGTGCCAGCTCGCGGTGTCGATCAGCCAACCACCGAGGATCGGGCCGCCGATCGGCCCGAGCAGCATCGGAATGCCGAGGACGGCCATCAACCGGCCGATCCGGTGCGGGCCGGCCGCCCGGGTCATGATGGTCATGCCCAGCGGCATGAGCATGCCGCCGCCGAGACCCTGCAGGACGCGGTAGCCGATCAGCTCACCGATCGTGTCGGCCGTGGCGCAGAGCCCCGACCCGATCGTGAACAGGGCCAGCGCCACCATGTAGAGCCGTTTGGTGCCGAACCGGTCTGCCGCCCACCCGCTGAGCGGGATCACGGTGGCGAGCGCGAGGGTGTAACCGGTCATCGTCCACGCGACGCGCGCGTAGCTCGCGTCGAACTCACTCTGGAAGGTGGGCAGCGCCACGCTGACCACCGTGACGTCGAGGATCGACATGATCGCGCCAAGGACGACGACGCCGGCCACCTTGAGCACCGCGGCGTCGAGTTTGTCCGACGTCGCGACGGATTGCTGTGTCACAGACTCTCCTGAAGTCGATTGAGCCGGCCATGGTGGGCGGTGGCGGCGATGCCGCGCCGACCAGGCGCGGGGCGCGACGTACCGAGGCAACGAAGCGCGGAGGCAGACTATCCGCCAGGTGTGACGATTCGCCGCCGAATTTCGTGACCACCCGGCGGCGCATCCGAACGGCCCTCCGATTACAGCCGGACGTCGGGGTGTCGATCAGGCGGTGACCACCGGCACGGCGGCGGTCAGCGCCCAGTCGTGCCCGATGTCGGTGGCGGCGCGCAGCAACCTCGGGCCGGCAGGACGCCGGCCGTATCCTCCTCGCCCGCTGAGGCGGATCCGGCCCCGGCCAGGGATCCGGGCGTCGACCCGCCAGGCGGAACACCGCGGCCCGGCACGCGTGTTGCATTCAACGTGCCGGTCCACCGCCGGCGTCCGCCAATCGGAGGCACCGTGGACCGCGCCCAACTGGCCAGCTTCCTGCGTAGGCGACGGGAGGCGCTCCAGCCTGAGGACGTGGGGCTGCCCCGGGGCCAGCGCCGGCGTACCGAAGGGTTGCGGCGCGAGGAAGTCGCCGCGTTGAGCGGTATGTCCACCGACTACTACAGCCGGCTGGAGCAGCAGCGGGGGCCGCATCCCTCCGAGCAGATGCTCGCCGCCCTGGCCCGGGGCCTGCGGCTCTCCCTGAGCGAACGGGACCACCTGTTCCAGCTCGCCGGGCACGCCGTCCCGCACCGGACGGTCCGGGCCGATCACGTCAACCCGGGGATGATGCGCATCCTCGACCGGCTGCACGACACTCCCGCCCAGGTGGTGAACCACCTCGGCGAAACCCTGGCGCAGACCGCGCCGGCCATCGCCCTGCTCGGCGACGAGACCCGGCACACCGGGCTGGCGCGCAGCGCGCACCACCGCTGGTTCACCGACCCGCAGGCACGGCAGTTGCACCCGGCCGAGGACCACCAGACGCAGAGCCGGCTCCTCGTGGCGCACCTGCACGCGTCGTACACCCGCGACGGCCGGGGCTCGCGGGCCGCGGCGATCGTCGACTCGCTGCTGGCGGCGAGCCCGGAGTTCGCGCAGTTGTGGCGGGAGCACCCGGTGCCGGGCGGCTACTGCCCGTCGAAGCACTTCGTCCACCCCGAGGTGGGGCCGCTGGAGCTGCACTGCCAGACCCTGGTGGATCCCGACCAGTCGCAGACGTTGCTGGTCTTCACCGCCGTACCCGGGTCGGAGAGCGACGAGAAGCTGCGGCTGCTCTCCGTCATCGGCGCCCAGACCGTAAGGCCGGAAAGCGGGCCGGGCTGACGCCCAGGTATCGCCGGAAGTGGCGGGTCAGGTGCGCCTGGTCGAAGAAACCGGCCTCGGCGGCGGCCTCGGCGGGGCGCTGACCGGCCAGGAGTAGGCGGCGCGCGAGCTCGACCCGGCGACCGGTCAGGTACGCGTGTGGCGGCACCCCGTGCACGTGGGTGAACGCCCGGACCAGGTGGGTCGGGTGGGCGTGCAGCACCTCGGCGGCCTCCCTCAGGGTGATGCCCTCGATGGTCCGGGCGTCCAGCAGCTCACGCAGTCGGACCGCGAGGCCGCGTACGGCCGGCTGGACGCTGACCGGGGCGCGCTGGCGGAGCTGCTGGCGAAGCCGGTCCAGGATGAGCGCGAGCCGACTTTCGGCCTCGAACTCGTCTCCGGGTACGGCGAGCACCTGGTGCAGGTGGTGGATCCGGTCCCGCAGGTGCGGATCGGCCACGTCCGGCTCGTCGACCGCCCGACCGACCAGCTCGGCACCGAGCGCCGAGGTGTCGAGGTACAGGACCCGTTTGCGGAAGCCGTCCGGTGTGGCGGAGCGGCCGTCGTGCGGCACGTACGGCGGCAGCAGGGTGACCGACGTGCGCAGCGCGCCGTGCCGGTGCCGGTCGAGGTCGAACCGGACCGCGCCGTCGTCGACGATCAACAACGTCCACACGTCGTGGATGTGGCGCGGGTAGGCGTGATCCACGAAGTGGGCGTGGAAGACCTCGGCGACCCCACTTACCGCGGGTCGCCACGCGCTGACGTGCGAGCCCGTCGGGCGGGTGGCCACGCTAAGAACGTACAAGACCGGTCGGCGCCGGGCGAGCAGGCTCGATGCCATGACCGAACCGATCCGATTTTCCACCAAGATCGCCGTGCTGCTCCGCAACGACCTGGCGAGCTGGCAGCGCCTGAACGTCACCGCCTTCCTGGTCAGCGGCATCGCGAACGCCGAGCCGGAACTGCTCGGCGAGGAGTACCGCGATGCGGACGGCACCCGTTACCTGCCGATGTTCGGCCAGCCGGTGCTGGTCTTCGCGGGCGATCGGGCGGCACTGGTCGGCGCGCACTCGCGCGCACTCACCCGCGGGTTGCGTCTGTCGATCTTCACGTCTGAGCTGTTCGCCACCGGCAACGACCGGGACAACCGTGCCGCCGTGCAGGCGGTCGGT
This sequence comes from Micromonospora sp. NPDC005413, assembly GCF_040606435.1. Lineage (NCBI taxonomy): Bacteria > Bacillati > Actinomycetota > Actinomycetes > Micromonosporales > Micromonosporaceae > Micromonospora > Micromonospora sp. NPDC005413. The sequence goes on from NZ_JBEXEV010000047.1 coordinate 29,447, forward strand.
CGGGAAAAGCTCGACCTGGTGGGCCTGGCCCTGCACGCCCCACGAAACGTGGTGGACAAGGTGTTCAAGGGCACGACCATGCACCCCTGACCACGTCGGTACCCTCGGCTCGCCAACAACCCCCACTGACCGCACCCAGCGGGTCGGCGCCGAGACACTCGGCACCGACCCGCCACAGGGCTCAGCCATCGGCCCCCAGAGCCACCACCGGGCTGACCCGTGACGCCCGCCGGGCCGGCAGGACCCCGGCCAGCGCGGTCAGCACGACCAGCGTCACGAAGAGCCCGACGAGTGGCAGCACCGGCACGGTCAGCGGTGCGTTGATCCCCAGCGTCTGGACCGCCAACCAGGCGTACGGGACGCCGAGCAGCAGGCCGAGGGTCGCACCGATCACCCCGTAGAGGCCGGACTCGGCGGTCAGCATGGTGCGCAGGCCGGTCCGGGACAGACCGATCGCACGGAGCAGCCCGGACTCGCGTACCCGCTCCACCACCGAGAGCGCGGTCGTGGACCCCACGCCGACGACCGCGATCAGCACGGTCAGGCTGACCAGACCGGCCGCGATCCAGACCAGCGTGCGCACCACCTCGTCGTTACGGTCCCGTTCGTCGGCGAGCACGGCGAGGCCCACCCCGTCGCTGCCCCCGATCGCCTGCCGCAGTGCTTGCACGCCGGCCGTGCGGCCGTCCTCGCCGGAGCCGGCCGCGTCAGCCAGCAGACCAGTGTACGCCGCCGGCACACCGAGCCGGTCCAGGTCAGCGGGGTCGGTGAGGACGCCCGCGTGCAGCGGGCCGTCGCCGGGCAGCACCGCGGTCACCCGCACGTCGACCCGGCGCGCAGCGAGGGTGAGCGTGACGGTGTCGCCAGCCCGCAGACCGGTGTCCCGGGCAACCCAGCTGTTGAGCACGATCCGGCCGGGGCCACGATCGGCCAGCGTGCCCTGCGCCACGTCCAGGTCACCAGTGGTCGGCAACGCCTTCAGGTCCAGGTCGTTGGTTGGGTAACCGGACTCGACGTCGCCGAGCCTGTCGGCACCGCGCATCAACGTGACGTCGTCGATCCGCCGGTACGGCACCACCCGGGCCAACGCGCCACGCGCAGCCTCGGCCCGGGTCACGACAGCCGTCGGCAGCGTCCCACCGTTGCTGGTGACCTCGAAATCGGTCGGTGCCGAGAGCGCCATCTCGCGGTCGACGAGGACCTGCATCGACGCGCCGCCCACGACCACCCCGGAGATCAGGGTCACGCCGAGCGCGACCACGACGGAGACCGCCGCCGCCCGGCGCGGCGCCCCGCCGATCACGCCGACCGACATCCGCCCGAGCGGCCCGAGCTGGCGCAGCGGCCAACCCACCACGGCCAGCACCGGACGCACCAGCAGCGGCCCTAGGGCCACCAGCGCGAAGAACGCCAACGCGCCGGACCCGACCAGCAGGAGCAATGGCCCCGTCGGGTCGTACATCAGCTGTTCCGGCTCCGGCAGTTGGCTGACCGTCGCGACGGCGGTCAGGACTGCGCCGGCGACCAGGAGCAGCCCGAACACCAGGCGCAGGACCCCGATGCCGCGCCGGCCGGCGGTGGTGCTCGCCGTGCGCAGTGCCTCCAGTGGGGAGACCCGGGCGGCCGAGAGTGCCGGCGCCAGGACGGCCAGCACGGTGATCACGACGGCGCCGATCACCACCGCGACCGCCGCCGCCAGTGGCAGGCCCGGCGACGAGACCGCGTGGCCGGTGGAGCGCAGGATCGCCGGCAGCGCGTACCCGAGGGCGAGGGCACCGGCGACCCCGACGATGCCGGCGACCAGCCCGGTCAGGGCTCCCTCGGCGGTCAACGCCCCGACCAGGGTGCCCCGACTCGCGCCGACCGCCCGCAGCAGTGCGAGCTGTCGCATCCGCTGGGCGAAGACGATGCGGAAGGTCGAGGTGACCACCAGCGCTGCCGCGACGACCGCGATCGAGACGAACATGCCGACCAGGATGAAGAGTTGCCCGACCTCCTCGGCCGCCGCGTTGGCCTCCGCCTGGCGCACCTCGGCGCCGGAGCGGATCGGCTGGCCGCCCGAGACCGCTGCGGTCACCCGCTGGCGGATGGCCTCCGTCGACCCGCCGGGGGCCACCCGTACGTCGACGCGCTCCACGGCGTTCAGGTGCGCCCAGGAGGTCACGACCCTGTCCGGGGCGTACGCGTCGTAGCCGGCGTCGGCGCCGGGCTCGACCACGCCGGTCACGGTGAGCCGGCTGGGCGTGGTGAGTTCGCCGCCCGTGCCGTTGGTCGTGGTGCCAACCGAGAGCCCGAGCCGCTCGGCGGTACGCGGGGTGATCGCGATCTCGCCGGGCTGGTCCGGGTATCTGCCCTCGATCACCCGGACCGTGGCCAGCGGACCACTACCGGGATCGGCCTGCAGGTTGAGGTATCCCTCACCGAGGGACACCCCGATCGCCATCCGGCCCACCGCCTCGGCCACACCGGGCACGGCGCGGACGTGCGCCAACTCCGTCACGGTGGGTGGGGGCTGGTCCTGCTTGCCGACCACCAGGTCGGTGGCGGCCGGGGTGCTGCTGAGGTTGTCCCGCACGGTCCGTTCGGTGATCTGCTGCACCAGCACGGTGCCGAAGACGACGAAGGACGCGACCAGGATCGCCAGGCCCGTCAGGATCAGCCGGCCGGGCCGCCGGGCCGCCGCGCTCGTCTGGGTACGCAGCACTGTCGCCCTCACGCGCGGGCCGCCAGATCACGCAGCGCGTCGGTGACCGACACCTGGTCTGGCTTGTCGATCTCGCCAGCGACCCGGCCGTCGGCGAGCAACACCACCCGGTCGGCGTACGCGGCGGCGATCGGGTCGTGGGTGACCATGACGACGGTCTGGCCGAGGTCGCGTACCGAGTCACGCAGGATGGTGAGCACCTCCGCGCCGGAGCGCGAATCGAGGTTGCCGGTCGGCTCGTCGGCGAAGACCACCTCGGGCCGCGCCACCAGGGCCCGGGCCAGCGCCACCCGCTGCTGCTGGCCGCCGGAGAGCTCGCTGGGCCGGTGGCCCAGGCGCTGGCCGAGCCCCAACACGTCGACCAGGTGCGCGAGGAGATCAGCGTCGGGCTGCCGGCCGGCGAGATCCAGCGGCAGGGTGATGTTCTGCGCGGCGGTGAGCTGCGGCAGCAGGTTGAAGGACTGGAAGACGAACCCGATCCGCTCCCGGCGTACCCGGGTCAGCGTCCGGTCCGACTGGCCCGTCAGCTCCGTCCCGCCGAGCAGGACGCGGCCGGAGGTGGCCGTGTCGAGACCGGCGAGGCAGTGCATCAGGGTCGACTTGCCGGATCCGGAGGACCCCATGATCGCGGTGAACTCGGCCCGGCCGAAGCCGACCGAGACCCCGTCCAGGGCACGGACCGCGGTGTCGCCGCTGCCGTACACCTTCACCAGGTCGACCGCGGCGACCGCGGCGTGGCTGGTCCCCGGCGGGGCGTGGGTTGTCATTGTTCCTCCAGTGGCTGCGATGTGACTGGGGAAGCGTCGCTGCCGCCGGCCGGTGGGCGCATCGGTCCGGGGCAAGGTATCGCCGACGCGGGGTCTGCCTTTCGGCTGATCTGTCATCTCCGCCCGGCTGGCTACGCTGGGTCACGATGAACACGCCGCGATTCTCGAGATGGTGGGTACGCCTGAGCCAGCTCGCCGGCCTGGCGGCCATGGCCCTGCTCGGTCTCTTCGACCTGTCCTTCGGCCTGGTCGGCGGGATCGGCCAGGCCTGGGCCCTGCTCGCCCTGATACGGGTAGGGCTGGCCCTGGCGACCGCGCTGGTCTGGCTGCCGGTGCACCGACAGGGTTCCCGGCGATTGCCGCTGGCGGCACTCCTGGTCGGTACGGCCTCACTCACCGTGACCGTCGGTGTTGTCCTGCAGACAGTGGGGGGCACGGGTCCGATCGGCGGCAGCTGGGGGCTCGCCGAGTCCGCCGGGCTGCTGGCGGTGGTGTTCGTGGTGGCCCGACGGGGCTCGCCCCGGCTCGCGCCGTGGGCGGCGATGGTCGCCGCGCTCGCCGCCGCCGCGCTGCCGCTGCGCGCCGGCACCGAGAACGTCTACGTGATCTTCGGGTTGCTCCAGGCACTCGCCGCGGTCGGTGCCGCCGCGGTCGGGATCTACCTGCGTGTGGTCGCCTCCGGGCGGGACCGGACGATCGCGCTGGTCCGGGCCGAGCAGCGCGCCGAGTTCGCCCGGGATCTGCACGACTTCATCGCCCACCACGTGACCGGCATCGTGGTGCAGGCGCAGGGCGCCCGGTTCGTCGCCGAGCAGGACCCGCAGCGGGTGATCGTCGCTCTGGAGCAGATCGAGCGCGCGGGCGCCGAGACGATGGCGTCGATGCGGCGGATGGTCGGTGTCCTGCGCAATCCGGACGCCCCGCCGGACGCACCGCTGGCCCCGCTGGCCGGCGTGGCCGATCTGGCGCCGTTGCTGGAGGGCCACAACGGCGCGACGCACGCGCCGGCACGGCTGCACGTCGACGGGCCCCTGGACGGGCTGCCGGTGGAGGTCTCGACCTCGGCGTACCGGGTGGTGATGGAGGGGCTGACCAACACCCGCCAGCACGCACCGGACGCCCGGTCCGTGACCGTGTCCGTGCGGCGTACCCCGGATTGGCTGCTGGTTCGGGTGGCCGACGACGGCGCGACCCCGCGCACCGCGCCGGCCCGGGGGCACGGCTTCGGCCTGATCGGCCTCACCGAGCGGGTACGCGCGCTCGGCGGCACGATCACCGCCGGGCCCGGCGTCGCCGGCGGCTGGGTGCTCGACGCGGCGCTGCCGCTGCACCCGGCGGTGGTCCGGTGATCCGGGTACTGATCGCCGACGACCAGGCCATGGTCCGGACCGGCTTCGGCATGATCATCGGGGCGCAACCGGACATGGAGGTGGTCGGCGAGGCCGCTGACGGAGTCGCCGCGGTCGAGCTGGCCCGGCGACTACGCCCGGACGTGGTGCTGCTGGACATCCGGATGCCCCGCCTCGACGGCCTCGAAGCGCTGCGGCTGCTCGCCGGGCCGGGCGTCGCCGACCCGATCCGGGTCGTCGTGGTGACGACCTTCGACCTCGACGAGTACGTGCACACCGCGCTCTCCAACGGAGCCTGCGGCTTCCTGCTCAAGGACTCCGGCCCCGCGCTGCTCGTGGAGGCGGTTCGTGCGGCCGTGTCCGGCGACGCGTTGATCAGCCCGTCCATCACGGTACGGCTGTTGGAGCACCTCAGCCCGCCCGCTCCGGCGCGGGACGACGCCGGGCTGTCACCGCGGGAACTCGACGTCGTGAAGCTCGTCGCCCGGGGCCTGACCAACGCCGAGATCGCCGGCCAGCTCTTCATCGCCGTCGGCACGGTCAAGACCCACCTGGCCAGCGTGCAGATGAAGCTTCCGGCCCGAAACCGGGTCGAGATCGCCGCCTGGGCCTGGGAACGCCGCCTCGTCGGTTAGGTATCACCGCCGGCACCGTGGACCATGCCGGCCGCACCCGCTGACAAGCCGTTCACCACCTCGTTGACAGACAGCGCGGCGGCCGGGTGGGGAGGCTGGGTGGGGCGCCTTTGGAGCTGATGTCGTAAACGAATCAGCCGCGCCGGCCGGGGGCGACCGGTCCGCGGGCGCGCCGTTGCGCCCGGCCGGCGAGCGCCCAGGTCCGCCCCGCCGGCGAGCGCCCAGGTCCGCCCCGCCGGCGAGCGCGCAGGTCCGCCCGGCCGGCGATGTCGCAAACGATTCAGCTCCAAAGGCAGCGACCCACACCTCTTTCGCCGACGAAGCCGACCATCCGAAGCACGCCCGATGCGGCCTCATTGGACACTCTGTCGGCCTTTCCCACTGACCGGCCGGAGGCGGACGAGTAACGCTCGCTGCCGGGGTCTGGCGCCTGTCGCGACATCTTGCGACGCTAGCGGTTGTGTATGACTACGACCTGTTGGTGCTGGGCTCCGGACCCAGTGGTCAGAAGGCCGCGATCGCCGCCGCCAAGCTCGGCAGGCGGGTCGGCATCGTGGACCGCCGCGACATGATCGGTGGGGTGTGCATCAACACCGGCACCGTCCCCTCCAAAACGCTGCGCGAGGCCGTTCTCTATCTGACCGGGCTGAGCCAGCGGGACCTCTATGGCAGCAGCTACCGGGTCAAGGAAGAGATCACGGTCAGCGACCTGGCCGCCCGCACCCAGCACGTGATCGCCCGGCAGACCGACGTCATCCGCAACCAGCTGGCCCGCAACCGGGTCGTGATGATCACCGGGACCGGGCGCTTCGCGGATGCGCACTCGATCTGGGTCGACGGCGGCTCCGGTCGCGAGTCCAAGGTGACCTTCGACAAAATCATCATCGCCGCGGGCACCCGCCCGGCCCGTCCGGACAGCGTCGACTTCGACGACCGGACGATCGTGGACTCCGACGGGGTCATCAACCTTCAGGCCGTACCCCGCAGCATGGTCGTGGTCGGCGCCGGCGTGATCGGCATGGAGTACGCGTCCATGTTCGCGGCACTCGGCACCAAGGTGACCGTGGTGGAACGCCGCGACCGGATGCTCGACTTCTGCGACGAGGAGGTCGTCGAGTCGCTCAAGTACCACCTGCGCGACCTGTCCGTGGCGTTCCGCTTCGGCGAGGAGGTCGCCGCGGTGGAGAAGCACCAGACGGCGGCACTGTGCATCCTGAAGAGCGGCAAGAAGATCGTCGCGGACACGGTCATGTACTCGGCCGGCCGACAGGGCCAGACCGATGACCTGGCCCTCGATGCGGCCGGGCTGGAGGCGGACCGACGCGGCCGGATCAAGGTGGACGCCAACTACCGCACCACGGTGGACAACATCTACGCGGTCGGTGACGTGATCGGCTTCCCCGCACTCGCGTCCACGTCGATGGAGCAGGGCCGGCTGGCCGCGCAGCACGCCTGCGGCGAGCCGATCCGGGAGATGCACGGCCTGCAACCCATCGGCATCTACACGATCCCGGAGATCAGCTTCGTCGGGCAGACCGAGGCGCAGCTCACCGACACCTCCACGCCCTTCGAGGTGGGCATCGCCCGCTACCGCGAGCTGGCCCGTGGCCAGATCGTGGGCGACTCGTACGGCATGTTGAAACTGCTCGTCTCCCCCGACGACGGTCGGCTGCTCGGCGTGCATGTGTTCGGCACCGCCGCCACCGAGATCGTCCACATCGGGCAGGCGGTGATCGGCTGCGGCGGCACGATCGACTACCTGGTCGACGCGGTGTTCAACTACCCGACGCTGGCCGAGGCGTACAAGGTCGCGGCCCTGGACGCGTCCAACAAGATCCGCAACATCACCCGCATCGACGGCTGAGCCCCGCCCGTCGGCCGGTGCGGAGGGGGATCGAGTTGACCCTCCGCACCGGCCGATTCCGTCAGCCTGCCGAGCAGGTCGGGCTGAGGCTGCCGGCGGTGCCGTTGGCCTGGAAGCCGAACTCGGTGGACTGTCCGGCGCCGACCTGGCCGTTGTAGGCCACGTTCGTCCAGTTCGTCGTGCCGGTGTTACCGCTGCGGTTGGCGCTCCAGGCGTTGGTGACCGTCGCGCCCGACGGCAACGCGATCGTCACCGTCCAACCGTTGAGAGCCGACGAGCCGGCCGTCACCCGTACGTTCGCCACGAAGCCGCCGGTCCACTGGTTCACCGTCACCGTCGCGGTGCAGCCGCCCTGCCCCGGAGGCGGGGTCGTGGGCGGAGGAGTCGTCGGCGGCGGGGTGGTGGGCGGAGGAGTCGTCGGCGGAGGAGTCGTGGGCGGAGGGGTGCCGTTGTTCAGTGCGGCGAGGACGGCGTCGTACGCCGGCTTCTTCGCGCCGCTGCTGGTGAACAGCAACGGGGTCTGCGAGGCCCGCCACGAGTCACTGTCCCGGATACCCCACACCGTGA
>NZ_JBEXEV010000048.1:0-37282 GCF_040606435.1 Micromonospora sp. NPDC005413
CCCCGCCGCCCCGCCGCCCCGCCGCCCCGCCGCCCCGCCGCCCCGCCGGCCGGCCGGCGTCGGCGCAGAACGGGGGGTGGACCAACCGGCCCGCCCCCGACTGCTGTCCGTACGGCTCAATGAGTCGCGACCTTTGCGGCCGCCTCCTCCTGGGCGCGTCGCTCGTCCCCGCTGAGGGTGTGCAGCGGCTTCTCCTTGATGAACAGCACGACGACCAGCGCGAGCAGCGCGAACGGCGCGCCGACCAGGAAAAGGTCCGCGGTGGCGATGCCGTACACGTCCTGCACGATGCGCAGCACCGGCTCGGGCAGGGTGGACAGGTCAGGCACCTCAGCGGTGCTGCCGCCGGCCGTCGCCGCCGGGCCGAGCCGCTCAGCGGTCAGCGAGGTCACCCGGCTCGCCAGGACCGCGCCGAGGGCGCTGACCCCGATGGCGCCGCCCATGCTGCGGAAGAACGTCAGCGCGGAGGTCGTGGCGCCGAGCTCGTGGGCGGGGACGTCGTTCTGCGCGGCGAGCACGAGGTTCTGCATGAGCATGCCGACGCCGACGCCCAGCACGGCCATGTAGATCGACAGGACGACGACGGAGGTGTTGGCGTCGATGGTGCCGAGGAGCAGCATCCCGACGCTCATCACCGCGGCGCCCGCCACCAGGTAGGCCTTCCACCGGCCGTACTTCGTGATGAGCTGACCGGCCACCGTCGACGAGACCAGCAGACCGAAGATCATCGGGAGGCTCATCAGGCCCGCGACGGTGGGCGACTTGCCCAGCGAGATCTGGAAGTACTGGGACAGGAAGACGGTGCCGCCGAACATCGCGACACCGACCAGAACGCTGGCGATCGTGGCCAGCGAGACCGTGCGGTTACGGAAGATCGTCAGCGGGACGATCGGCTCCGCCGCCCGCGACTCGACGACCACGGCCAGCGCCAGCAGGACCAGACCGCCGATGACCATCAGGGCCGTCCAGCCGGATGCCCAGTCGAACTTGTTCCCGGCCAGGGACGACCAGATCAGCAGCGTGGAGACGCCCGAGGTGATGAGCAGGGCACCCAGCCAGTCGATCCTGGCCTTGCGGCGGACGACCGGCAGGTGCAGGGTGCGCTGCAGCAGGGCGATGGAGATGATGCTGAACGGGACGCCGATCAGGAAGCACCACCGCCAGCCCAGCCATGAGGTGTCGACGAGCAGCCCACCGATCAGTGGGCCGGCGATGGTGCCGACACCGAAGACCGCGCCGAAGATGCCGGCGTAGCGGCCCAGCTCACGCGGCGGGATCATGGCCGCCATGACAATCGTGGCCAGCGCCGTCATGCCGCCGGCGCCGATGCCCTGGACGACACGGCTGACCAGCAGCACCTCGACGTTCGGTGTGAAGCCCGCGATGAGTGAACCCACCACGAACAGCCCCAGTGAGAGCTGGATCAGCAGCTTCTTGCTGTAGAGGTCGGCCATCTTGCCCCACAGCGGCACCGTCGCCGTCATGGCGAGCAACTCGCTGGTGACGATCCAGGTGTAGACGGTCTGGCTGCCGTTCAGGTCGGCGATGATCCGCGGTAGCGCGTTCGCCACCACCGTGGAGGCGAGGATGGACACGAACATGCCGACCATCAGGCCGGACAGGGCCTGGAGAACCTCCCGACGCGACATGCGCGTGCCGACATCGGCGATGTCGGCGGGCGGGACGGTGGTGGTCATTGACGCTCCCTTGTCGGGTTTCTGGCGGACTGGCTGGCCCCGGAGCTGATGCGCCGGGGCGGGAATGTGGAGGGGTCAGGAGGGGTGCGGCGGATCCGGCAGGCCGGCGGCGACCGCGGCGAACGCCTCGTCCACGAAGTCGCGCAGGGGTCGGGTGTCGTCGCCGGCGGCCCAGCGCAGCATCGCGGTGTGGAAGGCGGCACCGGTCACAGCGGTGATCAGCGGCGGGTGGCCGTGGTCGGGGCCTACGCCGAGGCGGGTGGCGATGGCCGTGACCATGGCCCGCTCGGTCGCGATGTTGCCGGCTATCAGCCGGGGCAGCAGCGCGGGGTTCTGAGCGATGACCGCCAGCCGCAGCCGCCACAACTCCCGGTCGGCCTGGATCGTGTCGATCGCCTCGCCAAGGGCGAGCCGTACGGCCTGCAACGTCGGCATCTGCGCAGGGGCGGCGGCCAGACGCGCCACGACGGGATTGCCGTCGAGCGCCGGGTCGTCGGTGAGCGCCTCGTCCTTGCAGGCGAAGTAGTTGAAGAAGGTACGCGAGGAGACGTCCGCGGCCTCGCTGATCTCCTCCACCGTCACGTGCTCCAGGCCGCGTTCGGCGACCAGCCGCAGTGCGGCGGCGGTCAGCGCGGCCCGCGTCTGCGCCTTCTTACGGTCCCGCCGCCCGGTGGCAGCGTGGTCGGTGTCGGTCACGCGGCGAGGCTAGGAGCCAACTTGCGCGGGCTGCAAGTTTTTAGTCTGTGAAGTGATTTTCCTGACCCGCGCCGCTAGGCGGCCACCGATGGGTCCGGGCGCTCCGTGCGGGGCACGGCACCGGTGGTCTCCAGGATGAGCGCGGCGACCAGGTCCGGGTCGTCGCTCATCGGCACGTGCCCGCAGCGGGGCAGCGTCACCACCCGGGCTGCCGGCAGGCCGGCCCGGACGCGCTCGGCCTGGTGGACGCCGAAGATCCGGTCGCAGTCGCCCCAGCCGATGGTCACCGGCACCGTCGCCTCGGACAGCCGGTGGCAGTCGAAGCGGTAGTGGCGGGCGGCTCGGGCCACGGAGTTGAAGCCGAGCCCTCGCCGCAGAGCGAGCGCGTCGCCCAGCGCGCGGTCGACGTCCAACAGCGCCGGGCGGGCCATCAGCGGCGCGAAGCACAACGCCCGCAGGTACGCCGAGCGCAGCGCGACCCGCATCACCGGGGTGGGCAGGTACGAGTTGGCCCGCAAGATCTTGAGGATGGCCAGCGCCCGCCGACGCTCAGCCGGCGTGAAGAAACCGGCGGGGGAGAAGGCGGTGGCCGATGCGACCGCCCCGCTGGCGGCAAGCTCCAGGCCGATCGCCCCACCGAGGCTGTAGCCGGCCACGTGCGGACGCTCCAACCCCCACTCGGTCAGGAACGGCAGGACCCCGGCGACGGTGGCGGCCATGTCGGCGGGCATGCCGGTGCCGGGCACGGGGGAGTTCCCGAAGCCGGGCAGGTCGAGCGCGATCACCTCGTGGTGTGCGGTGAGCCGGTCGAACACCGGCTCCCAGGCCTGGTGGCGGTGACCGATGCCGTGGATGAGCACGAGCGGCTCACCGCTGCCCGCGCGACGGAAGTGAACGGTCATGACTGCCCTCCTACCGACGTCCTGCCGAAGGAACGCCCGAGCTGGCGTACCTCGTCCTCCATCTGGCCGACCATGCTCTGGCCGCCGAACCGGCTGATCAACGCGTCCGAGAAGCCGCTCAGCACCACCGGCCGCAGCGCCTGCACCACGGCGAGCGATCGTGGCACGTACACCTTGCGCTTTCGGCGCTCGATGCCGCGCAGCAGCGCGTCGACGCACTGCTCGACGGGGACGACGGTGGACAGCGGCCACGGCAGCCGGCGCAGCGCGGTGCGGAACGACGGCAGGTCGTCACGGATGTCACGGACCAGGTCCGTGTCGATCCAGATCGGGTGCGCGGTGCCGACGGTGACACCGGCCGCGCGGGTCTCCAGGCGCAGCACGTTGGCGAACTGCTCCGCGCCCGCCTTGGACGCGCAGTAGGCCGCCATGCCGGGCATCGCCGTGAAGGCCGCCGCGGACGAGACGATGAGAACGTGGCCACGAGCGGCGGTGACGTGGGGCAGCGCCGCGCTGACCGTGCGGATCGCGCCGCAGAGATTCACCTCGACGGTACGCACCAACGCGTCGACCGGGCCCACGGCGACGGTGCCGAGGTTCGCGATGCCCGCGTTCGCCACGACCACGTCGATGCCGCCGAAGCGGTCCACCGTGGACGCCACTGCGAGGTCCAGGGCCGACTGGTCGGTGACGTCGCACTCGTACCAGTGTGCGTCGAGGTCGGCGCCGAGCTGCTTGAGCAACTCGCCTTCCAGGCCCACGAGGGCAACCTGCGCGCCGCGGGCGACGGCCTCGCGGGCCAGTTGCGCCCCGATGCCGCGCGCCGCGCCCGTGATGAGCACCGTCTTGCCCGCCAGGTCATACCGCATCGGCGTGCTCCCGTTCCGTCTCGTTGGGTGTGTCGCCAGCCGTGGCGATCCGGTAATCGGCCGGGCGGAATCGGCGCAGCCGCAGCCGGAAGCTGGTGGCGAAGCCCGGCCAGATGGTGGTGTTGCGGCCGGTGCTGTCGAGGTACCAGCTCTTACAGCCGGTCTCCCACACGGTGCCGGTCATCTTCTGATCGACCCGTTCGGTCCAGCGCCGCTGGGCAGCACCGGTGGGCTCGATGGCTCCGATGCCCTTGGCCCGCATGTGCCGTAGGGCCGCGAGCACCAGGTGCAGCTGCGCCTCGATCATCAGCACCACGGAGGTGTGGCCGAGCCCGGTGTTGGGGCCGAGCAGGAAGAACAGGTTGGGGAAACCGGCGATGGTGGTGCCCCGGTACGCGTGCATGCTGGGGGTCCAGGCCTCGGCAAGGCTGCGCCCGCCACGCCCGTGGATGCGCCGCACGACGGGGGAGTCGGTGACGTGGAAGCCGGTGCCGAGAATGATGGTGTCCGCCCGGTGGTGGACGCCGTCGGCGGTGACCAGGCCATCCGGCACGATTCGATCGATGCCGGCGGTGACCACGTCGACGTTCGGCCGGGCGAGCGACGGCCAGTAGTCGTTGGAAATCAGCACCCGCTTGCAGCCCATCGCGTACCGGGGTGTGAGCTTGTCCCGCAGGGCCGGGTCGGTGACCTGACGCCGCAGCGTACGCAGGGACAGCCGCGAGGCGACACGGTTGACCGCCGGGTGCAGGAAACCCAGGCCCATGGTCTCGCGTACCAGATAGAGACCTGCCCGCACGGCCCGCTGCGCGCCGGGCACGGTGCGGAACGCGGCCTGCTCGACCCGGCTGATCCGGCGCGACAGCCTCGGCATGATCCAGGCGGGGGAGCGCTGGAACAATGTCAGCCGCTCGACCGTCGGCTGGATCTGCGGCACGAGCTGGACCGCCGACGCCCCGGTGCCGATGACCGCGACGCGGCGGCCGGTCAGGTCGTGGTCGTGCCGCCAGCGGGCGGAGTGGAAGACCGTGCCGTCGAATTCGTCGATCCCGGGAAGGTCGGGGATGGCGGGGTCGCTGAGCGGGCCGGCCGCACAGATCAGGACCCGGGCCGTGTGGTCGCCGCCGGAGGTGCGCAGCAGCCAGCGTTGGCGCTGGTCGTCCCAGCTCGCCTCCCGCACCTCGTGGTGCAATCGTAACTTCGGGCGTACGCCGAAGCGGTCGACGCAGCCGCGCAGGTAGTCCCAGATCTCCGGCTGGCTGGAGAAGGTGTTCGACCAGCGGGGGTTGGGGGCGAAGGAGAACGAGTAGAGGTGCGACGGGACGTCGCAGGCGCAGCCGGGGTAGCTGTTGTCACGCCAGGTGCCGCCGACGTCGTCACCGCGGTCGAAGACGAGAAAGTCGGTGAAGCCGGCCCGTTGTAGGCGGATGGCGGCCCCCAGGCCACCGAAGCCGGCGCCGATGATGGCAACGTCTGTCTCCATTCACTCCTCCGTGAGCTCGGGCGCGGCAGTCGGTTCGGCCACGGGCGGCCAGGGCGGGTCGCCCACGCCGGTGATTCGTACGCCGCCCCACGGATCGACCTCGGCCAGTCGGGCGGGCCGGACTCGGTCGGCGATGTGCACCTCGACGTCGCGCCGGCCGGAGCGCAGCAGGAGGGCCACCTGTGGCTCGGGCTCGATCCGCCCACCCCAGTGGTAGCGGCCGTCGACCGGCTCCCACCGCCCGCTGAGGTGCACCTGGACCGGGGTGCCCTCGATGCCCGCCGGGCCGTGGTAGCTCACGGCACGATCCGCTCGTGGGCGCGGGTGAGCTCGCGGGGCAGGTCGGCGCTGGCCCGCACCCCCTCGATCCCGCTCCACAGCAGAGCGGTCAGGTAGTCGGTGAGGGCCGTGCGGCTGATCGGTTGGCCCTGCGTGGTCCACCAGTCACCGACCGCCTGCACGAAGCCCACCAGGCCGTACGCCCACGGCTCCGCCGGCCCGGCGTCCAGGCCCAGCGAACGCAGCCGGTCGCCGATGACCCTGGCCAGCCCGGCGGCCACCTGCCGGCTGGTGCCGGCGACCACCTGGTGGATGCCCGGGTCGCCGGACTGGTGCATCAGGAACCGGTAGAGCCTCGGCTCCGACTCGATCACCCCGAGGTAGGCGTCGATCGTCGCCTCGACCAGGTCACGTTCCTCGCGGACCTGCTCGATCGCAGGCGCGATGGTGTCGACCATCCGGGCCGCCACCACCTCGCTCACCGCCACCCAGAGCTGCGACTTGTCGGCAAAGTAGCGGTAGAGAACCGGTTTGCTGACGCCCGCGGTGGCGGCCACCTGTTCCATGTCGACCTCCGGCCCGTGCCGCAGCAACGCCTGCACCGCGGCCCCGACCAACTCCTGCCGTCGTTGTTCACGATGGTCTGCCCAGCGGTCTCGGCGGCCGTTGCCCTTCGCCTTCGGATCGCCGTCCGGGGGCGGGTCGGACGCATTGACATCTGTGAGCGGCGATTGCATGCTACTACTCGTAACAGTTACCGGCCGTCACGTCAATATAGAGGAGGAGCTATGGAGGCCGCACCGGCGGAAACCGAACGCGCGGCGGTCGCCGAGCGACTACTCACGTCCTCACTACGGACCAGCTACGACCCGACCGTCGAGATCGACTGGGACGCCCCGCACACTCCGGGCGCCTACTGGCTCCCGCCGCACCGCAGCAGCCTCTACGGCACACCGCTGTGGGAGCAGCTCAGCGAGGATCAGCGCGTTGAGCTCACCAAGCACGAGGTGGCCAGCGCGGCCAGCGCCGGGCTGTGGTTCGAGACGATCCTCATGCAGATGCTGATCCGGGAGTACTACGGCGCCGACCCGACCAGCCGGCAGGCCCAGTACGCGCTGACCGAGGTCGCCGACGAGTGCCGGCACTCCATCATGTTCGGCCGGCTGATCGAGGCGATGGGCTGCCCGGTCTACCGAGCAAGCACCGTGGACCATCACCTCGGGCGCTTCCTCAAGGCCACCGCCAGCGGCCCCCAGATGTACGCCGCGATCCTCATCGCGGAGGAGATCCTCGACGCGTTCCAGCGGGAGATCATGGCTGACGAATCGCTCCAGCCGCTCATCCGGATGGTCTCCCGCATCCACGTGGTGGAGGAGGCGCGACACGTCCGGTTCGCCCGCGAGGAGCTGGCCGCCGCGGTCGCGGCCACCGGTCCGGTCACCATGGCGTACGCCCGACTGTTGGTCGGTCGTTCCGCCTACACGATCGCCAACCGCCTGGTCCATCCCGAGGTGTACGCGGCAGTGGGTATCCCCCCGGCGGTTGGCCGGGCCGCTGCCCGCGCCAACCCGCACTGGCGTGCCACCCTGCGCTGGTCGGCGACGCGGGTGCACGCCAACCTGGCGGCCGTTGGCCTGGTGGCCGGGCCGGGGCGTCTGCTGTGGGCCCGGGCAGGGCTGGTCTGACCTGTCGTCCCCGCCCGGGTTCAGGAACTGCCCACATCAGGCAGCGGTCAGGCCCGGCCGATGCGCGGCTCCTGGCGGTCGGTCAGCCGCAACCCGACACCCCGCACCGCTTCGATCGAGGCACCGGTGCCGAGGTCCTGCAGCTTGCGCCGCAGCCGCTTCACCAGCGACTGCACGTCCGCCTTGCGTTCCCGACCCTCGTCACCCCAGACCGACCGGTGCAACTCGGCGTAGCTCCAGACCCGGACCGGCGCGGTCGTCAGACAGGTCAGCAGGTCGTGTTCCAATCGGGTGAGGTCGATCTCGCGGGCCCCGCAGCGGGCGGTGGACCGGGCCGAGTCGATGACCAGTGCGTCGGTCGCGGGGGCGAGTGCTGGCTCGGACGGCGTCCCGGCCAGCTGCTGCGGAGCGGCGATCAGCCGGCGCAGCTCGTCGAGGTCGGCCACCAGCAGCAGCGGTGCGATGCCGTCGAGGCGCTCCGCGAGCCGGATGCGCTCGGTCGGCGACGGAGTCACCGCGATCAGCAGCGGGAAAGGTTCGTCGGCCGGATCAGCCCCATCCGCCGTCGCTTCGTCGTCCTCGGCCACAGCACCGCCCGGGATCGATGGGCATCCCTGCCCAGCTATCGTCATGGTCCTGACAATGTTTGGCAAGCGCGCCGCCAGCAGGGCAACTCTTAGCGACAAGTTGCTCACGGCAAGTTCTTGATCGTCCTTTCTTCTCGATCATAGTGTCCACTCGGGCAACCGGCGTGACCCGCGCGGTGCATGGGGAGGCAGCACCCTCACCATGGCTCATTTTCACCCTGGGTCGTTCTGAGGGAGGCAGCACCAATGTTCAGACGTCCACAATGGCGGCGCACAGCCAGATCACTGGTGAGCGCCGGTGCGGCGACGATCCTCGCCGCGACATGTTTGGCCACCATCGGCTCAGGCGCGCAGGCCGCGCCGGGCGGCGGGATGGGGGCGGGCGCCCCTACGGGGGACAAGATCCGCCCGGAGCTCGCCAAGCAGTTCCAGGCCAAGAGTGAAGGGGACTTCTGGATCCGGTTCAAGGACCGGGCGGACTTCAGCAAGGCCAGTGCCATCAAGGACTGGTCGAAGCGCGGCACGGCGGTCGCGGACGCTCTGCGCACCACCGCCGCGGCGAGCCAGGGCAAGATCCGGGCCGACCTCGACAGCTCGGGCGCGAAGTACCAGACCTTCTGGGCCACCAACGCGATCAAGGTGAGCAGCGGCTCCCTGGCGATGGCGCAGAAGTTCGCCGGACACGCCGAGGTCGAGGGCCTCTACGCCCCGGTTGCCTACAAGGTGCCCGAGACCACCAAGGGCACCGACGAGAAGACCGTGAACGCCCTCGAGTGGGGCATCGCCAACATCAACGCCGACGACGTCTGGTCCCAGTACGGCGTCAAGGGCGAGGGCATCACCATCGCGAACATCGACACCGGGGTCCAGTTCAACCACCCGGCGCTGGTGAACTCCTACCGGGGAAACAACGGCGACGGGACGTTCGACCACAACTACAACTGGTTCAACGCCGCCGGCACCTGCGCGGCCGCGCCCTGTGACAACGATGGCCACGGTACGCACACGATGGGCACCATGGCCGGCTCCGACGGCGCGAACCAGATCGGTGTCGCCCCCGGGGTCAAGTGGATCGCGGCGAACGGTTGCTGCCCCAGCGACGCCGCTCTGATCGAGTCCGGTCAGTGGATGCTCGAACCGTTGGACCTCAACGGCCAGAACGCGGACGCGAGCAAGCGACCGAACGTCATCAACAACTCGTGGGGCACCCGGGACCCGTCCAACGAGCCCTTCATGGAGGACGTGACGCTGGCCTGGGCCGCGTCCGGGATCTTCGGCGTCTGGTCCAACGGCAACAGCGGGCCGGCATGCCAGACCAGTGGCTCGCCGGGCAGCCTCGCCAGCAACTACTCGACCGGCGCGTACGACATCAACAACAACGTCGCCGGCTTCTCCGCCCGCGGTGCCGGGCAGAACGGCGAGATCAAGCCCAACATCTCCGCGCCGGGCGTGAACGTCCGGTCGAGCATTCCGGGCAGCACCTACGCCAGCATCAGCGGCACCTCGATGGCCGCACCGCACCTCGCGGGTGCGATCGCGCTGCTGTACTCGGCGGCTCCGTCGCTGGTCGGTGACATCAACGCGACCCGTGCGCTGCTCAACGGCGCCGCGGTCGACAAGACCGCCGGCCAGTGTGGGGGCACCCCGGCCGACAACAACGTCTACGGCGAAGGCCTGCTGGACGCCCTCGCGTTGCTCAACGCCGCCCCGACCGGCGACATCGGCACCCTGGCCGGCACCGTCACCGACGCTGCCACCGGTGCCCCGATCGCCGGCGCGACCCTGACGCTCACCGGCCCGACCGCGCGTGAGCTGACCACCGGCGCCGAGGGCAGGTACTCGACTCAGCTCCCCACCGGTGACTACCAGGTCGCCGTGGCGGCGTTCGGTTACGGCAGCACCACGAAGCCGGCGACGGTCGCCAAGGGTGCGACCACGACGCTCAACGTCGCGCTGGCGCCGGTGCCGAGTGTCAACGTCACCGGAGCGGTCACCGACGGCTCCGGCCACGGCTGGCCGTTGTACGCGAAGGTGACCGTGACGGGCCTGTCCGGCGTCTACGACTACACCACGCCGTCGAACGGCCGGTACAGCATCAAGCTGCCGGCCGGGCAGACCTACACCCTGAAGTACGAGTCGCAGTACCCGGGCTACCAGACCGTCACCAAGGAGGTCGTGGTCGGCTCGGGCAACGCCACCGCCAACGTCGCCGTGCCGGTGGACACCACCACCTGCACCACCGCGCCCGGATACACGTTCGGCTCCGACGGTGAGTACGAGACCTTCGACGGCACGACCACGCCGGCCGGCTGGACTGTCGTGGACAACGCGGGCAGCGGTCAGGTCTGGAAGTTCACCGACGACGGCAGCCGGGGCAACCTGACCGGTGCCAGCGGCAACTTCGCGATGATCGACAGTGACGACTACGGAGCGGGCGGCCGCCAGGACACCTCCCTGGTCAGCCCGGTGGTCAACCTGACCAGCGTCACGACCCCGGTCATCCGGTTCAACCAGGACTTCAACCAGCTGGCCGACGACACGGCCGACGTCGATCTGAGCATCGACGGTGGCGCCACCTGGACCAACGTGCTCCGGCAGGAGACGGACGTCCGGGGCCCGAAGGTCACCGAGATCCCGATCCCGCAGGCGGCCGGTAAGGCGCAGGTGCAGGTCCGGTTCCGCTACTACGACGCCTCGTACGAGTGGTGGTGGGAGGTCGACAGCGTCCTGATCGGCAGCCAGGTCACCTGCGTGCCGGTCGACGGCGGTCTGGTCGTCGGTAACGTCCGCGACAAGAACGACAACAGCTACGTCAACGGTGCGACCGTCACCAGCAAGGACCGGCCCGCCGAGAAGGCCGTCACGGTGGCGACGCCGGACGACCCGGGGCTCGCCGACGGCTTCTACTGGATCTACTCGACGCTGACCGGCGCGCACCCGTTCACCGCGACCGCCGGCAACTATGTCAGCCAGACCAAGCAGGTCGACGTCGAAGCCGACTGGGCCACCGCCGCGAACTTCCAGCTCGCGGCCGGTCGACTGTCGGTGACGCCGGCGGCGCTCAGTGCGACGCTCCAGATGCCCAACGGCAAGACCAGCAAGACCTTCACGGTGACCAACACCGGCGGCGCGCCGGTCGAGGTCAAGTTCAGTGAGCGTGACAACGGGTTCGAACTCCTCCGGGCGGACGGGTCCAAGGTCACCAGGCAGCAGATGCTCGGGGCCAGCGGCGCGCCGGAGCAGCGGCTCACCGTCGCAACGTCGTTCGCCGCCAAGGCGTCCGGCAAGGAGGCCAAGGGGGTCGCCGCCGCGGTCGGCCCGCAGGCCGCACCATGGACCGACATCACCAACTACCCGTCGGCGATCATGGACAACCGGGTGGTGAACCTGGGCGGCAAGGTGTACTCGCTCGGCGGTGGCGACGGTAACGCCTCCACCACCAAGAACTACGCCTACGACCCGACCGCACAGACGTGGGCGGCGATCGCCGATCTTCCCGAAGCCCGCAACGCCCTGACGGTGGGCGTCGTGGACGGGAAGATCATCGCGACCGGTGGCTGGGGTGACGCCGGGCCGGACTCGGCCACCTGGTCGTACGACCCGGCGGCCAACACCTGGACGGAGCTGGCCAACAACCCGGCGCCGCGAGCTGCGGCCGGTCAGGCGGTCGTCGACGGCAAGCTGTACGCCATCGGTGGCTGCACGACGGCCAACTGCACGCCGATGTCGAACAGTGTCGTCCGGTACGACCCGGCTACCAACACCTGGGAGACCCTGGCCAACTACCCGAAGTCGGTGGCCTTCGCCTCCTGCGGTGGGATCGACGGCACGGTCTACTGCACCGGTGGCAACGACGGGACCGCCGCGCAGAAGGCCAGTTACGCCTTCGACCCGGGTGCCAACACCTGGACCGCCATCGCCGACGCGCCGGCCGACAACTGGGCCAGCTCGTTCGCTGTCGCGAGCGGCAAGCTCCTCGTCGTCGGTGGTTCGCAGGGTGGAGCCATCAGCAACGCCGGCTTCGCCTACGACCCGGCCACCAGTTCGTGGTCGAACCTGCCGAACGCCAACACCGCGCGCTACCGCGGTGGCGCGGCGTGCGGCTTCTACAAGATCGGCGGCTCGTCCGGCAGCTTCGACGCGGCTCCGGACAGCGAGGCGCTCCCGGGCTTCGAAGGATGCGCCGAGGCGGGCGCTGACGTCAGCTGGATGACCATCGACAAGTCGGAGGCCACCCTCGCGCCGGGTGCGAAGGTCACCGTCACCGTCGGAATGACGGCGAACGTCGACCAGCCGGGCACCTACTCCGGCTCGGTCGGGATCACGGAGAACACGCCGTACTCGGTGGCGCCGGTCGCGGTGACCATGACCGCGAACCCCCCGAAGACCTGGGGCAAGCTCATGGGTACGGTCACCGGCACCAGCTGCCAGGGTGCGACCTCGCCGCTCACCGGCGCGGTCGTCCAGGTCGACTCGTGGGCGGCGTCGTGGACCTTCGCCACCGACGCCGAGGGCAAGTACGCCTACTGGGTGGACCGCCGCAACAACCCGCTCACGATGATCGTCGCCAAGGACGGCTGGAAGCCGCAGACCCGTCAGACGAGGATCGACACCGCCACTCCCACGGTGGAGAACTTCGGGTTGGCGCCCATCCGGTGCTGACGCCTGAGCGGTAGCGAACAAGTCCGGCCCGCCTGGTCCCAGACCAGGCGGGCCGGGCCGTGTCCGGCGGATCAGACGGGGGCGAGCCGGAAACCGACCCCGCGTACCGAGTGGATCGTCGCCGCGGCGTTCAGACTGGCGAGCTTGCCGCGCACTCGACGGACCACCGAGTGCATGTCGGAGCCGCGGCCGAGGTGCCGGTTGCCCCAGACCTCGAGGTGCAGTCGCTCGTAGGTCCAGACCTGCCCGGGTGCGTGCACCAGGCAGAGCAGGACGTCGTGTTCCAACCGGGTCAGGTCGATCTCCTGGTCGCGCCACCGCAGCACCCGGCGGTCGGAGTCGACGGCCAGGTCGGGTGGCGGCGACTGTGGGCCCGGCGCCACCTCGGCGCGCATGGCAGTGGTCTGGGGAGCCGCGACGGGAGGCGTCTCGACCACCCCGAGAAACTCTCGTGCCTGGTCGACGTTCGAGACGATCAGGAACGCGTCGCTCCCGCCGAGCAGCCGGGCCAGATGCCGGCGTTCTGCCGGCGAGGACGCGATGCCGATGACCAGGCTGACGACTGGAATTCCCTGCATTCCCCAACCCCTTCCGGTTCCCCACATCACTCCGGATGGATTTTTCGCTCCGTCGATGAGAAACATCGATCGGTGTCCTGACCCTAGTGGTGGCTGATCTCGGCGGGGTAAAACATAGTTGCATGTAAGCATGTGAATCCCCTGCTCCGTCGAGACTCACCCGGTGCTCCCGCCGACGATCCGCTTTCCGGAAGCAGCGGGGGGAGTTGTGACAGAACCAAGACAATCCGTGTACGTCGTACGGACCTGTCGGCGCGAGCATGGTCGCCATGTCCATCGGATCGTCGTACCCCCTGGGTCTTCGGCTGCTGGCGGCGACTCTGTGCTGCCTGCTCGCCCTGACTCTCACCGCCACCGTCTTCGTGCGGACGTACCCCGGTCAGTGGCTCGACGGTGTGCTCCTGCCGCGCGCCGAGCGGGGCGGAGGGTACGAGCAGCAGACCGTCCTGGTGGGTCCGGCCAAGGCCGTGCTGGCCACCTTTGGCAACCCGATGCTCCTCGCCGCCCTGCTCGGCGCGGTGCTGCTGGTGGGCGTGCTCCGTCGACGGCTGGTTGCGGGAGTCGTCGGCGTGGGCATGGTCCTCAGCGCGGTGGTGGCGGCCGGCGCGGTGAAGTCGACGCTGCCCCGCGCGGATCTCCAGATCGCGAGTTCGACCACCCACAACAGTTTCCCCAGCGGTCACGTCGCGGCGGCGACAGCCCTGCTGTTGGCGTTCATGCTGGTCCTGCCCGGGTGGGCCCGGCGGTGGCTGGCGATGCCGGGCGCGGCAGGTGTCTCGGTGGTCGCCGCGGCCACGATGATCGCGGGCTGGCACCGGTTCAGTGACGCGCTCGGCGGCGTACTGCTGGGTGTGGCGTTGTTCTGCCTGGCCGCGGCCAGGCTGGCGGGTTGGCGTGGCGACCACGACACGGTCGGCGGGTTGGACGGCGGCAGCCTGTGGCGCAGGCTGGCCGAGGTGACCGTCGGGATGGTCGTGCTGGGCTGGGCGTTTGTGGTTATCGTGCCCGGTCTGGCCGCGTCGGTGCAGCGTGGCGCGCTCGTCGCCATCGTGGCGGCGGCGGGGATGACGATGTTCCTCGTGGGTTCGGTGGTGTTCCTGGTGCGTTCGGCGGACTTCGCCGTGCCGATGGCCGCGCGACCCCGTGAGCAGCAGCCATCGACCGAACCCCAAAAGATCTCATGATGGGATACTGGACGACATGTCCCAGGTCCTGCTGATCGAAGACCACCAGACGGTCCGCGACGGGCTGCAGTTGGCACTCACCCGACAGGGGCACACGGTGCACGCCGTGGAGACCGGTGAGCAGGGGTTGGAGCGGCTGCGCACGACCTCGTCCGACGTCGTGGTCCTCGACCTCATGCTGCCCGGGATGGACGGGTTCGAGGTGTGTCGACGGATCCGGCAGCTTGGCGACCTGCCGATCATCATGCTCACCGCCCGCAACGACGACATGGACGTGGTGGCGGGCCTGGAGGCCGGCGCCGACGACTACGTGGTCAAGCCCGTACAGGCCCGGGTGCTCGAGGCGCGCATCCGTGCGGTGCTCCGACGGACCGCTGGCGAGTCCCGGCGCACCGGCGGCGAGCGGGCCGGCCTGGAACAGCACGGCGCACTGACCATCGACCGGGCCGCGCTGGTGGTCAGCAAGGACGGGACGCCGGTCAGCCTCGCCCCGACGGAGCTGCGCCTGCTGCTTGAGCTCTCGCACACACCGGGCCAGGTGCTGAGCCGCCAGCAACTGCTGGAGGCCGTGTGGGAGCACGGGTATCTCGGCGACTCGCGACTCGTGGACGCGTGCGTCCAACGGGTGCGCGCCAAGATCGAGGCCGACTCGTCGGCGCCGATCTTCATCCAGACCGTGCGTGGTTTCGGATACCGGTTCGGGCCGCTGTGACCCTGTGGCGCTGGGCCGGCGCCCGGGTCTCGGGCCTGCGGGTCCGGCTGCTCCTGGCGTTCGCGTTGCTGGGCGTGACCACCACGGCGGTCGTGGCCAGCGGCAGCTACTTCCAGGCCCGGACCGTCATTCTCCAGCAGGCGCAGGACGCCGCGGTGGCGTCGCTGACCGATCAGCTCACGAAGGTCTACCCGATAGCGCAGCTCCCCCCGACCCAGGACGAGCTCGACCTGTTGGCCCAGCGCCTCTCCGACCGGGAGGCAGACGCGGTGGTCGTCTACCGGGACATGCGGTCGCAGCGCTTCCAGGCACCCGACCCGCTCACCTCCGAGCTGCGCCGCGAGGTCGCTGACGGACGCATCGCCTGGCAACGTGTCTCGCTCGACGGAGAACCCATGCTGCTCATCGGCACTCAGCTGGAGCTCGACCGGCCCGACGGCACGTCCCGAGCGTCCGGGCTGGAGGTCTACTCGGTGCGCAGTCTCGCCGCCGAGCAGCGGAGCATCGACTGGCTCGCCACCTGGGCATGGCTGACCGGCGGGCTGTCCCTGATCCTCGCCGTCCTGCTGGCCCTGCTGGCCGCCCGTGGTGTGCTGCGACCCGTCCGCGAGCTGGGCCGGGCGGCACGCCGCCTCGGCGAGGGCGACCTGAGCACCCGGCTGACGGTCCGGGGCGCCGACGAGCTGGCCGATGTGACGCGGACCTTCAACGACACCGCCGGGACGCTGGAGCGGCAGGTCGGTGAGCTGCGGCGGATGGAATCCGACGCCCGCCGCTTCGTGGCCGACGTCTCGCACGAACTCCGTACGCCGTTGGCCGCGATGACGGCGGTCACCGACGTGCTGGACGAGGAGGCGGACCACCTGCCCGGGGACGCGGGCCGGGCCGCCCGGCTGGTCAGCCAGGAGACGCAGAACCTCACCCGGTTGGTCAACGACCTCATCGAGGTCAGCAGGTTCGACTCCGGCACGGCGCGGCTCGCCCTCGATGCGGTGGACGTGGCCGCGGCGGTGACCGCGACCCTGCGGATCCGGGGCTGGACCGACCGGGTACGGACGGAGCTACCGTCCGGAATCGTGGCCCGGCTCGATCCCCGTCGGCTGGACGTCATCGTCGCCAACCTGGTCGGCAACGCCTTCCGGCACGGTGCCGAGCCGGTGTCCGTGCGCCTGAGCGCCGACCCGGACTGGGTCACCATCGAGGTCAGCGACCAGGGGCCGGGACTGGACCCGGACGTGCTGCCGCACGTCTTCGACCGCTTCTACAAGGCGGACACCGCGCGGACCCGCTCCGAGGGCAGCGGCCTCGGCCTCGCCATCTCCTGGGAGAACGCGCGCCTGCACCGCCACGGCGAGCGACGGGGAAGTCTCGTCGCGGGCAACGGCCCCAGCGGCGGCGCCGTGTTCACGCTCCGCCTACCCCGCGACACGGCGGACGCCGGAGGTGCCCGGTGACCGGCCGGCGGACGGGCCGCACGCTGCTCGTCGGCGGACTGCTTCTCACGCTGCTCGCGTCGGGCTGTGGGGTATGGCCCAGCGGCGTCATCACCGGTCGCTCCGCGGTCAGCGGCCCGTCGTCGCAGGGCGTCGTGCTCTACCTGCTCTCGCAGGACGAACTCGTGCTGACTCTCCGTCCGGCAAAGGTGGACCCCTCGCCCGCCGAGGCTCTCGCCCTGCTCGCGGCCGGTCCGGACGAGAACGAGCGCGGCAACGGTTTCACCAGCGAGGTGCCGGCCGGGCTCGTACCGGTCAAAGTGGCGCCGGGGGTCGATCGATCCGGCCTCGCGGTGACGACGAGCGGTGCGGCGCAGCCGTTGTCGGCGAACGCGGTTGACCAGATCGTCTGCACCGTGGCCGACGTCGCGGCACGCACCGGTCTCGCGGAGAGTTTCGTACCGGTCACCATCGTCGGGTCCGACGGTGCCCGGCAGCCCCGGCGCTGCCCGCTCCAGTGACCGGGCCACGGCCGACTCCGCTCAGCTGATCGAAGCGACGGCCGAGCCCGACCGGGGCCTACCGTCAGACCAGGTTGACCGCTCGTGCCTGCCGGGGCAGCCCGCAGTGGCGGATCCGGTCCTGGTCGGCGAGCGCGCCGGAGATCAGGATGTCGATCAGGGTGGCGAACCCGATGCCGGCCTTCTGCCAGATCTGGGGGAACTGCGACGCCGCGGTGAAACCGGGGAACGTGTTCACCTCGTTCACGATGGGCTCGGGCGACCCCTCGGCGGGCAGGAAGAAGTCGACCCGGAGCAGCCCGCGGCAGTCGAGGGCGTGGAAGGCGCGGATCGCGCGGTCCTGAAGCACCTCGGTGGTGGCCGGGTCGAGCGGGGCGGGGATCTGGAAGACCGCCCCACCGTCGTACTTCGCGTCGTAGTCGAAGAAGCCCGCACCGGTCACCCGGATCTCCAGCGGCGGGCCGGCCTGCACCCGACCGTCCGGGTGCTGAAGGACGGCCACGTCGATCTCGCGTCCCCGCGCCCCCTGCTCGACCAGCACCTTCGGGTCGACCGCGCGGGCCTGCTCCAGCGCGGCGGGAAGTCCCGCCCAGTCGTTCACCTTGACGACGCCCAGGCTGGACCCGGCCCGAGCCGGCTTGACGAAGACCGGCAGGGCCAGCCGTCGCCGGTCGGCGGGCGACAGCTCCTCGTCGGGACGCAGAGTCACCCCCGGGCTGACCCGCAGGCCCTCCGCGGCCAGGAGCCGCTTGGTGACACCCTTGTCCATGCCGGCCGCGCTGGCGAAGACACCGTTGCCGACGTACGGCACCCCGAGCCACTCCAGCAGCGACGCCACGGTGCCGTCCTCGCCGTACGGGCCATGCAGGGCCGGGAACACGACATCCTGGGCGCGCAGTACGCGCAGCGCCTGGGGGAGTGGCGTCGACCGACCGTCGACGTGCCACCCGCCGTCGCGATCGATGAGCACCTCGGTGACCTGGTACCGCTCACGGTCCACGTCGGCGAGGATGCTCGCCGCCGAGCGGCAGGAGACGTCGTGCTCGCCGCTCTGCCCGCCGTACAGCACTGCCATTGGGGTAGTCATGAGATGTGTGCCCTTTCGTGGAGGTGGACGCGGGCCACCCGGGCCCCGATGCCGGTCACGATCTCGTGCGGGTTGGTGTCGGCCCAGCGGGCCCACTCGACGACCGTCGGTGGGGTCTCGTCACCCTCGGTGCGGCCGAACACCACGACCGGGTCGCCGATCAGCACGGGAAGGTCCCCGGCGTCGACCACGCACTGGTCCATGGCGATACGTCCGACGATCGGGCACCGTCGGCCGCCGAGCCACACCGCGGCGCGGCCTGCGGCGGCCCGGGGCAGCCCGTCGGCGTAGCCGAGCGGCAGCAGCGCCAGCGTGGTCGGGGCACCGGTCACGTGCTCGCGCCCGTAGGAGACGCCCGTGCCGGCCGGTACCCGCTTCACGTTGACCACGTTCGTGCGCAGGGTCATCGCGGCGTGCAGCCCGAACTCGCCCGGGCCGGTCGCACCGAACGGGTCCACGCCGTACAGCGCGATCCCGATCCGGCAGAGGTCGAAGCGGGTCCGCGGTGCGGACAGCGCGCCCGCCGAGTTGGCGAGGTGGACCAGGTCGGGGTCGAGGCCGGCCCACCGGGCGACCCGCAGCGCCTCCTCGAAGATCGCCACCTGCCGGTCCAGTTCGGGGGCGCCCGGCAGGTCCGCGTCGATGAGGTGGGACCACACGCCGCGCACCCGGATCCCGCCCTCCCGTTCGTACTTGTGGGCCCAACCGACCAACTCGGGCCAGTCGTCCCCGGCGGCCCCGTTGCGGGACAACCCGGTGTCCGCCTTGAGCTGCACCATCGCCGGCACGCCGAGCAGGTGGGCCGCGTCGGCGACGGCGTGCAGGTGCGTCGTCGTCGACACGCCGACGTCGACGCCAGCGATGATCAAGGTACCGAAGTCGTCGTTGGGGCCGTGCAGCCAGCTCAACGTGGGCGCGGTCACGCCCGCGTCGCGGAGGGTCAGCGCCTCGGCCGCCGAGGTCACCCCCAGCCAGCCGGCGCCGGCGCGCAGCGCGGCGCGGGCCACCTGCACCGCGCCGTGGCCGAACCCGTCCGCCTTCACCACGGCCATCAGGTCGGTGCCGGTGACCGACGCGATCGTCCGCACGTTGCTGGCGATCGCCGCGAGGTCGACCATCGCCTCGGCCAGGGTGCTCATCCGGCCGCCTCCACCCGGCGGGAGCCGGGGAGTGCGAACAGCCAGCGTGCGCGCACCGCCAGCAGCGCGCTGTGGATGGCCAGGCTCAGGCCGGTCACCAGCCCGGTCAGCACAATCGGGTAACCGAGCACGATCAGGCCCTGGGCGGGCCGGTCCAGCCCGGAAATCGGTACGAGCAACAGCCGGTGCAGCAGGGCCAGGACCGGCATGTGGATGACGTAGATCGGCAGGGTGATGCGGCCGAGCCCAGACAGCGGATCGCTGACGGCCGGCCATCGGGCCAGCCGG
This sequence comes from Micromonospora sp. NPDC005413, assembly GCF_040606435.1. Lineage (NCBI taxonomy): Bacteria > Bacillati > Actinomycetota > Actinomycetes > Micromonosporales > Micromonosporaceae > Micromonospora > Micromonospora sp. NPDC005413. The sequence goes on from NZ_JBEXEV010000048.1 coordinate 19,803, forward strand.
GCGGCGGCGGTGATGCCGAAGGCGACCGCCACGACCGAGACCACCATCCATACGCCGAACAACTGCTGTGCGCCGGCCACCGCCATCGCGGCGAGGGCGAGGACGTAGGCGCCCGAGACCAGCACGAGGCGGCGCCGGCTGGCGGTGGCCGCCCACTGGTGGATCTGGGGCCGCAGGTACAGGCCGGCGAGGAAGAAGACCAGGTTCTGGTAGAGGCCTGCGCGGTTGCCCGGTGTGTCGAGCAGGCCGGCGGCGGCGACGGCGGACAGCACCGCGGCGGGTACGAGGACCAGCGCCCGTGGCATCCGACGGGTCGCCTTGGCGATCGTGAAGTACAGCGCCAGGGCGTACAGGTACCAGAGGTTGGACGGCGTGATGGTGAGCTGCTCCAGCAGGCCGAGGGCCGAGGTGGCGCGGTCGGTCGGCAACTCCGGAGCGGCGGCGAGGATCGCGGTGTGGATCAGCAGCCAGACGACGTACAGGTAGAGGAACCCGGCGATCCGGCTGCGGGCGACGACCCGCCAGGGCCGCTGGGTGGCGTTCGCCGCGAAGACGCCCGAGATGGTGAAGAACAGCGGCATTCGCAGCGGGAGGAACTGCTCACCGAGCGTTCCCCACAGGCCGGGCACCGGTACGCCCAGGTGCCAGTCGATCTGCAGGTAGTCCTTGACGATGACGTGCCACAGGACGACCAGGATGATGCAGACACCTTTCGCGGCGTCGGCCCACTCCACCCGCTGTGACCGCGTCGAGGCGGGGGCGGTCCCGGTTCGATACCTGTGCCGAAACCGGATGCGCGTCGTACCGGGCTCGTTGTCGAGGGGCCGCGACTCGATGGGAGACAGCTGTTGGATCACTCACCAGAAGCTGCCAGCCGGATATCCGCGCGTGATCCACGAATTGTCATGAACCGGTAATGGATGCCGACGGGCCCGACCCGCAGGCAGCGCCGAGCGGGCACGCCGCTGACACCGAGGAACACTAGGCTGGTTGTGGAGGTGCCGAACATGAAGCTCGGGCTGCACTACTGGAACTACTCGACCCCGGCCGACCCGGCCGCAATCGCACCGACCCTGGCGGAGGCGGCCACCACCGCCGAGCAGGCTGGCGTCGCTTCCTTCACGGTGATGGACCACTTCTTCCAGATGGATGCGATGGCCCCGGCCGAGGAGCCCATGCTGGAGGCGTACACCACGCTGGGCTACGTCGCGGCGAAGACTCAGCGGATGACGCTGGGCGTGCTGGTCACCGGCGTGATGTACCGCTACCCGGGGTTGCTCGCCAAGACCGTGACGACCCTCGACGTGCTCTCCGGCGGTCGGGCCCGCCTCGGCATCGGCGCTTCCTGGTACGAGCGGGAGCAGCGTGGCCTCGGTGTGCCGGTGGTGCCGGTGGCCGAGCGGTTCGAGCGGCTGGAGGAGACGCTGCGCATCTGCCTGCAGATGTGGGGCGACGACAACGGGCCGTTCGACGGGCGGCACTACCAGCTCACCGAGACGATCAACTCGCCGCAGGCGTTGAGCCGTCCACGCCCGCCCATCATGATCGGCGGCGGCGGCGAGAAGAAGACCCTGCTGCTGGTCGCCCGGTACGCCGACGCCTGCAACCTCTTCGGCACCGCCGATGGCGCGAAGGAGGTGGCGCGCAAGTTGGACGTGCTGCGCGGGCACTGCGACGCCGAGGGCCGCGACTACGACACCATCGAGAAGACGGTGGTGGCCGCCCGAGGGCCCCTGGAGGATCGCGACGGGTTCCTCGCCGAGGTGGCCGATTACGCCGCGCTCGGTGTGACCGAGGTGCAGGTCATGCCGGATCGGCACCCGGTGGAGTTCGCCCAGCGGCTCGGCGACGAGGTGCTGCCCCGGCTGGCCGAAATCGGCTGAGCATGACACGTGCCGAGGGCTGCCCTCCCGGCGAAGCGGAGAGCAGCCCTCGGCACTGATCGGCGGTGTCAGGCCACCGAGGCCGGGAACCGTTCCCACACCCGGTGTGCGGCCATCAGCTGCTGCACCGCTGTCAGAGCCTCCGCACCGGAGCCCGCCGTCACGATGCCGGGAGTGCCGGCCACCCCGGCCTGCTCCAGCACGGTGACGCCGGCACCCCAGGCGCCGACGGCCTTGGCGTGCCGCCAGCACTCCTCGACGAGGAGCAGCACGCGGGGATCCACGGCTGCCGGGCCTGGCCTACCCGCCTTGTCGTCGCGGGCGGGGATGGCATCCGGCGCGGGTGCCGGCGCTCCGGCCAGCAGCACCGCGTCGAACTCGACCGACCGGCCGGTGGCGAAGGTGCGCTGCACCGGCAGGTCCGCCACCATGCCGCCGTGCGGAGCGATCAGCAGCGGCACCATGCCGGCCTCGAACACGGCCCGGCGGACCTCGTCGACGCCGTCCAGGTCACCGTCGGGGTCGACGACGATCCCGATCGTGCGACCGTCGCTCGGCCACTCCCGGCCTACCTGCGACAACGCCGGGCTTGGCGTGACCTCGGTGAACGGCACGGTGGGCTGCGGGGCGGGCAGGCCCAGACCGGTCGCGACCTCCGCGCAGAGCACCGGGTCGATGTTGGCGAGGCACTGCAGCTGGCGCTCCTTGATCGCCTGGTGGTAGCACTTGCCGAGCTCGAAGGTGTACGCCCGGATGATGTGCTCCTTCTCGACCGGCGACATGCTCAGCCAGAACAGGCGTGCCTGGCTGTAGTGGTCGTCGAACGAGACCGGGTTCGCACGCACCTTGGGCGCCTGTGCCACCGTCACCGGCACGTCGAGGAACGCGTGCTCCTTGTCCCCGGCGGGGAAGGGGTTGCCGCCGTCGAGCGAGTTCGGTCGGTACGGCGCGACGCCCGCGTGCACGGCGTGCTGGTGGAAGCCGTCGCGCAGCATGTCGTTCACCGCGGCGTGCGGGCGGTTGATCGGGATCTGCGAGAAGTTGGGCCCGCCCAGCCGGGTGAGCTGCGTGTCGACGTACGAGAAGAGCCGGCCCTGCAACAGCGGGTCGTTCGTGACGTCGATGCCCGGCGGAAGATGACCGAGGTGGAACGCGACCTGCTCGGTCTCGGCGAAGAAGTTCGTCGGCGTCCGGTTGAGGACCAGCTTTCCGATGGTCTGCACCGGTGCCAGCTCCTCGGGCACGATCTTCGTCGGGTCCAGCAGGTCGATCTCGGCGAAGGTCTCCTCGGGGGTGTCGGGGAAGACCTGGATACCGAGCTCCCACTCGGGGTACGCGCCGGCCTCGATGGCGTCGTAGAGGTCCCGGCGGTGGAAGTCCGGGTCCATGCCGCTCAGCATCTGGGCTTCCTCCCAGGTGAGGGAGTGCACGCCCAGCTTCGGCTTCCAGTGGAACTTGGCCAGCGCCGTCTCCCCGGCCTCGTTGACGAGGCGGAAGGTGTGGACGCCGAAGCCCTCCATGGTCCGGTACGACCGCGGGATGCCCCGGTCGGACATGTTCCAGAGGGCGTGGTGCTGCGCCTCGGTGTGCAGCGAGACGAAGTCCCAGAAGGTGTCGTGAGCGCTCTGCGCCTGCGGGATCTCGCGATCGGGGTGCGGCTTGGCGGCGTGGATGATGTCGGGGAACTTGATCGCGTCCTGGATGAAGAAGACCGGCATGTTGTTGCCGACCAGGTCGAAGGTGCCCTCGTCGGTGTAGAACTTCGTCGCGAAGCCGCGGGTGTCGCGGACCGTGTCGGCCGAACCGCGCGAACCGAGCACGGTGGAGAACCGCACGAAGACCTCGGTCTCCCGCCCCTTCTTGAGGAAGCCGGCCCGCGTGACCGCCTCAGCGGTGCCGTACGCGGTGAACACACCGTGCGCACCGGCGCCACGAGCGTGCACGACGCGCTCCGGAATGCGTTCGTGATCGAAATGCGTGATCTTCTCGCGCAGATGGTGGTCCTGGAGCAGCACCGGGCCCCGCGGACCGGCCTTGAGCGAGTGGTCGGTGTCGCGCAGCCGCGCCCCCTGCGCGGTCGTGAGGTAGGCGCCCTGCTGACCGTTCGCGATCGTCGGCGCGCCGGTTTCCGCGCCGGTCGGCGTACGGGTCTGCGGTGCCCCCTGTTCCGGCTTCGGCGGCAGCGGGTCGTGCGGCGTCGTCGGTTCCTCGACGGTCGGTGGCGCGCCTCCCGGTGCGCCGGGGACCTCCGGGGTCAGGGCATCGGCGATCTTTCCTGAGGCTGTCTTCACGGCGTTCTTGACCGCCTCGGCGGGCTTGCTTGAATCCACTGGACGAACCTCTCCATGGTGCGTGTGCGGGCAGGCGCTTGCCCTGCTACCCCTGGTCAGGGGGTCGAAACACAACCGATCCCGGCATCCGTCGCCGGGACTGGTGATTTCACCGATGCGTGGATCGGCGGAGAGGCCAAAACTGACGCACGTCGATATCCCTCGACTTTAGGGAGTGCCCGACGTGTCGTCACCAACCACCACCCGTCCCCGTTCCATCGCAGCCCGAGCCGCCCGGTTCGCGCTGGCCGCCACCCTGGTCGCCGGCGGCGTCCTGACCGGCTCGACCGGCGCCGCACAGGCCGCGGGTCCGTACGAGCGGGGCCCCGCCCCGACCACCGCGATCCTGGAGGCCAGTCGCGGTCCGTTCGCCACGTCCTCACAGAACGTGTCGTCGCTGAGCGTCACCGGCTTCGGCGGCGGCGTCATCTACTACCCGACCAGCACCAGCGAGGGCACCTTCGGCGCCATCGCCATCTCGCCCGGCTACACCGCCGCATGGTCCAGCATCAGCTGGCTCGGGCCGAGGCTCGCCTCGCACGGGTTCGTGGTGATCGGCATCGAGACCAACAGCCGGCTGGACCAGCCGGACAGCCGCGGCCGGCAGTTGCTCGCCGCGCTGGACTACCTCACCCAGCGCAGCTCGGTGCGCACCCGGATCGACAGCAGCCGCCTCGCGGTGGCCGGCCACTCCATGGGTGGCGGGGGCAGCCTGGAGGCGGCCTCGTCGCGGCCGTCGTTGCAGGCCGCGGTGCCGCTCGCGCCCTGGAACACGGACAAGAGCTGGTCCGAGCTGCGAGTGCCCACACTGATCATCGGTGGCGAGAGCGACACCGTCGCGCCGGTCTCGTCGCACTCGGTGCCGTTCTACAACAGCATCCCGGCCTCCGCGGAGAAGGCGTACCTGGAGCTGAACGGTGCGAGCCACTTCTTCCCGCAGACGACGAACACGCCGACCGCGCGGCAGATGGTCGCCTGGCTGAAGCGGTTCGTCGACGACGACACCCGCTACGAGCAGTTCCTCTGCCCGGGCCCGAGCGGCTCGCAGATCCAGGAGTACCGCAACACCTGCCCCAGCGCCTGACCGTGGTCCCGGGGCGGTCGCCAGTGGCGGCCGCCCCGTCCGCGTGCGGGAGACGAGGCATTGAAGGTCTTGACGCGGTACCCGAGAAACGTACACTGCGAGTGTAAATAACACCCGCCACGACAGAGGGATGGGTGATGGAGCGCGGCCTCGAACTGCACCACATCGGCGTCCGTTTCGGCGGCCTCACCGCCCTCGACGACGTCTCACTGCAGGTGCCACCCAACCGGGTGGTGGGCGTGATCGGGCCCAACGGCGCCGGGAAGACCACACTGTTCAACGTGATCTGCGGCTTCGTCGCGCCGGAAACGGGTTCGCTCACCCTCGACGGCCAACCGCTGCGACCACGGCCGCACCGGCTGACCCGGCTCGGCATCGCCCGAACCCTGCAGGGCACCGGGCTGTTCGCCGGGCTCACCGTGCTGGAGAACGTGATGACCGGCGCTTCGCACTCCGCCCGTGCGGGCTTCCTCCCGGCGCTGCTCGGGCTGCCGGCCAGCGACCGCGACGAGCGCCGGCTTCGCCGGCACGCCCTGGACATCCTGGACGATCTGGGGATCGCCGGGCACGCCGAGGCCGCGCCGGGCACGCTGCCGTTCGCCGTACGTCAGCGGGTCGCCCTGGCCCGCGCGCTCGCCGCCCGGCCCCGGCTGCTCCTCCTCGACGAACCCGCCGGTGGCCTCGGCGGCGACGACATCGCCGAGCTGGCCGAGCTGGTCCGGCAGCTGCCCCGGCGGGACGCCGACCCCTGTGCGGTGCTCCTGGTCGAGCACCACATGGACCTGGTGATGGCCGTCTGCGACGAGCTCGTGGTGCTCGACTTCGGCCGGGTCATCGCCGCCGGCACGCCGGACGAGATCCGCGACGACCCGGCGGTCACCGACGCCTACCTCGGCACCGCGGTCGAGGAAGCCGCGTGAGCGGGCCGGACCTGCTCGTCGTGCGCGGGTTGGTGGCTGGTTACGGCGCCGCGCCCGTGCTGCAGGCCATCGACCTCACCGTCCCGGCGGGCACGATCGCCGCGGTCGTCGGCGCCAACGGCGCCGGCAAGACCACCCTGCTGCGTGCGCTCTCCGGCATGATCCGTCCGACGGCGGGCCAGGTGCTCCTCGCCGGGGAAGACCTCCGCGGTACGCCCGTGGAGAAGCTCGTCCGGCGCGGCATGGCGCACGTGCCGGAGGGGCGGGGCGTGATCAGCGAGCTGACGGTCGACGAGAACCTGCGGCTGGGCGGGTTGTGGCGGCGCGACCGGGCCGACGCCGGTCGTGCCCTCGACGAGGTCTACCAGCTCTTCGAGCCGCTCGCCCGGCGTCGCCGGCACCTCGGGCACCAGCTCTCCGGCGGTGAGCGGCAGATGCTCGCGCTCGGCCGGGCACTGGTCGGCCGACCTCGCCTGCTGCTGCTCGACGAGCCGTCGCTCGGCCTGGCGCCGCGGGTCGTCGCCCGGACCATGGCCCTCATTCGCCAACTGCGCGACCGTACCGGCCTGACCGTGTTGCTGGTCGAGCAGAACGTCCGCAGCGCACTCGCCGTCGCCGACCAGGGCGTCGTGATGTCCCTCGGCCGGGTGGTGATCGCCGCCCCGGCGACGAAGCTGCGTGACGACGACGACCTGCGCCACGCGTACCTCGGTTTCTGACCACACCTCGTCCCCCGGAGGGAGGACTGTTGGACCGCTTCGTCTTCCTCACCATCGACGGCCTGTCCCGGGGCGCGGTGTACGCCGCGTTCGCGTTGGCCCTGGTGCTCATCTGGCGGGCGGCGCGGGTCGTCAACTTCGCCCAGGGGGCGATGGCCGTCGCCGCCGCGTACGTCGCGTTCACCGTGTCTGCCGCGACCGGCTCGTACTGGCTGGGTTTCGTGGTCGCGATCGTCGCCGGCCTGCTGCTCGGTGCGCTGGTGGACCGTGTCGTGATGCGGCACGTCGACCACGCCTCACCGCTCAACCCCGTGATCGTCGCGCTCGGGTTGGTGCTGTTGATCCAGGCCGTGCTGGGCATGGTGTACGGCAACGAGTTCCGCCCCGCCGAGGCGCCGTTCAGTCGGTCCGCCCTCACCGTGGGCGGGGTCGCCGTGCTGTCGCCGTACGACCTGTTCGTCTTCGCCACGATCGGGGTGGTGGTCAGTGGCCTGGCCTGGCTGTTCGCGCGTACCGCGGTCGGGCTGCGGATGCGCGCGGCGGCCTTCGCCCCCGAGGTCTCGCGGCTGCTCGGGGTCAACGTCGGAGGCATGTTGACTCTCGGTTGGGCGCTGGCCTCCGGTGTGGGCGCGTTGGCCGCCATGTTGGTCATTCCGACCGAGTTGGGCCTGCACCCGCACGCGATGGACCTGGTGTTCGTCTCGGCGTTCACCGCGGCGGTGGTCGGCGGGTTGGACAGTCCACCGGGGGCGGTGGTCGGCGGCCTGGTGGTGGGGTTGCTGCTCTCCTACGTGAGCGGATATGCCGGCAGTGACCTCACGCCGCTCGCGGTGCTGGTCCTGCTGCTGGCGGTGCTGCTGGTCCGGCCCGGTGGGCTGTTCGCCCCGGTCGCGGCGAGGCGGGTGTGAGCGCCACGAGGGCGGCCCTGCCGCCGAAGAGCCGGCAGGCCGACGTCGGTGACCGACCGGTCGACCGTCGACGCGGCTCCACCCTGCTGCGCCACCTCGCGGTGGTGCTCGCCGTCGGCCTGCTGCTGGTGGCGGTCAGCTACGCCGTCGAGCCGTTCCGCAACTTCCAGCTCGCCACCGTGGCCGCCTATCTCTGCGCGACCGCCGGGCTGACGGTCCTCACCGGGCTCAACGGTCAACTGTCGCTCGGGCACGGCGCGTTGATGGCCACCGGGGCGTACACCGTGGCTCTGTGCCAGAACGCGTTCGCCGACCGGGGGATGACCGGCGGCTGGCTGTTGCCGCTCTCGCTGGGCGCGGCGATCGTCAGCACGGTCGCGGTCGGCGCGGTGGTCGGTGTGGCCGCGGCCCGGCTCCGCGGCCCCTACCTGGCCGGGGTCACCCTCGCGGTGGCCGTCGTCGTGCCGGCGCTGGCCGTCACCTTCGACGGCGTCTTCAATGGCGAGCAGGGGCTGTCGGTGCCGGTGGAGCCACCGCCGGTGGCGCTCGGCCCGTACTTCCCCTACGAGCGGTGGCAGCTCTGGCTGACCGGCGCGGCGACCCTGCTCGCCCTGCTGCTGTTGGCCAACCTGATCCGCAGCCGGTACGGGCGCACGTTCCGGGCGGTCCGCGACGACGAGGTGGCCGCCCGCCTCGCCGGCATCCACATCGCCCGCACCCAGGTCCTCGCATTCGTGGTCAGTGCCGCCACCGCCGGGCTCGGTGGCGCGTTGCTGGCGGTCCTCGCGCAGAGCGTCTCGCCCGGGGCCTTCTCGCTGACCCTGTCGCTCTTCCTGCTGCTGGCCGTGGTGATCGGCGGCCTCGGTCGTCTCACCGGGGCGCTGTGGGGGGCCGTCCTGCTGGTCGCCCTGCCCGACCTCACCCATTCCGCGACCGAGCTGCTCACCCTCTCGCCCGCGGTGGCGCAGCGGCTGGAGGGCAACCTCCCGCTGGCGATCTTCGGAGCCACGCTGATCGTCGTGATGATCGCCGCGCCCGGCGGCGTGCAGGGTCTGCTGTCCCGCCTCGGTCGGGCCCTGCTGGCCCGGTGGCCGGCGCGTCGTTCCTGAGCTGTCCTCGGCCCGGCCTCGGCCGGGCGCTCCACCACCACACCGTTCCCCCAAGAACCGGACCGAGAAAGGTCGGTGTCACCCATGCACCGTATGACACAACGTGGTCTCGCGATCGCCAGCACCATCGCCCTGTTGGTCGCCGCCGCGGGTTGCAGCGATGACGACGGCTCCGGCACCGGTGGAGCATCGGTGCCGGGCGTCACCGCCACCGAGATCGTCGTCGGCACACACATGCCGCTCACCGGGCCGGCCTCGGCCGGCTACTCCAAGATCGCTCCGGCGACGAAGGCGTACTTCGACTACGTCAACGCCAACGGCGGTGTGCATGGTCGGAAGATCACTTACAAGATCATGGACGACGGCTACAACCCGGCGAACACCCAGCAGGTGGTCCGTCAGCTCGTCCTGCAGGACAAGGTCTTCGCCGTCCTCAACGGTCTCGGGACGCCGACGCACACCGGGGTGCTCGACTTCCTCAAGAGCAACCGGGTGCCCGACCTCTTCGTCGCCTCGGGCAGCCGCAGCTGGGACCAGCCGGACAAGTATCCCGGCACGTTCGGGTTCAACCCGGACTACACGGTGGAGGGCAAGATCCTCGCCACCTACGCCAAGACCAACCTGGCCGGTCAGAAGGTCTGCTTCCTCGGCCAGGACGACGACTTCGGCCGCGACAGCCTGGCCGGCGTGGAGAAGGTGCTCGGCGCCGGGGGCGTGGCGGTGAAGCAGACGTACGTCACCAGCAACACCAACGTGGCGCCGCAGATCGGCGCGTTCAAGGCGGCCGGATGCAAGGTCGTCGTGCTCGCCACCGTGCCCGGCTTCACCGCGCTCTCCATCGGCACCGCCGCGCGGCTGGGCTTCAAGCCGCAGTGGCTGGTGTCCAACGTCGGCGCCGATCAGCCGACCCTGGCCAAGCAGCTCGGAGCCGCCGCTCCGCTGCTGGAGGGCGTGGTCGGCACCAACTACCTGCCGATGCAGAACGACACCGCCAACCCTTGGATCCAGCTCTTCACGAAGATCAACAAGTCGCACAACGGGGACGCGCCGTTCGACGGCAACACCGTCTACGGCATGTCGGTCGGCTACCTGTTCGTGCAGGTGCTGCTCGCCGCCGGCAAGGACGTCACGCGGGAGAAGGTGCTCCAGGCCGTGCAGAAGGGCGGCTTCCAGGGCCCCGGGCTGGCACCACTGCGCTTCTCGGCCACTGACCACTCCGGGTACGGCGGGCAGCGCCTGAGCCGGGTGAGCGGGGGAGTGCAGACCTACTTCGGGCCGACGTACGAGACCGACGAGGCCGACGGGCCGGTCACCGAGTACACCGCCGCCCCGGTCGCGCCGCCGGCGAACGGGGTGCCGACCGTCTCCTGAGAACCCGTACACCCGACGTCCGACCGGGCGTGGTTGCGTCTGACCACGCCCGGTCGGACGGTTGCGCCTGCTCGTAGGAGCCGCGCGGTGAAGGGTCGTAGCGTTCATCGGAGACGTTGACCGACACCGATCACTGCTCCTACTATCTGCACTGTGGATGCATATTCGGGACGGCTCGTGGATCGTGTCGCCATCGTCACCGGCGCCAGTCGGGGGATCGGCCTGGCCATCGCCCAACGCCTCGTTGCCGAGGGCGCTCGGGTGGGTCTGACCGCCCGACGTCCCGAGGCGCTGGCCGAGGCGGTCGCCGCGCTGGGCGGGCCGGCGTACGCCGTCGCCGTGCCCGGCCGGGCCGACGACCCCGAGCATCGAGCCGCCGCGGTGCGACAGGTCAGCGCCGCGTTCGGGCCGGTGGACCTCCTGGTCAACAACACCGGCATCAACCCGGTGCACGGCCCGCTGGTCGAGCTGGACCTGGGCGCGGCACGCAAGATCCTCGACGTCAACCTGGTCGCCACGCTCGGCTGGGTGCAGGAGGTCTGCGCCGCCGGCATGTCCGAGCGCGGCGGCTGCGTCGTCAACGTCTCGTCGATCGCCGGGCTCGGCCCGTCGCCCGGCATCGCCTTCTACGGGGTGAGCAAGGCCGCGCTCAACCACCTCACGGCCAGTCTCGCGGTGGAGCTGGGGCCGACGATCCGGGTCAACGCCGTCGCCCCCGGCGTGGTGAAGACCCGCTTCGCCGCTGCCCTCTACGAGGGTCGGGAGGATGAGGTCGCCGCACGGTATCCGCTCGGGCGTCTCGGTCTGCCGCAGGACGTGGCGGGCGCGGTCGCCTTCCTGGCCTCCGACGACGCCACCTGGATCACCGGGCAGACCATCGTCTGCGACGGCGGCGTCTCGCTGACCGGCCGGGCCGGATGATGGCGTCGGTGGTCGGTCCCGGGCTGCTGATCACCGCCTGTCTAGACTCGGCGGTGCGCCGGGAGGCGTCGTGGCGGTGAGGAGGCGGGGGCGGATGGACGGGGTCGAGGTCGTGGGCCGGGTCGACGGGCGCACCGCCCGGGCCGAGCGCACCCGCGTGGCCATCGTCGAGGCGCACCTCGCGCTCATCTCCGAGGGTGACCTCCGCCCGACCGGCGAACGCATCGCCGAGCGGGCCGGCATCTCGCTGCGGACGCTCTGGACCAACTTCAAGGACATGGAGACGCTCTTCGAGGCGAGCGGCGCGGAGGTGCTCCGCCAGCAGGACGCCGCCTACCGGCCGATCCCAGCCGGGCTGCCGCTGGTGAAGCGGGTCGACGCGTACTGCCGGCAACGGGCCCGGCTGCTCCAGCTCATCACGCCGTCGGCGCGGGCCGCCCAGATGCGGGAGCCGGTCTCCGACCAACTGCACCGCAACCGCCTCAAGCACATCGACCGGGTTCGCGACGAGGTCGAGGAGCTCTTCGCCGTCGAGCTGGCCCAGGCCGGTCGGGGTCGGGAGCAGCTGCTCAACGCCCTGGTGGCGGCCAGCATGTGGCCTGCGTGGTCGATGCTGCGCTACGGCCTCGGGCTGGGCGTGGACCAGGCCCGCGCGGTGATGACCCGGACGGTCGGCGCCCTGCTGGCCGAGGTCGCGGCCGACTGATTCCCGCTCGGCCCGATATCGCCCCCTCTTTCCATCCGGTTTCCGATAGGTGACACTGGATGCATGGTTACTGCATCAAGAGTGCAATTAACCGTGCTGCGCGGCCGGGACGACGAGTGCCGGGCGATCCGCACCCTGCTCGACGGCGTGACCGGCGTCGGTGGCGCCCTGCTGCTGCACGGCGAGCCGGGTTCGGGCCGGACGGCGTTGGTCGGCTACGCCCACCGGCACGCCGAGGGCCGCACCGTGCTCGCCGGGACCGGGCTCGCCGAGGAGGCCGTCCTGCCGTACGCCGGCCTGCAACGCCTGCTCGACCCGGTGCTCGACCGGGTCGCCGCCCTGCCGGACGAGCAGCGCCAACCGCTGCGGCGCGCGCTGGCCGGGGAGTGCTGCCCGGCCGACCGCCAACTGACGCTGTCGATGGCGGTGCTCGGGTTGCTCGCCGCAGCCGCCCGGGACCGTCCGCTGCTCGCCACCATGGACGACGTCGACCGAGGTGACCCGCAGACCGCGCAGGTGCTGGCCTTCGTGGCCCGCCGACTGCGGCATCTGCCGGTCGCCGTCCTGCTCACCGCGGACGTCACCCTCGCGGTCGACGGGATACCGGCGCACCGACTCCGGCCGCTCGACGCGCGGGACAGCGTCGCCGTCCTCACCGACCGGCTGCCCGAGTGCCCCGCCGCGCCGGTCGCGGCCACACTCGCGGTGGTCGGCGGCGGCAACCCGCAAGCCCTGGTGGATCTCGCCGAGGTGCTCAGCCCGGGGCAGTGGCGGGGTGAGGAGCCGCTGCCCGCAACGCCACCGACGGATGGTGCGCTGGGCCGCGCGTACCGGACCCGGCTGGACCGGTTGCCACCGGACACCCGGCGGATGCTGCTGCTCGCGGCGCTCGACGAGGACGGTGAGCCGGGCACGCTGATCCGAGCGGCGGGAGTCGTCGGCTCCGAGGTCGAGGCGCTCGCCCCGGCGGAGGTCGCCGGCCTGGTCCGCGTCGAGCCGCGGGGCGTCACGTTCCCCCAACCGTTGGTTCGCGCGATGATCGTGTCCAGCGCGACGCTCGCGGAGCGCCGTGCGGCCCACCGGCTGCTCGCCGGGGTGCTGGGCTCGGACGGGCAACGGCTGCGCCGGGCGATGCACCTCGCCGCCGCGGCGGCGGATGCCGACCCGGCCCTCGCCGCCGAGCTGGAAGAGGCGGCCGGCGATGGAGCCGGTGGCTGGGCCACCGCCTCGGCGGCGCTGCGCCTGGCCGCCGACCTCAGCGACCAGCCGCTCCAGGCTGCCGCCCGGCTGCAGACCGCCGCCCACTACGCCTGGGCCGGGGGGCAACCCGACCAGGCCTGGTTGCTACTCGACCGTCTCCGCGCCGTGTCCACCGACCCGGTCGTCAAGGCGCGCGCAGACCTGCTGCGCGGCGAGTTGGAGCTGCGGTGCGGCGTCGCGTCGGGTGCGTCGGCCACGTTGCTGACCGCCGTCGGATCGGTGGCCGGCGCCGACCGCGCCCTGGCGTTGGCCGGGCTGGTGCGGGCCGGCGAGGCCGTCTGCTTCGCCGGTGACCAGTACCGGTACGCCGAGGTCGGCCGCCGGGCGCTGGAGTTGCGGCGCCCGAACGACCCGCCGGCCATGGAGCTGATGAGTTGTCTGGTCGGCGGGGTCGCGGCGACCCTGCGGGGCGACCATGAGCGGGCCGGGCCCGCGCTGCGCCGCGCCGTCGTGCTGGGTGGCCGGTTGACCGGGCCGGCGCTGACCCCCACTGCGCTCACCTGCGCCGCGGCGGCCGGCCTGCTGGTGGCCGTGGACGGCGCGGCGCATCGGCTCGCCGAGCGTGCCGTCGGGTTGGCCCGGGAGCGGGGCGAGCTGTCCATGCTGTCCCGGGCACTGGAGTTGCGCGCGGTCGCCGAGTACTGGCTGGGTCGGCACGAGGCGGCGGCGGAGACGTCCCGCGACGGGCTGCGGGTCGCCCGCGCCACCGGTCAGGTCAACTACGCCAACGTCCACCTGGGCATGCTCGCCGTGCTTGCCGCGATGCGGGCCGATCGGGCCACCAGCCTGCGGCGGATCCGTGAGATCGGCGAGGCGCCGACGCCGGGCAGCCGTCCGCACGCGCTCGCCGGGTGGGCACTGGCGGTGCTTGACCTGGTCGACGGCCGACACGCCGAGGCCGCGGACCGGCTGGCGTCGCTGGCCCGGCTCGGCACCGGTCGAGGTCAGGTCCTCGTGCAGGTGATGGCCACCCCGTACCTGGTGGAGGCGGCGGCGCACCTGGCGCACCGGCCGGCGGCAACGGCCGCGCTCGCCGTGTTCGACAGGTGGGCCAGCAGCACCGTGAGCCCGCTGCGCCGGGCCCTGTCCGCCCGGTGCCACGCGTTGCTCGCTCCCCGGGGCGGCGCCGAGGCCGAGCGGAAGTTCCAGATGGCGCTGCGGCTGCACCCGACGGAGGCCGGCGCGTTCGAGCGGGCCCGTACGGAGCTGCTCTTCGGCCAGGAGCTGCGCCGCAGCCGGCGCCCTCGCGACGCGCGGGCGCACCTGCATCAGGCCCGCGAGATGTTCACCCTGCTCGGGGTGGCGTGCTGGGCTGAGCAGGCCACCACCGAGCTGCGCGCGGCCGGTGAGTCGATCGGCTCGCCGGACCTGCCGGCGGCGCGGCTGCTGACGGGCCAGCAACTGCGGATCGCCGAGCTGGTCGCGGAGGGAGCCACCAACCGGGAGATCGCCGCCCGGATGTTCCTCTCCACCCGTACGGTCGATCACCACCTGCGCAACGTGTTCCACCGGCTCGGCATCCGCTCGCGCACGGAGTTGGCCCGCGCGTTCGCCGCCGAACGGCACGTCGGGCTGGCCTCCGAGCGGTGACCGTCCGGTCTGGACGGCTTAAACTATCACCGCTAGTTTAAGCGTCATGGAGCTCACCCTCTCCGCCGAGCAGGCCGCGGTCCGCCAACTGGCCGCCGAGTTCGCCGACCGGGAGCTGCTGCCGCACGCAGCCGCCTGGGATCGGCGCGAGTCGGTCGACCCTGCCATCGTCGGCATGCTCGGCGACCTGGGCTTTCTGGGGCTGACCATCGCCGAGGCCGACGGCGGTTCCGGGGGCGATCACCTCGCGTACTGCCTGGTCCTGGAGCAGCTCGGCCGGGGCGACTCGGCCGTGCGCGGCATCGTCTCGGTGTCACTCGGCCTGGTCGCGAAGTCGATCGCCGCCCACGGGTCGGCCGCACAGCGGGCCGAGTGGCTGCCCCGGCTCTGCGCCGGCGCCGCACTCGGCTGCTTCGCGCTGACCGAGCCGGACAGCGGCTCGGACGCGGCCGCGCTGCGGACCCGCGCGGTCCGCGACGGCGCCGACTGGCTGCTCACCGGCACGAAGACGTTCATCACCAACGGCACCACCGCCGACGTCGCGCTGGTCTTCGCCCGCACCGGCGGGCCCGGGCACCGAGGCATCACCGCGTTCCTGGTTCCCGGCGACAGCCCGGGGCTGACCCGGCGGGAGATCCACGGCAAGCTGGGCCTGCGCGGCCAGGCCACCGGCGAGCTGCGCTTCGACGAGGTACGCGTGCCCGACACCGCCCGCCTCGGCGACGAGGGCGCCGGCTTCCGCCTGGCCCTGGCCACCCTCGCCAAGGGCCGGATGTCGGTCGCCGCCGGCTCGGTCGGCATCGCTCAGGGCTGCCTCGACGCCGCAGTCGGCTACGCCGGGCAGCGGACCCAGTTCGGCAAGCCGATCGCCGCCCACCAGCTCGTCCAGCAACTGCTCGCCGCCATCGCGGTGGACACCGCCGCTGCCCGGTTGCTGGTGTGGCAGGTCGCCGACCTGATCGACCGCGGCCAGCCGTTCGCCACCGAGGCGTCCATGGCCAAGCTCTTCGCCAGCGAGGCCGCCGTCCGCGCGGCCAACAACGCGGTCCAGGTGTTCGGGGGGTACGGCTACATCGACGAATATCCGGTCGGCAAGTACCTGCGTGATGCCCGGGTCGCCACGCTCTACGAGGGCACCAGCCAGATCCAGCAACTCCTCATCGGACGCGCGCTCACCGGCGTCAACGCCTTCTAGCTTCAAGGAGATCTGGCATGAGAGTCTTCACCTCGTTCGACGAGTTGGCCGCTGCCGTCGGCGAGACCCTCGGGCCCGGTCCGTGGCAGCGCATCGAGCAGAGCCGCGTCGACCTCTTCGCCGACGCCACCGACGACCACCAGTGGATCCATCTCGACCCGGCCCGGGCCGCCGCAGGGCCGTTCGGCGGGACGATCGCCCACGGGTACCTGACCCTGTCGCTGCTGCCGGCGCTGGCCGGCCGGCTCTACCGGGTCGACGGGGTGGCGATGGGGGTCAACTACGGGCTGAACCGGGTGCGTTTCCCCGCACCGGTCCGGGTTGGTGCCGCCGTCCGGGCCACTGCCACCATTGCCGAGGTGTCGCCGGTGAGTGGCGGCGTGCAGTTGGTCGCGGCGGTCACCGTGGAGAGCGACAGCGGTGGCAAGCCCGTCTGCGTAGCCGAGACCGTGAGTCGACTCTACCGAGCCCCCGGTCGATGATCGCGTAGCTCGTGTGCGTGCCGTTGGGCGTCGCGCCGGCGGTTGGGCATTGCGGAAGAAGTTCCGGAACTTGCGGCGTACCGACTCTCCTGGAACTCCGCCGCCGGTGCGTCACCGCATCGCTGTCGCGCGACATGAGGCACTGCCTGGGCAGCTCTGTCTTGCCGGGCTCGCCGGCCTGGTCCACGTCTCGTCAACTTCCGGAAATTATTGCTCGTCGATGAGCGGCGCTGACATACTCCACATC
The DNA here is from genome assembly GCF_040606435.1 of Micromonospora sp. NPDC005413. NCBI lineage: Bacteria > Bacillati > Actinomycetota > Actinomycetes > Micromonosporales > Micromonosporaceae > Micromonospora > Micromonospora sp. NPDC005413. The sequence goes on from NZ_JBEXEV010000048.1 coordinate 36,528, forward strand.
CATCGGAGTCGATGATCGTGGGTATGCGCCTCATCCCGGGCGCCTTTCCGTGCGCGGTTTCGACCCGGTGCCCCACCACCGCTGGGGCGGTGCGTCAGATGCCCCGCCCCGGGCCTCACGGAAGGAAAAGACATGATCGAGAGGTGCCACGGGGAGACCCGCCGACGAACGGGCCCCCGAGCGCGTACAGCGATCGTCCTCGCCGCTGCGGGTCTGCTCGCCGCAACGAGCGCCGCGTTCCTGCCCGGCGCGGCGAGCGCCGGAACGACCCTGGGCGCGTCCGCCGCTGAGAAGGGTCGGTATTTCGGTACGGCGGTGGCCGCAAGCAGGCTTTCCGATAGCGCGTACACCACGATCCTGAACCGTGAGTTCAACATGGTGACGCCTGAGAACGAGATGAAGATCGACGCCACCGAGCCGCAGCAGGGCCAGTTCAGCTACGGCGCGGCGGAGCAGATCGTCAACCACGCGCGTAGCCGTGGGATGAACGTCCGCGGTCACACCCTGGCCTGGCACTCGCAGCAGCCTGGGTGGATGCAGAACATGAGTGGTAGTGCGTTGCGGCAGGCGATGCTCAACCACGTGACGCAGGTCGCCACCCATTTCCGGGGTCAGGTCGTGGCGTGGGATGTGGTGAATGAGGCGTTCGCCGATGGCAGCTCCGGTGGCCGTCGTGACTCGAACCTGCAGCGGACGGGTAATGACTGGATCGAGGCGGCGTTCCGGGCCGCGCGTGCCGCCGATCCGGGGGCGAA
>NZ_JBEXEV010000049.1:0-29674 GCF_040606435.1 Micromonospora sp. NPDC005413
CCCGCCGCGACCGCCGCGGCGAAGGCCACGTCGACCTCTTGCGGGGTGTCGACGTTGCAGGCGAGGGTGACGCCGGCGGGGCGGGGTGGGGTGGGGTGGGCGGGGTGGGGTGGGGTGGGGTGGGGTGGACAGCGCGGCTAGGCGTCGGCCGGCGCGGTGGCGGCGCGGGCCACGGTGACCAGGCGGTCGGTCTCGGCGAGCAGGGCCTCGTCGTCCGCCGGGGTGCCGGGGTCGAGTCGGACCGTCCAGGTCAGACCGTCGGCCCCGGCCACGCGCCGGGCCGCGACCCGGGCCGCGCCGCCGGGCACCGGGTGGTGCTCGGTGTACGCGACCGAGCGGGTCACCCGCGCCCGCACCTGGTGCGGCAGCTCACCCGGGTCGAGGAGGAGATACGTCTCGGTCGGGCCGTCGGCGACCACCGTGTGGCCGTCGCGTTCGACGACGGTCTCGGCGGGCGTGACGGTCAACTCCCGGCCGGACCAGACCGCCTTGAGGATGGTGTGCCAGCCGAGCCGGTGCCCTCGACCGGGCAGCCACAGCCCGAGGTTGGTGGCGACCACCACCCCGTCGCCCTCGCCGTTGCCGGCGGCCGCCCACGCCAGCACCCGTTCGTCGGCGGTCAGCGGCGGCCGGTCGGCCGGTGGCAGCTTCGGTTTCCGGCTGAACAGTCCCATCTAGAGGCCTCCCGCGGCCTGCTCGCGCAGCGCCCGGGCGTGCTGCTCCAGTGACAGCAGCTCGCCGAAGGCGGCGAAGTACTCGTCCTTGTTGTTGACCGGGTTGATCCGCTGGATGCGTGACTTGAGGTCCCGGACCCGGGCGGTCACCGACCCGAACTGCACCCGCGCCATCGTGATCGACACGTAGCGTGGGTCCGGTTCTCCGTCGATCCGCAGCGGCTCCACCGCCAGCTCGCCGACCAGCGCTGCTGACGCCAGGTCGTCGCAGGCGTCGCGGACCGACTCGATCCAGACCGCGCCGCCGGTCGCCGACGCGGCCCCACCGGCCGTAGCGATGGCCGTACGGACCCCGACGTGCACCGGGTGGCGGTATTCGGTGGCCTCGACGGCGTCGAACATGGGCCCGGCGAGAACCGGCTGCTGGAGGGCGAGCTTCAGCGCCTCGCGCTCGACCATCGACAGCGGGCTGTCCAGTACCGGCTCGGGGCGGGCCGACCTGGGCCGGGCGGCGGGTGGAGCGTCGCGGGTGCCGGGCGGCGGGGTGTTGGCGGCGGCGAGCACGGCACGCTGCACCGGCTCGATCTCCATGCCGAGGTCCATGGCGAGCTTGCGGACGTACTCTGGGCGCTTTTCCCGGTCCTTGAGTCGCGCGACCAGCGGCGCGGCGTGGCGCATCGCCTCGACCCGGCCGTCGACGGTGTCCAGGTCGAAGCGGCTGATCACGTGTCGCAGCGCGAAGTCGACCAGAGGCTCGCGGCGGGCGACGAGGTCACGCACCGCCAGGTCGCCCTTGGCGAGCCGCAGATCGCACGGGTCCATGTTGTCGGGGCTGACGGCGATGAAGGTGCGCCCGACGAAGCGCTGATCGTCTTCGAAGGCGCGCAGTGCGGCCTTCTGGCCGGCGGCATCGCCGTCGAAGGTGAAGATGATCTCGCCGGCCACCTCGTCGCTGTCGAACAGGAGCCGACGCAGGACGGATATGTGGTCCGCTGCGAAAGCGGTGCCGCAGGTCGCCACCGCCGTGGTCACCCCGGCGAGGTGGCAGGCCATCACGTCGGTGTAGCCCTCGACGATCACCGCCCTGCCCTGCTTGGCGATCTCCCGCTTGGCCTGGTCGATGCCGTAGAGCACGTGCGACTTCTTGTAGATCGGCGTCTCGGGGGTGTTCAGGTATTTCGGGCCGTCGTCGTCGTCGAAGAGCTTGCGCGCGCCGAAGCCGATCACGTCGCCGGCGAGGTCGCGGATCGGCCAGAGGAGCCGGCGGCGGAACCGGTCGATGAGGCTGCCCGAGCGCGCCTCCCGGGACAACCCGGCGGTGACCAGCTCCTGGTGGGTGAAACCCTGCTGGCGCAGGTGCTTGGTGAGCAGGTCCCAGCCATCCGGCGCGAAGCCGCAGCCGTAGCGCTCGGCGGCGGCCCGGTCGAACCCTCGCTGGGCCAGGAACTCCCGTGCCGGCCGGGCCCCGGCGGTGCTGAGCTGCGCCCGGTAGAACTCGACCGCGGCGGCGTGCGCGGCGACCAGGCGCTGACGCTGGCCCTGCTGCGGACGGGGGCGTGGAGTGCCCTTGTCGTCCTCGATGTAGCGCAGTTGGATGCCGGCGCGGCCGGCCAGCCGCTCGACGGACTCGACGAAGCTGAGGTGGTCGGCGTCCATCAGGAACTTGATCGCGTCGCCGCCGGCCCCGCAGCCGAAGCAGTACCAGACGTTGCGGGCCGGCGAGACGTTGAACGACGGGCTCTTCTCGTCGTGGAACGGGCACAGGCCCTTGAGGTTGCCGCCGCCGGCGGACTTCAGGGTGACCGTCTCGGAGATCACATCCCCGATCGAGGTGCGTTCCCGGACCAGTGCGATGTCCTCGTCCCGGATCCGCCCAGCCATGCGCCACCCCCTCGCCGTACATCCTGCCCTGCCGGACCGACGACGTGCCGGCCGGGGGACGCCGGATGTGGCGGCGGCCGCTGCCGGCTCCGCGGTTCCGGCCCGGCAGCCGGGCCCGCGCGGGGACCATGACCAGATGCGCAGGGTACGGACCGACGACCTCCGGCCGAGCGGATGGTTGACCGGCCGGCTGGGGCTACGCGGACAGCCCCCTCAGACAGACGAGGCTGGTCACCGGCACGCCACCTGGCTGGAGCTCTTCCTCGACGTCATCTTCGTGTACGCGCTGGCGGCGGTGGTGGCCCGGTTGGGCAACGACCCCACCCCGGCGCCGGAGGCCGTACTGGCCGTGATCGGGCTCTTCGTGGTGGTCCAGTGGGCCTGGGTGGGGCAGGTCTACTACGACACCCGGTTCGACCCGGACGACGCGCTGCACCGGGTGTTGGTGCTGGTCGCGTTGGTCGGGGCGGGCGCGATGACGCTCGGCGTTGACGAGGTGCCGGAGAGCGTGCTCCTGCCGGTCGGGTACCTGATCGTGCGGGGTGTGCTGCTAGTGCTGTACCTGCGGGCCCGGCCGACCAGCCCGATGGCTCGCATGGTGACGACGGTCTACCTGATCGGCTTCGGGTCGGGCTGGCTGATCTGGCTGGTGTCGCTGACCACGCCCAGCGCGCTGCGCCCGGTGCTGTGGATCATCGCGATGTGCATCGAGCTGGCCACGCCGTGGGTCGGCGTGCGCTGGCTCAACCAGTGGCCGGTGGACAACCGGCACCTGCCGGAACGGATCGGGCAGTTCACCATCATCGTGCTGGGAAGCGCGCTGGCCAGCCTGCTCTTCGCGGTGCCGGACCACCCCCGACCGCACATGATCCTCACCGCCGGAATCGCCTTCCTGGTGCCGGCCGCGATCTGGTGGCTCTACACCACGTTCGTCACCACTCACCTGGTGGCGAGTCGACTGCGGGGCGGGCAGGCGTACAGCTACCTGCACGTCCCGCTCGACGGGGCACTGCTGGTGCTCGGCTGGGCGCTCGGGCAGGTCGTCCGGCTCGTCGACGACGACGCGGTCCGGCTGCCGTTGGAGCTGCGGCTGCTGCTGGCTGGCTCGGTGGTCGTCTGGATGCTCTGCGGGCTGGCCCTGTACTGGCTGTGGAGCCCTCCGAACCTCCTCCGGCTGGCGATCACCTGCTACGGGGTGGTCTCGGTCAGCCTGATCGCCGCGGCGGTACGCGAGCCGCGCCTGCTGCTGTTCCTGCTCGCTGCGGCGATCGTCGGGTACTCCGTGGTGCTCACCCGCCGCCTGAACAGGGCCGGTCGGGAGTCGGAGGACGTGGCCGAAGGCTGAGGTGTCCTCAGGCAGTGGCGGGCTCCTCGGCCTCCACCTGCCGGTTCCAGTCGGCCTTCGTGGAGCGCCAGCCCTCGTCGTCCAGCCCGCGCCGCCAGTAGCCGGAGATGGAGAGCTGACCGGCGGGCACGCCTCGCTCGGCGCGCAGCAGGCGGCGCAGCTCCCGGACGAAGGTCGCCTCGCCGTGCACGAAGGCGTGCACCTGCCCGGGCGGGAACTCCAACTCCCGGACTGCCGCCACCAGTGCCTCGCCCACCGGGCGGTCGCCACGGTGCAGCCAGGTGAGCTGGACCGCGCCGGGGCTGAGCAGCTTCTGCTCCTCCGCCGGGTCGGCGATCTCCACGAAGACGTGGGCCGGGGCGCCCAGCGGCAGCCGCTCCAGGGCCGCGGCGATCGCCGGCAGGGCGCTCTCGTCGCCGACCAGCAGGTGCCAGTCCGCGTCCGGGCTCGGGGCGTACGCCCCGCCGGGCCCGATGAAGTGCACCGGGTCGCCCGGGCGCAGCGCGGCGGCCCAGGGGCCGGCCAGCCCCTCGTCGCCGTGGTGCACCACGTCCACGGTCAGCTCCTCGGCCAGCGGGTCCCAGCGCCGCACGGTGTACGCGCGCTGCCGGGGCCACTGCTCCCGGGGCATGTCCCGGCGGATCGCGGCGAGGTCCAGCGGCTCCGGGTAGGCGACGCCGGGCTGCGGGAACACCACCTTGATGTAGTGGTCGGTGAACTCACCCACCGGCAGGTCGGCCAGCTCGTCCCCACCGAGGACGAGCCGGATCAGGTGCGGGGTGGGCCGCTCGGTGCGCAGCACTCTTGCCGAGGTGACGTTCCTGGGGCGCTCCGTCATGCCAGTTAGGCTAGCCTAAGCTGCGCCATGCCGGGTCGGCGGTCGGCTCTCACCGACCAGGCGGGTGTGCCAGGTCACCGCCGCCGGGTCGGTGAGCGAGGCGACCTGATCGATCACCACCCGCAGTCGGGCCGTGTCGTCCGGGGCGGCCCGCCACAGCGGGGCGAAGATCGGGTCGAGCCCCTCCGGCGCCCTCCGGACCAGTGCGGCGACCAGTTCGGCCAGCATCGTCCGCTGCCGCTCGTAGCGGCCCCGGAAGCCGGCTCGACGCATCACGTAACGCAGCGCGATGCCCTTGAGCAGGGCGCACTGTGCCCGGACCAGCCGGGGCACCACCAGGTCGGCGGCGTAGCGGCGGTGCGGGCCGGGACCGAAGCGTTCCTCCGTGGCGGCCACCGCCGCGGCCACGAACCGGCCGGTCAACCCACTGGTGGTGGCCTTCAGCGCGATCTGCGCACGGTGGCTGCCGTCGTACCCGACCAGGGGGGCGAGCAGCGGGTCGGCCAGCAGCTCGACCAGCACCTCGGCCAGGTCGACCTCGGCCTCCCCCGAGTAGGCGCCGGCCACGTCGACACAGAGCGCGGCCCGCTCGTCGGCGTCGCTGAGCAGCGGGTGCAGCGTGACGTACCCGCCGTGGATGCCGTCCTCCACGTCGTGCACCGAGTACGCGACGTCGTCGGCCCAGTCCATCACCTGTGCCTCAAGGCAGCGCCGGTCTCCGGGCGCACCGGCCCGGATCCAGTCGAAGACGGCCACGTCGTCGGCGTACACCCCGAACTTGCGCTCCCCGGGGCGGCGCGGCCAGGGGTACTTGCCGATCGCGTCGAGCGACGCCCGGGTCAGGTTGAGCCCGGCCGACGAGCCGTCCGGGGCGAGCACCTTCGCCTCCAGGCGGGTCAGCACCCGCAGGGTCTGCGCGTTGCCCTCGAAGCCGCCGCACGGTGTGGCGAGCAGGTCCAGGGCCGCCTCACCGTTGTGCCCGAACGGCGGGTGCCCGAGGTCGTGGGCGAGCCCGGCGACGTCCACCACGTCCGGGTCGCAGCCCAGTCGGGCACCCATCTCCCGGGCGATCTGGGCCACCTCCAGCGAGTGCGTCAGCCGCGTACGCAGGAAGTCGTCGGTGCCGGCGGTGTGCACCTGGGTCTTGGTGGCCAGCCGGCGGAACGCCGCGGAGTGCAGCACCCGGGCCCGGTCGCGCTCGTACGGTGACCGACGGTGCCCGGTGTCCTTGGGCGGCTCCTCGACCAGCCGGGCTTCCGCCGACTCACTCCTCGCGGGCATGCAACACGCAGAACTCGTTGCCCTCCGGGTCGGCCAGCACCGTCCACTCGACGTGGCCCTGTCCGATGTCGACGTGCCGGGCGCCCATGTCGACGAGCCGCTCTACCTCGGCCTCCTGGTCGGCGGGTCGCAGGTCGAGGTGCAGGCGGTTCTTACGCTCCTTGGCGTCGGTCACCGGCACGAAGACCAGGCCGGGCAGGCGGTCGGCGGACTGGCGGATCTCCACCTCGTCCGGCTTCTCGGTGACGACCTGATAGCCGAGCGCCTCGGCCCACCATCGGGCCAGTCGGGCCGGATCGCGGGCGTCAACGGTCAGGCTCTCCCAGACACTGGTCATGCAGTCACCCTTCCCGTTCGACGCCGTACGCAATCTGCCGTGCGCGAGCGAGCCAAGATTACGCCCGCCACAGCGGCTCGACCCGCCTCCGACGCATCGACGATGGGTGCACAACCGCCGATTGGCTCGGAGTTGTCAACCGATTGCCGAGGGTCACGGGCTCGCGGGCGGAGGGTGGCCACCGGTAGCGTTCCCAGCGCGGAACGTGACCAGCCGACTGACACACAGAGCCCGACCGGTTAGGGGTGACGCTCGTGGACGCGGACACGGTGGTGGGAACGGAGCTACGCGGGTTGCGTCGACGCCGCCCCGAGGTCGCCGGGACGGTGCTGGCCGGCACCGACGGGCTGCTCATCTCCAGTGACCTGCCCAGCACCGACGCCACCCACCTCGCGGCGCTCGCCGCGGCCAGCTTCGGGCTCGGCCACCGGATGGCCGACACGGCACGGCAGGGCGAGTTCCGGGAGTCGGTGGTGCGCACCACCGCCGGCTGTGTGGTGACCTACCCGGCCGGGCGTACCGCCCTGCTGACCCTGGTCACCGTGTCGGCGGCGGACGATCTGGAGGCGCTGCACGAGGAGGCGCGTGCCGTGGCCCGGCGGGCCGGCTCCGTACTGGACATTCGCGGCGGCGGGATCGGCGCCACCGCTGTTCCGGATGCGTACGCCCCGCTGGCCGTGCGTACCCCGATGGCCACCCTGCCGGCCCAGTTGCGCCGCTCGTCCCGGCCCACCTGGCGTCGCCCGCCGATCTGAGCCGGCGGCGGCCCGGTCGCCCGGTCCGCCGCCGGCCCCGCGTCAGCGGCTGTCCGAACCGCCGGTCTCCACGACCGCCCGGCCGGCCTCCAGCCGGGCCACCGGCACGCGGAACGGCGAGCAGGACACGTAGTCCAGGCCGACCTCGTGGAAGAAGTGCACCGAGTCGGGGTCGCCGCCGTGCTCACCGCAGACGCCGAGCTTCAGCCCGGGCCGGGCGGCCCGGCCCTCCTCGGCGGCGATCCGCACCAGCCGGCCCACACCGTCGCGGTCGATCGACTCGAATGGTGAGATTCCGAAGATGCCCAGCTCCAGGTAGCGCCAGAAGAACGCGCCCTCGACGTCGTCGCGGGAGAAGCCCCAGCCCATCTGGGTCAGGTCGTTGGTGCCGAACGAGAAGAACTCGGCCGCCTCGGCGATCTGCCCGGCGGTCAGTGCCGCCCGGGGCACCTCGATCATGGTGCCGATCAGCACCTCGACCCCGCTGTCCCCGACCACCTCCGCGATGATCTTCTCGGCCTCGGCGCGGACCGTCTCCAGCTCCTGCACGGCTCCGACCAGCGGCACCATGATCTCCGGTTTCGCTACCCCGCCGCCACGGGCGCAGCTGACCGCCGCCTCGGCGATGGCCCGGACCTGCATCGCGAACAGGCCGGGGATGACCAGGCCGAGGCGGACGCCCCGCAGCCCGAGCATCGGGTTCTCCTCGTGCATCCGCCGGACGGCGGCGAGCAGCGCCTCCTCCTTGGCCACGTCCTCGCCGCGCTCCTGAGCGACCGCGACGTTGACCGCGAGCTGCTCCAGCGGAGGCAGGAACTCGTGCAGCGGCGGGTCGATCAGCCGGACCGTGACGGGCAGGCCGTCCATCTCGCGGAAGATCTCCTCGAAGTCGGCCCGCTGCAACGGCAGCAGCGCCGCCAGCGCCGCTTCCCGCTCACCCTCGGCTCGGGACAGGATCAGCCGCTCGACCAGCTCCCGCCGGTCGCCGAGGAACATGTGCTCGGTGCGGCACAGCCCGATGCCCTCGGCGCCGAAGCGCCGGGCCCGGGCGGCGTCCGCGCCGGTGTCGGCGTTCGTGCGGACCGCGAGCCGCCGCTTGCTGTCGGCGTGCGTCATGATCCGGTGTACGGCCCGGACCAGCGCGTTGTCGATGTGCTCCGGGTCGAGGCTGCCCTCGAAGTACTGCACCACCTCCGACGGCATGACCGGCACCTCACCCAGGTAGACCTTGCCGGTGGTGCCGTCGATGGACACGACGTCGCCCTCGTTGACGGTCTGCCCGGCCACGGCGAACCGCTTCGCCGGTACGTTCACCTCGATCTCGTCGGCACCGGAGACGCAGGTCTTGCCCATGCCCCGGGCCACCACGGCGGCGTGGCTGGTCTTGCCGCCACGCGAGGTGAGGATGCCCTGGGCGGCGATCATGCCGTTCAGATCGTCGGGGTTGGTCTCCCGACGGACCAGGATCACCGACTCACCCTCGGCGGCCAGCTCGACGGCCCGCGCGGAGGTGAAGACCACCTTGCCGGACGCCGCGCCGGGCGAGGCGCCGATGCCCTTGGCGACCGGCTGGAACTCGTGGTCGAGCTGGAAGCGGGGGAACATCAGCTGGGCGAGCTGCGCGCCGTTGACCCGGTGCAGCGCCTCGTCCAGGTCGATCAGGCCCTCGTCGACGAGCTGCCCGGCGATGACGAACGCGGCGGCGGCGGTGCGCTTGCCGACCCGGGTCTGCAGCATCCACAGCTTGCCACGTTCGATGGTGAACTCGATGTCGCAGAGGTCCTTGTAGTGCTCCTCCAGCCGAGCCATGATGCTGAGCAGCTCGTCGTAGGAGGACTTGTCGAGCTGCTCCAGCTCCTGCAGGGGCACGGTGTTGCGGATGCCGGCGACGACGTCCTCGCCCTGGGCGTTGGCCAGGTAGTCGCCGTAGATGCCCTGCGCGCCGCTGGCCGGGTCGCGGGTGAACGCGACACCGGTGCCGGAATCCGGGCCAAGGTTGCCGAAGACCATGGTCACCACGTTGACCGCGGTGCCGAGGTCGGCCGGGATCCGCTCCTGGCGGCGGTAGAGCACCGCCCGGTCGGCGTTCCACGACTCGAAGACCGCCCGGATCGCCAGGTCGAGCTGCTCGCGCGGCTGCTGCGGGAACTCCCGACCGGTGTGCGTCAGGAAGATCTTCTTGTACGCGTCGACCAGCCCGCGCAGGTCGTCGGCGTCCAGGTCCAGGTCGTTGTGAGTGCCCTTGGCGTTCTTGATTCCGTCGAGCGCGTGCTCGAACTCCTCGCCCGGGACCTCGCAGACGGTCTTGCCGAACATCTGGATGAGGCGGCGGTAGGAGTCCCAGGCGAACCGGTCTGCGCCGCCGGAGGCGGCCTGGCCAGCCGAGCCCCCGGCCTGCGCGGAAAGACCGATCACGCTCTGGTCGTTGAGGCCGACGTTGAGGACGGTCTCCATCATGCCGGGCATGGAGAACTTGGCGCCGGAGCGGACGGAGACCAGCAGGGGGTCCTGCGGGTCGCCGAGGCGCTTGCCCATCGTACGCTCCAGCGACTCCAGGTGCGCCTCGATCTGACCGGCGAGCCCGTCCGGCTCCCGCCCGGTTTCGAGGTACGCCTGACAGGCTTCGGTGGTGATGGTGAAGCCGGGCGGAACAGGGAGGCCGAGGTTGGTCATCTCGGCGAGGTTCGCCCCCTTGCCGCCGAGCAGGTCCTTGAGATCCTTGTTGCCTTCGGAGAAGTCGTAGACGTACTTCTGATCGACGGTCTCTTGCGCTGCCACCAGAGCCTCCACACACGCGCCGGATTGACACTTAACGAAGGTTCAGTTGCTTACCCCGGAACGGACCACCGGTAATCCCGGGGGTCAACGCCGATCGGTGGGCGAAGGTTAAGCGAACATCGGGTGACCTGGGACCGTTCGGTGACAATAGGCACAGCTATCACGACTATCCGTGTTCGTACCGGTTTTTGGGAACGCTTCCACGCGCACTATCACGCATCCCGCCCGTCGCCGTACGCTGGTTGGCAACGCAGCCGGTGAACCTCGCTTTTGCCATAACCGGCGCGAATACACCCCGGAGCCGCCGCCGTGTCGACCACCTCCTCCCCCGGACCCACCGCCACCCCCGGCGCAGCCGGACCCGGCCCGATCTCGCTGTCAGCCCACGAACCGAACGCCGCCACACTGGCCCGGGCCGCCGAACGGGCCGCCGGCGAGCTGCTCGCCCCTCCGGCCCCAGTCCGTCTGGCCGACGTCGTGCCCGCCCCACAGAGCGTCGAGCCGAACCCGTCCGAGGACTGGCTGCTGCCGGCCGAGGCGGTCGTCGTGGCCACCGCCGATCCCGCCGCGCTGGCGGTCGCCGAACAGCTCGCCGAGCTGCTGCGCCCCGCCACCGGATACCCGCTGCCGGTGACCGACGCCGCCCGACCGACACCGGCCGGCGGCATCGCGCTCGTGCTGACCGACGACGACGGCCTGGGCGCCGAGGGTTACCGGCTCGCCGTGACCCGGGCCGGGGTCACCATCACCGCGGTCACCGCCACCGGCCTCTTCCACGGCGCGCAGACCCTGCGCCAGCTGCTGCCACCGGCGATCGAAAGCCCGGTCCCGGTCGCCGAGCGCTGGATGCTGCCCGGCGGGTCGATCGTCGACCGACCCCGTTTCCCGTACCGGGGCGCGATGCTCGACGTGGCACGGCACTTCTTCGCCGTCGCTGACGTGCTGCGGGTGATCGACCACCTGGCCCGGTACAAGCTCAACCACCTGCACCTGCACCTCACCGACGATCAGGGCTGGCGGATCGCCATCGACTCCTGGCCGAGGTTGACCACCGTCGGCGGGGCGACCGAGGTCGGTGGCGGCCCCGGCGGGCACTACACGAAGGCCGACTACGTGCGGATCGTCTCCTACGCGGCCGCCCGCCACATCACTGTCGTCCCGGAGATCGACCTCCCCGGGCACACCAACTCGGCGCTGGTCGCGTACCCGGAGCTGGCACCGGACAAGACCGCGCCGCCGCCCTACACCGGCACCGAGGTCGGTTTCAGCTACGTCGACCCGACCGATGAGCGGACGTACGACTTCATCGCCGACGTATTGAGCGAACTGGCCGCGATCACCCCCGGGCCGTGGCTGCACATCGGCGGCGACGAGGCGTTCAAGGTGAAAGGCGAGGTCTACACCGATTTCGTCGAGCGGGTCCAGCGCATCGTGACCGGCCTCGGGAAGACCGTTGTCGGCTGGCACCAGCTCGCACCGGCCGCCCACGTCGACGGGCGGGTCCTGCAGTGGTGGGGCACCGACAGCGCTGACGCGGTGACCGCCGAAGCGGTACGCCGGGGCGCCAGACTCATCCTCTCCCCCGGCAACCACACCTACCTGGACATGAAGTACGCCCCGGACACCCCGGTCGGGCAGGACTGGGCCGGCCTGATCGACGTGCGACGCGCGTACGACTGGGATCCCGGGTCACACGTGACGGGCGTGCCGGAGGCTGCGGTCCTCGGCATGGAGGCCCCGCTCTGGACCGAGTCGATCACCTCGCTGGCCGAGATCGAGTTCATGCTGTTCCCCCGGCTGCCCGCCATCGCCGAGTTGGGCTGGTCGCCCCGGGCGACGCACGACTGGGCCGGGTTCCGCGACCGGCTGGCCGGGCACGGCACCCGCTGGGCCACCGCCGGGGTCACCTTCCACCGCTCCCCCGAGATCCCCTGGCCCGCAGAGGGGATCGGGTTCACCCAGCCGACCCGTCCGCACCTTCCGACCCAGACCAGCCCCGACACCGCCTTCTTCCCCGCTCCTGCCCCTGCCCCCGTCCCCGACAAGCCCTGACGCCCGCGCCCAAACCGGCGAAATCACCTCATCCGGGCCTCCGGCGGCCAAGATCCGCACACTTTCCGGGGAAATTGTGGCCTCAACGCGTCCGAAGGCAGCACTTTCCCGGAAAGTGCGTCGATCTCGACGCCGGTCATCGCGGGGCAGGTTTGTGCGTGGTGTCTGGTTCGGGATGCGAGGCCGGTGGGTGGCTGTCCGGTCGTGGGCGGCGTGTCCCGTGGTCGGGGCCACTCTGGCGGTGGAATCGGGGGCCGGCCCGGGTCGTTATACCTGGCATGCGACCGTGGCCCCCGGCCCGGCGCACCGGGAACACCCGTACGGCCGCCCCGGTTGCATCCGTAGCCGCCGACCGTGGGAACACCCGCCGGACCGGCACGGTTACACCCCCCGGTAACCAACCGCTGGCCGGGCAGGACCCGCCAGGCGCCGGCAGCCGCCGGGAACATCCGGTAGGCCGCCCCGGTTACATCCCCCCGGAACCCCGAGCAGGTCCCCCCCCCGGATCGCCGGGCCGTTCCCGTGAACCTTTGCCCGCACGGTCGCACCGTCCCCCCGTGTTGAGTGCCGTGTGGGTTCCCCCTGAATGCAGAGGAGCACGCCATCATGCGTACCGATCTGATCCGTAAGACCGCACTGACCGCCGCTGGACTCGCGTTCACCGGTGGTGCCATCGCCGGCCCCATCACCGCCGCGTACGCCGCCGACGCCAAGCCCGCCGCCCAGACCCAGGCCGACCGCAAGCCCGCCGGTGAGCGTCAGCTGGGTGTGCGCTACGAGGCGCAGCCGAACTTCTACTACTGCGGCCCCGCCGCCACCCGCAACGCCCTCAGTGTGCAGGGCAAGGACATCAGCGTGGACGCCATGGCCAAGGAAATGGGCACCACCGAGGACGGCACCAACAGCATCAACGACATCACCCCCGTCCTGAACAAGGAAACCGGCAAGAACGACGCCTACCGCAGCGTCGAGATCAGCAGCCCCGCCGCGGACGACAAGCAGACCGACACGCTGCGCGCCGACGTCGTCAAGACCGTCGACGACGGCCGGGCCGTGGTCGCCAACATCGCCGGCACCACCACCGACACCGATGGCGGCGTGCACTCCTTCGAGGGTGGGCACTACATCAGCGTCGTCGGCTACCGCGACAACGGGAACGTGGTGAAGATCGCCGACTCCGCCAACCCGAACACCGCCTCCTACGAAGTCACCACCGAGCACCTCGCCGACTGGATCGCCACCCGCGGCTACGCCACCAGCTGACCCGCGGACAGACGACCGAAGGGCCGGACCCCACCAGGGGCCCGGCCCTTCGTCGTCGTTCGGGTCAGTCCGGCAGGGCCGGCTGGGATCGAGTCCGGCGAGGCCGGCTGGGATCGAGTGGTTCGCTGGTCCTTTGGAGCTGATGTCGTAGACGATTCAGGGCATCGACCGAGGCGCTGAATCGTCTACGACATCAGCTCCACAGTGCGCCAACCCCTGCGCATCGCCGCGCCGGGGTCGCGCCCTCGCCAGTGCGGTCAGCCGCCAGAGTCGTGCCATTGCCAGTGCGGTCAGCCGCCAGAGTCGTCCATCTCAGCGCCCTCGGGGACGACGTCGTCATCCCGGCTGGCCAGCCAGCCGTCCGGCAGGAAGACCTTGCCCGGAGAGTTCGTCCGCCCGCGCGGCTGGCCCAGGGCGGTCAGCGGGAACGGCTCCACCGGGTCGAGCTTGCCGAGCAGGTCATCGAGCTGGGCCAGGCTCTCGATCATCGCCAGCGAGCGGCGCAGCTCGCCGCCGACCGGGAAACCCTTGAGATACCAGGCGACGTGCTTGCGGAAGTCGGCACAACCGTCCCGCTCGCCCCGGGCCGGGGTGCGGGCGGCGGCCACAAACTGGTCGACGAGCAGCTCAGCGTGCCGGCGCATGGTCACCGCCACCTCGCCGAGGGTGGGCAGCCGCCGCTCCGGCCGACCATTGAAGGCGGCCTCCAGGTCGGCGAAGAGCCACGGCCGGCCCAGGCACCCCCGCCCGATCACCACGCCGTCGACCCCGGTGTGCGCGACCATCCGCAACGCGTCGTCGGCCTCCCAGATGTCGCCGTTACCGAGCACCGGCACGTCGAGGGCCTGCTTGAGGGTGGCGATGGCGTCCCAGTCGGCGGTGCCCGAGTAGCGCTGCCCGGCCGTCCGCCCGTGCAGGGCCACCGCGGCCACCCCGGCGTCCTGGGCGGCGAGCCCCGCCTCGACGTACGTCAGGTGGTCGTCGTCGATGCCCTTGCGCATCTTCACGGTGACCGGCACCCCGGACGGTGCCGCGGCGTCCACCGCGGCCCTCACCAGCCGGGCGAAGAGTCGACGCCGCCACGGCAACGCCGCGCCGCCACCCCGGCGGGTCACCTTGGGGACCGGGCAGCCGAAGTTGAGGTCGATGTGGTCGGCCAGGTCGCGCTCGACCACGATCCGCACCGCGGCGGCGGTGATCTCCGGATCGGTGCCGTAGAGCTGGAGGCTCCGTGGATGCTCGTCCGCGCCGAAGGCGATCATGTGCAGCGTCTTCGGGTTCCGCTCGACCAGCGCCCGAGTGGTGATCATCTCGCAGACGTAGATGCCGCCGCCCTGCTCCCGACAGAGCCGCCGGAACCCGACGTTGGTGATCCCGGCCATCGGCGCGAGCACCACCGGCGGCCACACCTCGTACCGCCCGAGAGTCAACGGGCGCAGCGCGGGGACGGTCGAGGCGGTCACCGGACAAGTGTACGGGGCCCCGACCGGCGCATTTCGCGTCGGCCGAGGCTCCGTGCCCACCGTTTCAGCAGCCGGGGAGGCGCTCGATCAGGTAGCGCTCGACCTGGTCCAGGGAAACCCGCTCCTGGGCCATGGTGTCCCGGTTGCGGACCGTCACGGCGTTGTCATCCAGGGTGTCGAAGTCGACCGTCACGCAGAACGGGGTGCCGATCTCGTCCTGCCGGCGGTAGCGGCGACCGATCGCCTGCGAGTCGTCGAACTCCACCACCCAGCGCTTGCGCAGCAGCGTCGCGAGGTCCTTGGCCTTCGGCGACAGCGCCTCGTTGCGGGACAGCGGCAACACCGCCACCTTGACCGGGGCGAGCCGCGGGTCGAACCGCATGACGGTGCGCTTGTCCACGCCGCCCTTGGTGTTCGGCGCCTCGTCCTCGTCGTACGCCTCCAGCAGGAAGGCGAGCACCGCGCGGGTCAGACCGGCGGCCGGCTCGATGACGTACGGCATCCAGCGCTCACTCTTGGTCTGGTCGAAGTACGACAGGTCGACGCCGGAGTGCTTGCTGTGCGTGGAAAGGTCGAAGTCGGTGCGGTTGGCGATACCTTCCAGCTCGGCGAACTCGGTGCCACCGAACTGGAAGCGGTATTCGATGTCCACCGTCCGCTTCGAGTAGTGCGAGAGCTTCTCCTGGGGGTGCTCGAAGAGGCGCAGGTTGTCCGCCGACAGGCCGAGGTCGAGGTACCAGTTCCAGCGCTCCTGGAGCCAGTACTCGTGCCACTGCTCGTCGGTGCCCGGCTCGACGAAGAACTCCATCTCCATCTGCTCGAACTCCCGGGTCCGGAAGATGAAGTTGCCCGGGGTGATCTCGTTGCGGAACGACTTGCCGGTCTGCGCGATGCCGAACGGCGGCTTCTTGCGGGCGACCGTCTCGACGTTCTTGTAGTTGACGAAGATGCCCTGCGCGGTCTCCGGGCGCAGGTAGTGCATCCCCTCGTCGCTCTCCACCGGGCCCAGGTAGGTCTTCATCAGGCCGTTGAACATCTTCGGCTCGGTGAAGGTGCCCTTGTTGCCGCAGTTGGGGCAGTTGAGCTCGGCGAGCGAGGCCGGCGGCTTGCCGTGCTTGGCCTCGTACGCCTCCTCCAGGTGGTCAGCCCGGAACCGCTTGTGGCAGAACTGGCACTCGGTGAGCGGGTCGACGAACTCGGCGATGTGGCCGGACGCCTCCCACACCTTGCGGGACAAAATCACCGCGGAGTCGAGGCCGACCACGTCGTCGCGCTGCTGGACCATGGTCTTCCACCACTGCCGGCGGACGTTCTCCTTGAGCTCCACACCGAGCGGACCGTAGTCCCACGCCGATCGGGTGCCTCCGTAGATCTCGCTGGAGGGGAAGACGAAGCCTCGGCGCTTGGCGAGGCTGACGACGGCGTCGATACGGTCTGCTGGCATGTTTCCTCCTACGCCGGCTGGCGGTCGGCGGGGGCGAGATGTGGATGGAACGGTCGGTTCGGGACAACGGTACGACCACCGTCGCCCCAAGCCCAGCAGAATACCGGTGGCGGGTCAGCTGACCCCGCAGACCTCCACGCCGCCGGTCTGACCGTCCTGACCGAGGCTGACCTGCTGACGCTCCCGGTCGCCGCCGTCGAGCGTCACGTCCACCGGCACGGTCAGGCTGGTCGTGTCCACCTCACCCACCCGGAAGGCGGTGACCTGAGGTTCGGCGGCGGCGCGCCGCTCGAACTCGGGCCGTGACTCGCGCCGCTGCGCGTCGTCGCAGAGCTGCTCGTACGCCCGCCCGTAGTTCCGCTCGACCAGCGCCTGGTAGTAGTCGCCGGTCACGGTGCGAGCCTGCTCCCGGATCGCCTGCACGCCGCTGACGGCCAGGCCGACGACGGCGGCGCCGCCCCCGCCACAGCAGAGGACCACGGCGAGCGCGCCGACGCCGAGGCCGATCCAGAGCCGAGTCCGGCGGCCTTCGGTGGGCGGCGCGGCGAACGGCGGAGCCACGCCGGGACCGGGTGGCGGGGCGGGTGCGGTCATAGGAGCAGCGTAGTGTCCGGCGGCTCAGCGGTAAGGACCCGCAGCCCGATCACTCTCGGCGACGACCACGGCCCCGCCTGGGGCAGCGGTGGCCAGCGCCTCGTACGCGGAGGGCTCGTCGATCGACTCGGCGAGCAACGGCACGGCGCTGACCTTGACCTCGAAGGCGCCCAGCGCCCGCCGGTACGTACCGACCGACTCCCATTCGGTGACCAGGGACCAGTGGCGGGGGTCGTCGAGCGCCCGGACCAGTTGACCGCGCAGGTAGCCGGGGCGGGCGGCCAGTGCGGTGAGGGCGGCGTGCGCCCGTTCGGTGAAGTCGTCGGCTAGATCGACGTCGACCACGAACCGGTTGGTCACCAGCAACGGGGGTCCCTCCTCGTAGAGTCTGTGGGATGCAGCGTACGCAGCGCCCTTTGCTGGCCCGGTTGGCCGGGGCGAACCCGACGTCGGTGTTCTTGCTCACCCTGGTGGTGGTGCTGGTGGCGTTCTTCACGCCCGGGGTGATCGGCGGGCTGCTGACGCTCGCGCTCGCCGCGGTCCTGAGCGCCCTGTTGGTCACGACCTGGGCGGTTCAGGCACCGCAGACCCGGCTGATTCGACTGGTGATGCTCACCCTGCTGGTGACGGTGGGCCTCGCGAAGCTGCTCTGACATGCAATCATGCGTTTTTGACAATCATTATCGTTGCCACGGACAGTTGACGACATGACCAACCGCACCACGTCCCGTGTCCTGGCCGCCGCGACCGCCCTCCTCGCCCTGGGCGCCGGGGCCGGCTGCTCCACCGGCAGTGCCGCCGGTGCCGACCCCCAACGGGTCGACGTGGTGGCCGCGTTCTACCCCCTCCAGTTCCTCGCCGAGCGGATCGGCGGCGACGCCGTGCGGGTCACCAACCTCGCCAAGCCCGGTGCGGAGCCGCATGACCTGGAGCTCAGCCCGAGCCAGGTCGGCCAGGTCACCGAGGCGGAGCTGATCGTCTACCTCAAGGGATTCCAGCCGGCGGTGGACGACGCCGTCGAGCAGAACGGCGGCGACCGGACGTTCGACGTGACCAGCGTGCAGCCACTGCTGGACGCGACCGCTGGCGGGCACGACCACGAAGGCGAGGAGGGGCACGCCGAGGAGACGGGCGGCAAGGACCCGCACGTCTGGCTCGACCCGACCCGGCTGGCCGGCATCGGTGACCAGCTCGCCCAGCGGCTCGGCAAGGCCGACCCGGACAACGCCGCCGACTACACCGCCCGTGCCGCGGCGCTGCGCGCCGACCTGACGACCCTGGACGGCGAGTTCAGGAATGGCCTGGCGACCTGCCAGCGGCGGGAGATCGTGACCAGCCACGCCGCGTTCGGCTACCTCGCCGACCGGTACCAGCTCGACCAGGTCGGCATCACCGGGCTGAGCCCGGACGTCGAGCCCTCGCCGCAGCGGCTCGCGCACGTGATCGAGGAGGCGAAGGAGCACCACGCCACCACGATCTTCTTCGAGACCCTGGTCAGCCCGAAGGTCGCCGAGACGATCGCCGGTCAGGTCGGCGCGAAGACCGCGGTCCTGGACCCGATCGAGGGGCTCGCCGCCGGCAGCAACGGGGACTACCTTTCGGTGATGCGTACGAACCTGCAGACCCTGCAGACGGCCTTGAGCTGCTCGTGACCTCACCTGTCATCACCGTCGAGCACGGAATGGTCGGCTACGACGGCCGCCCCGTGCTCCGGGACATCTCGCTCACCGTGACCGCCGGTGAGGTGGTCGCGGTGCTCGGGGCCAACGGCTCCGGCAAGTCCACCCTGATCCGCGCCGTTCTCGGGCTGGTGCCGATCAGCGCCGGCTCGGTCACCCTCTTCGACCGGCCGTTGCGCCGCTTCCGGCAGTGGGAACGCATCGGGTACGTCCCGCAGCGCCTGGGCGCCGGCGGCGGCGTACCGGCCACCGTCCGCGAGGTGGTGGCCTCCGGCCGGCTGGCCCGTCGGGGGGTGTTCCGCCCGCCGGGTCGAGCCGACCGGGCCGCCGTCGACACGGCACTGCGCGCGGTCGGGCTCGCCGACCGGGCCACCGACCCGGTGGCCACGCTCTCCGGCGGCCAACAGCAGCGCACCCTGATCGCCCGCGCACTGGCCGGCGAACCGGAGCTGCTGGTCCTCGACGAGCCCACCGCCGGGGTGGACGCGGCCAGCCAGGAGGCGTTCGCCGGCGCGCTGCGCGACTTCGTCGCCGACGGCGGGACGGTGCTGCTGGTGGCCCACGAGCTGGGCCCGCTGCGACCGGTGATCACCCGGGCGGTCGTCGTCCACGAGGGTGGTATCTGTCACGACGGCGCGGTGCCGGACCCAGCCGGCCATCACGCGGAGCCCGACCACGACCACGTGCACCCGCACGGTCCTGACGAGCCCGCCGGGCTGTGGAGCAACTGAGCATGGAACTCTTCCAGTACCCCTACATGCAGCGTGCCCTGATCGGTGCGCTGGTGATCGGCCTGGCCGCGCCGGCACTCGGCATCTACCTGGTGCAGCGCCGGCTCGCGTTGATCGGCGACGGCGTCGGGCACGTGGCGTTGACCGGCGTCGGGGCCGGCCTGCTGCTCAACCGCTCGCCGGTGCTGGTGGCGGTGATCGCCGCCACCATCGGCGCGATCGCCATCGAGGTGGTCCGTGCCCGTGGGCGTACGTCCGGTGACCTGGCCCTGGCCCTGCTCTTCTACGGCGGCATCGCGGGCGGCGTGCTGCTGGTCGGCCTCTCCGACGCGACCAGCGCGAACCTCAACGCGTACCTGTTCGGGTCGCTGACCACCATCTCGCCCGGCGACCTGACCACCATCGCGGTGCTCGGTGCGGCAATCCTGGTCACCATGATCGCGCTGCGCCCGGCGCTCTTCGCGGTCAGTCACGACGAGGAGTACGCCAGGGTCTCCGGCCTGCCGGTGCGCACGCTGAACCTGCTGATCGCGGTCGCCACCGCGGTCACCGTGACCATCGCGATGCGGGCCGTCGGGGTGCTGCTGATCAGCGCGCTGATGGTGGTGCCGGTCGCCACCGCCCAGCAGGTCACCCGGGGCTTCCGCAGCACGATGACCGCCGCGATGGCGCTCGGGTTCTTCGCCGCCGGCTCCGGTGTCTGGGTGGCGGCTACGGCGGACACCGCGCCGGGTGCCTCGGTGGTGCTGGTGGCGATCGCCTCCTTCCTGGTGGTGGCCGTGGCCGGCGGCGTCTGGCGGACGCTGCGCCGCCGGGCGACACCGACCGCCGCGCCAACACCGGAACCGCACGAGGTCGTGCTGAGTCGATCCTGATCAGCGAGATGTCCGCGGTATTGGTTACCGTTGCAGGATGACCAGCGCCACGGGCTACGACGGGTTCGACGGGGCCAGCGAGTTGCTCCGCGCCCTGTCCGCGCCCATCCGGCTGGCCATCGTCAGCGAGCTGGCCGACGGTGAGCGGTGCGTGCACGAGCTGGTGGACAAGCTCGGCGCCACGCAACCGCTGGTCTCCCAGCACCTGCGGGTGCTGCGGGGTGCGGGCGTGGTGCGGGGTTCCCGCCGAGGTCGGGAGATTGCCTACAGCCTGGTCGACGAGCACGTCGCGCACATCGTGGCGGACGCGGTCAGCCACGCCGGGGAGGGATCATGAGTGAGAGCGGCGCCGCGGTGCGCAACACCCGGCAGCGCTCGGCGGTGAGCGCGCTGCTGGGCGAGATGGAGGGCTTCCACAGCGCCCAGGACCTGCACGCGATGCTGCGGCAGCGGGGCGAGCGGGTCGGCCTGACCACCGTCTACCGCACCCTGCAAGGGCTGGCCGACTCTGGTGAGATCGACGTGATGCGACCGCCGGGCGGCGAGCACCTCTACCGCCGGTGCAGCGAGGGGCACCACCACCACCTGGTCTGCCGGGCCTGCGGGCGCACCGTGGAGGTGGCCGGGCCTGCGGTGGAGAGCTGGGCCGACCGGGTCGCCGCGCAGCACGGCTACGCCGACGTCAGCCACACCCTGGAAATCTTCGGCACCTGCCCGACCTGCGTCCGCTGACACCCGCGCCCCGCCCGCCATCGACCCGGACCACCTTCGTAGATCGTGCTCGATCAAGGATGTAGTGGCCTCCGGATCACGCCGACACCACTACTTCCTCGATCGAGCACGATCTTGCTGCGGCGATGGTCGGTCGCGCCCCCGAGACTCATTTCCACAGCTGCAAGAATCGGGCCGTTCGTGGCACGCTGTCCGGCGTGAAGATCTACGCCGATCGGTTTCCGACCGCCGCCCGCCAGTTGTTCACCGACCTGCTCGTCGTCGCCTGGGTGTACGTCGCGATCCGCGGCGCGCTCTGGCTGCACGACCTGGTGCAGAAGCTCGCCGTACCGGGGCAGAAGTTGGAGGGCGCCGGTAGTGGGCTCGCCGACAACCTGGGCGAGGCCGGCAGCAAGGTCGGCCGGGTGCCACTGGTCGGCGACGAGCTGACCGCGCCCTTCCAGCGGGCCGCCGACGCCGCCCGGTCACTCGCCGACGCCGGCCGTGACCAGCAGCAACTGGTCGACCAACTCGCCCTCGCCCTCGCCATCGCGGTGCTGATCTTCCCACTCGGTCTGGTGCTCTTCGGTTGGCTGCCGCTGCGGGTGCGGTGGGTGCGCCGGGCCTCTTCAGCCGCGAAGCTGGCCGCCGGCCCGGCCGGTCGGGACCTGCTCGCCCTGCGCGCGCTGGCCACCCAGCCACTGGGTCGGTTGACCCGAATCGCTCCGGACGTCGCCGAGGCGTGGCGGCGCGGCGACGACGAGACCGTCGACGCCCTGGCCGCGTTGGAGCTGCGCCAACTCGGCCTGCGCGGGAGGGGCCGCTAAGGTCTTCGGGTGTTCTACTTCCTGATCGTCATCGCCGTCCTGCTGCTCGGCTACGCCGCCGTCCTGGTCTCCTTCGTACGGCGGGGCAAGAAGATCCCGCCTGCGGCGTACCTGGCCCTGGCGGGGCTCAACGGCCTGCTCCTGGCCGCGGTGCTGGCCTGGGCTGTCTCCCGCTGACCGGTGCCATCGACGCCACCGCCCGCGCCGCCCGACGCTGAGTAGCGCCGGCCCGCGCGGGAGCGATCACGGCTTCGGTGGGATGCGGCGGCGGACGTCCTCGGCGGTCGACGGGCCGGGCGACCAGCCGGCCACCCAGGGCAGCTCGTCGGACGGGGTGATGACGCCCTCCTCCAGGCTCGCGTAGCGGCCGGCGAGGATCCGCTTCGCGGCGGCGGTGTCGACCGAGTCGGTGTTGTCCCAGAGGGCGGTGAACAGGGCGTCCACCCGCACCCGCGCCTGCCGGCAGAACAGGTCGGCCAGCTCGACGTTCTCCGGTCGGCTGTCCCGTTCGGCGTAGGCCCGGACACAGACCGCCGACATCGCGAACAACTCGGCGCCGATGTCCACCACCCGACCCAGGAACGCCTGCTTACGCTCCATCTTTCCCTGCCAGCGGGACATCGCGTAGAACGTCGACCGGGCCAGCTTGCGCGACGACCGCTCCACCTGACGCAGGTGCCCGGCCAGCGGCCCGAACTCGGCGTACGCCGAAGGGCGCTGGCCCCGGCCCACAGCGAGGGTGGGCAGCCACTTCGCGTAGAAGGCGCCGGCTCGGGCGCCGGCCCGTGCCTTGCGACCCAGACCCGCCTCCGGGTCGATGATGTCGCCGGCCACCGACAGGTGGGCGTCGACCGCCTCCCGGGCGATCAGCAGATGCATGATCTCGGTGGAGCCCTCGAAGATCCGGTTGATCCGCAGGTCGCGCAGCATCTGCTCGACGGCGGCCGGGCGTTCGCCGCGAGCGGCCAGCGAGTCGGCCGTCTCGTAGCCCCGCCCGCCCCGGATCTGGATAAGCTCGTCGGCGATCTTCCAGGCCATCTCGCTGGCGTACAGCTTGACCAGCGCCGCCTCGATCCGGATGTCGTTGCGGTCGTCGTCGGCGAGCAGGCAGCAGAGGTCGAGCATGGTCTCCATGCCGTACGTGGTGGCGGCGACGAAGGAGAGCTTCTGCGCGACCGCCTCGTGCTCGCCCACCGGACGGCCCCACTGGACCCGGTCGGCGGCCCAGTCCCGGGCCACGTTCAACGCCCACTTGCCGGCGCCCACGCACATTGCCGGCAGCGAGAGCCGGCCGGTGTTCAGCGTGGTCAGGGCGATCTTCAGCCCCTTGCCCTCGCCGCCGATGACGTTCTCGGCGGGCACGAACACGTCGTGGAACCGGGTGAGGCTGTTTTCCAGGCCGCGCAGGCCGATGAACTCGTTGCGCCGCTCCACGGTGATGCCCGCGCTGTCGCCGTCCACCACGAACGCGGTGATTCCACCCCGGCGACCGGCGGTGGCCGGCACCCGGGCCATCACCACCAGCAGGGTGGCCACGATGCCGTTGGTGGCCCAGAGCTTCACCCCGTTGAGCCGGTAGCCGGTGCCGTCCTCGGTCGGCTCGGCGATGGTGGCCAGCCGGGCCGGGTCGGAGCCGACGTCCGGCTCGGTGAGCAGGAACGCGGACACCTCGCCGGCGGCGAGCCGGGGCAGGAAGCGCTGCTTCTGCTCGGCGGTGCCGAACATCTTCAGCGGCTGCGGCACCCCGATCGACTGGTGCGCCGAGAGCAACGCGCCGATGGCCGGGCTGACCGAGCCGGCCAGCATCAGCGCCCGACAGTAGTGCAGGTTGCTCAGCCCGAGCCCGCCGTACTTCCGGTCGATCTTCATGCCGAACGCGCCGAGGTCGGCCAGGCCGTGGAACACCGAGTCCGGAATGGATGCGTCCCGCTCGATGGCCGCGCCGTCCACCTCGGAGGCGAGGAAAGCGCGGAACCGACCAAGGAACTCCTCGGCGCGGGCCACGTCGTCTGGATCGGACCGGGGCCACGGGTTGATCAGGTCAAGCCGGAACCGACCGAGGAACAGCTCCTTGCCGAAGCTGGGTCGGTCCCAGGTGGCCTCGCGAGCGGCCTCGGCGACCTGCCGGGCCTCTTTTTCGGAGACCTGCCCGGCTTCCGCCGGCGACGGGGCCTGTCCGGCCTCCGCCGGCAAGAGGGCCGCGGCGTCGGCGGTGCTGGGCGCGGCTTCGGAGTCGGGGTTGTCCGGTGCCGGTCGGCCGTCCTGCGTCGTGGTCACGGCTGCCCCCTCGAACCTCGGTGCGGCTGCGTCGGCATGCGCCCTCAACGCCACGCTACCCCCGGGTGTTACCCAGGGGTAGCGCTGCGTGAAGATCGAGTTTGTCGATGCCCGGCGTCGTCAGTTGGCGAGAGTCTCCGGGTCGTCGTCCTCGTCGTTGACGTCGTCCTCACCCCAGCTGCGTCGAGCGAACGGCAGGAGCATCCAGAAGGTGAGGAACCAGAGGCCGGTCAGGGCGCTGAGCAGGAAGGCGATCGGCCGGTCCAGCACGAAGTCGGTGATGAGCAGCACCGAGCTGACCATCGCGATCAGCATGAAGGCGAGGCCGCCGGTGGCCATCCGGTGGGCGAACCGCACCAGCTCCGGCTTGCGCCCCTGCCGGAACAGCGCCCGGTGGAACGCCACCGGCGAGATGATCAGTGCCGTGGCGGCGGCCGCGGCGAGCAGCGCAACGATGTAGACATCCCGCTGGAATTCGCTGGTCCTGGTGAACCCGTTGCTGAACGGCAGGGTGAGCAGGAAGGCGAAGAGGATCTGCACGCCGGTTTGTGCGACCCGCAACTCCTGCAACAGGTCGGCGAAGTTGCGCTGCCAGCGCTGCTTCTCGGTCTCCTTGGACACGCGCTACCTCCGGTGAGACGCTACTGCCGGCGGTCCCGCCCGCCGGCAGCAACGCCAATGCCCCACCCCGCCGAGCGCGAAACAAGTTCACGGCATCTCCCCGGCCACCCGCCGGACGGGTCGCCTCAGGAGCCGCGTCGGATCCGACCCGCGTACCGGGCCTCCAGCGCCGCGTTGTGCGCGTCACCGTCCGGGATGTTCGCCGACAGGTAGACCGGCGGTCGCTCCCCCGCCGCCAGCAACCGCGCCACCACCTCCACGGTGACCTGCTGGGCCAGCAGCGCCGCGGTGATCGAGGAGACCGCACCGACGGCACCGCCGCCGGGAAGCGGCAGCGTCGCGTCACCGTACGGGGCGCCGTTGTCGAGCACCACGTCGGCGAGATCGCTCAGCTTGCGCCCGGACGGGTGGCGGGAGGTCATCCGCCCCGAGTGCTGTGCCGAGGTGATCGCCACCAGCCCGTGGCCGCGCTCCTTGACCAGGCTGGCGAACTCCACCATCGCGCCGTTGACCCCGGAGTTCGAGGCGAGCACGAAGACGTCGGTGGGCCGCACCGGGGCCAGCTCGTAGAGGCGGTGCGCGACGGCCGGGTCCCGTTCCAGCATCGGGCCGAGCCGCTCGGCCGGTTCGCCGCCGAGCAGCACCAGGTCGCGTAGCGCGATCCGGTTGGTCGGCACCAGACCGCCCGCCCGGCCGGCGATCTCCATCGCGAGGGCCTCCGAGTGGCCGGTGCCGAAGGCGTGCACCACGCCGTCGGCGCGCACCGCGTCGGCGATCAGGTCGGCAGCCCGTCCCACCGCCTCCCGCTGACTGGCGGCCACCCGGCCGATCGTCTCGGTCACCACGGTCAGGTAGTCCTCGGCACTCACCGTCATGCGTCCTCCGTTGTCCGGTTACGGGCCAGCCAGCGCACCGCGAAGTCGACCGCAGCCCGCTGGCGCATCAATTTGCCGGTCCCAGCGCCAACCGCTGCGCGGCGAGGGAGCGCCGGATGCCCAACCCGCTGGCGTCCGTCGTCACGGTGGCCCTCCCTCGCTGACCTGCACGGCTCAGGCCGTTCCGCCGGCTCGCGCCAGGATCGCCTCGGCGAGCGGGCCGGGCGCCGCGTCCGGGATCCAGTGACTCACCCCGGTCAGCTGCACGAAGCGGTAGTCGCCGGTGACGTTCGCCGCGCACGCCTCGGCGGCGGTCCGGCCGATGGCGACGTCCCGGTCACTCCAGACGTACGTGGTGGGCACCGCGACCGGGCCGACGGCGGCCAGGTCGGCGCGGGACATCGCCCGGTACCAGTTCAGGGCGACAGTGAGCGCCCCCGGCTCGCGCATCGGGTTGGCGTAGCGGTCCACCCGGGACGCGTCGCCCACCCCACCGAGCAGCTTGCGCAGCGCGGTCGCGTTCCAGGCCAGCAGCACCTTCTCCGCCTTGCCCGGCTTGCGGAACAGCGCAATGTACGACGAGCGGGCCTTCTGCTGGCCGTCGGTGGCCAGGGCGTGCGCCATGGCGGCCGGATGCGGCACGGACACCCCGGTCAGCGTGCGGACCCGATCCGGGTGCTGGGCGGCGACTGCCCAGGCCACGATCGCGCCCCAGTCGTGGCCGACCAGGTGCACGGCGTCCAGCCCGAGGGCGTCGAGCACGGCCACCACATCGGCGACCAGCTCGGGGATCCGGTAGTCGGCCACCGCCGTCGGCCGGGCGCCCGGCGAGTATCCGCGCTGGTCCAGCGCGTACGTGCGCAGCCCGCCCGCGTGTAGCGCCGGCACCACGTCGTCCCATTCACCGCTGTGCTGAGGGAAACCGTGCAGCAGCAGGACGGGTACGCCGTCCGCAGGACCGCCGGTTGTTACCTCGAACGTGAAACCTCGCGCGTCGACCCGCATGATCGGAAGCGTACCCAGCCGACGACGAGCCGGTTGCTCCCCGCAGGTCAGGCGGATGCCCTCCTGGGCCAGCAGCCCGGTCGGTGTTAGCGTCAGCGAGACAACTTCATATCCGACAGGGGAGCGCACAGCGCTGAGAGTGCGGGCACGCCCGCAGACCCTCGAACCTGATCTGGGTAATGCCAGCGCAGGGAGTTCGGTCGACCTCCAGCCGCGCCGCAGTCCGGTGCCACCGGACGCGGCGTGCGTCTTCTCCTGGTTCGCACTCAGAACTGGGAGTAACACATGAAATCCACCACCGACACCAACCGTTGGCGCACCATCGACATCGTGGTCGCCTCGGTGATCGCGGTCGCCTTCGGCGTCATCTTCTGGGCCTGGGGCCTGATCTGGAGTGCCACCGAGGGTGCGTTCGCCTTCTTCCCGCCGGCGCAGACGCTGCTCTACGGCGTCTGGCTGATGCCGGCCGTGATCGGCGGTCTGGTCATCCGCAAGCCCGGCGCCGCGCTCTACTGCGAGACGGTGGCCGCGGTCCTCTCCGCGCTGCTGGGCAGCCAGTGGGCCGGCACGGTGATCCCGCAGGGCATCGTGCAGGGCATCGGCGCCGAGCTGGCGTTCGCCGCCTTCCGGTACCGGTCGTTCCGCCTGCCGACCGCAGTGCTGGCCGGCGCGTTGACCGGTCTCAGCGCCGCGTTGTTCGACTTCTTCATCTGGAACGTCGACTACGCGCTGACCGACTACCGCATCCCGTACGCGCTGCTCACCATCGTCAGCGCCACCGTGATCGCCGGTGCCGGCGGCTGGTTGCTGACCCAGGCCCTGGCCAAAACCGGCGTCCTGGACCGCTTCCCGGTAGCCCGGGACCGCGCCCTGATCTGACCCACCTGGCCGCGTTGATCAAGAGGTTTGCGTCAACGAGAAGCGATTTTCTGACGCAAACCTCTTGATCACCGGACGGTGGGTGGCCGGCGGGGACCTGGTGGGGCGGGAGGGGGGTGGGGGTTGGTGGGCGGGGTACTGCTGCGGGGATTTGGGTGGCGGCACGCTGGGCGGCGCGCCTGGGCGGTGCGCGGGGTTGATCTGCGGGTCGAGGCTGGGGAGCGGGTTCTGCTGCTCGGGCCTTCGGGGGCCGGCAAGAGCACCCTGCTCAGCGCGCTGGCCGGGCTGCTTCCCGAGGACTCCGGCGAGCAGGAGGGCACCGTCGAGATCGACGGGCTCGACCCGCGCAAGGGGCGCGAACGGGTCGGCATCGTCTTCCAGGACCCGGAAACCCAACTGGTGATGGCCCGCTGCGGCGACGACGTCGCGTTCGGGCTGGAGAACCGGGGCGTTCCGGCCGACGAGATCTGGCCACGGGTGGACGAGGCACTGCACCGGGTCGGCTTCCCGTACTCCCGGGACCGCAACACCGCCGCGCTCTCCGGCGGCGAGCAGCAACGCCTCGCCCTGGCCGGCGCGCTGGCCCTGCGCCCTGGCCTGTTGCTGCTCGACGAGCCGACCGCCAATCTCGACCCCGCCGGTGCCGACCTCGTCCGGCAGGCGGTGGCCAGCGCGCTGGACGCCGACACCACGCTGATCCTCGTCGAGCACCGGGTCGCCGAGGCACTACCGCTGGTCGACCGGGTGGTCGTCCTGGACCCCGGCGGCGGGGTCCGAGCGGACGGTACGCCAGCGGCGGTCTTCGCCGCACACGGTGCCACCCTGGCCGCCGAGGGCGTGTGGGTGCCCGGTCACCCGGTCGCGCCCCGGCCAGCCACCTCCGCTCCCGGAGAACTCCTGCTCACCGCCGACCGGCTCGGCCTGCCGCCCCGGCTGGGCTCCACCGACCTGGGGGTACGCGCCGGCGAGGCACTCGCCGTACGCGGACCCAACGGCGCGGGCAAGTCCACCCTGGCGTTGCTGCTCGGCGGCCTCCTCCGCCCGGGCACCGGACGCGTCACCGCGTCCGCCGAGCTGGCCGGGCCGGATCACCGCACTCCCCCGCACCGCTGGCGAGCGCCCGCGCTGGCCCGGCGGATCGGGTCGGTCTTCCAGGATCCGGAGCACCAGTTCGTCACCAGCACCGTCTTCGACGAGCTGGCGCTCGGCCCGCGCCGGACCGGTCAGCCCGAGGCGGCCGTCAAGGAGACCGTGGCCGGGCTGCTGGAGCGGCTGCGACTGACCCGCCTCGCCGCTGCCAACCCGTACACCCTCTCCGGTGGTGAGGCGCGGCGGCTGAGCGTCGCGACCGCCCTGGCCACGGCGCCCCGCCTGCTGATCTGCGACGAACCCACCTTCGGCCAGGACCGGCGGACCTGGCGGGAGTTGGTCGACCTCTTCGCCGACCTGCGCGACGCCGGGCACGGCGTGGTCGCGGTCACCCACGACGCGGATTTCGTCGCGGCGCTCGCCGACCGCACCGTCACCCTGCAACGAACCGTGACCGACCCGGACGGCACCCGATGATCAGCATTGAGCCGATCGCCGCGCCCGACGCGCCGTTGGCCCGTCGTAACCCCGTGGCGAAGGTCGCCGCCGCGCTGGTCTTCTCGTTCACCCTGCTGGCCACCCTCGACCCGGTGGCCCCGGCGATCGCCATCGCACTCGAACTCGCCGTGCTGCCGCTGTTCGGCATCCGCTACCGGGTGCTGGCCCGGCGGGCCTGGCCGCTGCTGCTCAGCGCCGCCGGCATCCTGGTCACCCTGGTGCTCTTCGCCGCCGACCGGTCCGGCCGGGTCCTGCTGGACGTGGGGCCGGTGCTGGTGAGCACCGGCGTGCTGCTCACCGCGCTCGGCCTGGTGCTGCGGGTGTTCGCGGTGGCCCTGCCCGGTGTGATCGTCTTCGCGACCACCGACCCCACCGACCTGGCCGACGCGTTGATCCAGAACGTGAAGGCGCCGGCCCGGTTCGCCATCGGGGCACTGGCCGCGTTCCGTCTGGTGCCGCTGCTCGGTCAGGAATGGCAGATGATCAGCATGGCCCGGCGGGCGCGGGGCGTCGACGCGGGACACAACCCGGTGGCGAAGCTGCGGCTGTTCGCCTCCACCGCGTTCGCGCTGCTGGTCGGAGCGATCCGCCGGGGCACCCGGCTGGCCGTCGCGATGGACGCGCGCGGCTTCGACGGCGACACGCCTCGGACCGTGGCCCGCCGCCAGCGCTTCGACCGCGCCGACGGGCTGCTCATCGCCGGGGCGGTCGCCCTGGCCGGCGCCGCCCTGACAACAAGCGTGCTACTCGGCACCTTCCGCCCCCTGATCAGCTAACGCCCGCCCACCCGGCGCCCCGCCGCGAACCGTCGCGTTCGAAGGCCAACCCGCCGAAATAACCGAGCAGCCCGCAGTACAGCGCCCAGGTGATCGCCCCGATGCTGTCGTACAGGAGGAACGCCC
>NZ_JBEXEV010000050.1:0-29413 GCF_040606435.1 Micromonospora sp. NPDC005413
GCAGGTAAGACCAGCAGCGATGCTGGCACCGCGCAGAGAAGCGGTAACCCACCCGGACGCCGCGTCTTCCACGCGCAGCGTGGAGGGAATCTCCGTCCTCTAGGGCGGAGAGGATGTCAACTGACCGCAGCACCCAACATCGCAGTCACGGCTGATCAGGTCGCCGACTGCCCACCAGCGGTTGCCGACGCCATCACCGCCGCCGTCACCGAGTACGAAGCCCAGGAGACCCTGGAAGCCATCGTCGCCCGCGACGCCGACAAACTCGAATGCCTCGTCCAAGCCGTCGAGTACCGCAACCAGGGCATCGACAACGTCCAGCGCTGGATCGACAGCTCACGCGCCGCCCTCAAGACCACCTCGGCGCACCGTCTCGCCGATGCCGCACTCGCAGGACAGCCACTCGCCTGGCTCACCCCACCCCCGCCGCCAACGTGACGGGGCAGTGATAGGACCAGGACGGCTGTCTGGTGGCCTACATGGGTTGTGAACCCGGGGCCCCGCTGCCACTGAGTGGCGGGACCCCGGGGTGTGCCTCTTGAACGAGGTCAGGCGGGCACCCCTGCCGGAGCCGCCTCGTCGGGCCGCCGAGCAGCCGACTCGCCCTCGGCGTCGTCATGCTCGTCGAGCATCGTCGCCTCGTCGAACGGGTCGTCGCCGCGCAGCACCTCGACCGCCTTGTTCCGATCGAACTCCCCGGTCCACGTCCCCACCAGCACCGTCGCGACCGCGTTGCCCGCGAAGTTCGTCAGCGCCCGTGCCTCCGACATGAACCGGTCGATGCCCACGATCAGCCCGACCCCGTCCACAAGGTCCGGCCGGTGCGACTGGAGCCCACCGGCCAGCGTCGCCAGCCCAGCGCCGGTGACCCCAGCGGCACCCTTGGACGCGATGACCATGAACAGCAGCAGCGAGATCTGCTCCCCGATGGCGAGCGGCTTACCCAGTGCGTCCGCGATGAACAGCGATGCCATCGTCAGGTAGATGGCCGTGCCGTCGAGGTTGAACGAGTACCCGGTCGGCACCGTGATGCCGACGACCGGCTTGCTGACACCGAAGTGCTCCATCTTGGCGATCAGCCGTGGCAGCGCCGACTCCGACGACGAGGTGGACAGGATCAGCAGGAACTCCCGGCCCAGGTAGCGCAGCAGCGAGAAGATCGAGATCCGGGCCACGAACCAGAGCAGCGCGCCCAGGAAGACCAGCACGAAGATCAAACAGGTGGCATAGAAGCCCACCATGATCTGGGCGAGGCTCTTGAGCGCGTCGACGCCGGTCGCGCCGACCACGGCGGCCATGGCGCCGAACGCGCCGATCGGCGCCAGCCACATGATCATGGCGAGGACCTTGAAGACGACCCGCTGGATGACGGCGACGGCCCCGAGCACCGGCTCACCGCGCCGACCCATGGCCTGTACGGCGAAGCCGACCAGCAGGGCGACCAGCAGCGTCTGGAGCACCTCGCCCTCGGTGAGCGCGGAGAGAAGCGTGGTCGGGATGACGCCGAGCAGGAAATCCGCCGTCCCGCCGGCCTCGTCACCGGCGGCGGCCTTGCCCGCACCGGCGAGATCCTGGCCGAGGTTCAGGCCGGAGCCGGGGTGGATGAGGTTGCCGACGACCAGGCCGATGGCGAGCGCGACGGTCGACATGGTGAGGAAGTAGCCGAGGGCGAGGCCGCCGACCTTGCCGACCTTCGCGGCCTGCCGCACAGAGCCGACGCCGAGCACGATGGTGCAGAAGATGACCGGGCTGATCATCATCTTGATGAGGTTGACGAAGCCGGTGCCGATCGGCTTCAGTTCCTTGCCGAAATCGGGGGCGACCAGGCCGACCACGATGCCGGCGAGCACGGCCACGATGACGGCCAGGTAGAGGTAACGGGTACGGTCCCGACGGACCGGGGGTGCTGGTGAGGTGGCGGTTGCGGTGGTGTCCATGTCGACAATGTGAAGCGCGTCTCACCCGTTGACAGCCTTGCGGTCATTCTGTTCACCGCGACAGCACCAACAGCGGCGGCGCGACGAGGAGGTGGTGGAGGTGGCCCGACGCCAGTGGAGCATCGCGGGGCAACTTTTCGCCCTCCAGGCGATGGTGGTGACGCTGCTCGTGCTGGCCGGTGCGGCGGGCGCCGTCTGGCTGGCCCGCAGTGACTCCCGCCAGGCCGCACAGGAGGAGGTGCTCGCGGTGGCGCAGACCGTGGCCCGCTCCCCCGACGTCCGCGAGGCCCTCACGACCGCCGACCCGGCCAGCGTCCTCCAGCCGTACGCCGAATCGACCCGGCTGGCGACGGGCACCGACTTCGTGGTGGTGATGGCCCCCGACCGCACCCGCTTCTCGCACCCCACCCGGGAGCTGATCGGCGAGCCGTTCGTCGGGGAGATCGGGCCCGCCCTGGCGGGCCGCCCGTTCACCACCACCAACGTTGGCACGCTCGGCGAGTCGGTGCGCGCGGTTGTTCCGGTGTACGACGAGCAGCGACGCATCGTCGGCCTGGTCTCGGTGGGCATCACCACCCGGGCGATCAACCGCAAGCTGCTCCGCCAGTTGCCGGTGCTGCTCGGCGTCGCGGCGCCGGCGCTCGCGCTCGCCGCGACCGGCTCCTGGTTGCTCAGCCGTCGGCTGCGCCGCCAGACGCACGGGCTGGGGCCAGCGCAGATGACCCGGATGTACGAGTACTACGACGCGGTCCTGCACTCGGTGCGCGAAGGTCTCGTCGTGCTGACCACCGATCGGCGGGTGGCGCTGGTCAACGACGAGGGTCGCCGGCTGCTGGGCCTCGACACGGACGCGCCGGTGATCGACCAGCCGGTCGCCGGGATCGATCTGCCGCCCGCGGTGGCCGAGCTGCTCAACTCCGGGCGCGACGCCCTCGACGAGCCCATCCTCGCCGGTGACCTGGTGCTCGTCGCCAACCAGCGGACCACCCGCTTCGAGGGCGCGGTGCTCGGCACCGTGCTGACCCTTCGCGACCAGACCGAGCTGCGCGCCCTGGCCAGCGAGCTGGACTCGGTCCGCGCGCTGACCGAGGCGTTGCAGGCGCAGACCCACGAGTCGGCCAACCGGCTGCACACCGTGCTGACCCTTGTGGAGCTGGGCCGCGCCGACGAGGCCGTCCGGCTCGGCACCCGGGACCTGGCCCTCGCCCAGCAGCTGACCGACCGGGTGGTTGGCGCGGTGACCGAGCCGGCGTTGGCCGCGCTGCTGCTCGGCAAGTCCGCGCAGGCTGGCGAGCGCGGGGTGGACCTGGTCATCGAGCCCGACTGCCGCCTCGACGACAGCCCACTGCCGACCGGCGACCTGCTCACCGTGGTCGGCAACCTGGTCGACAACGCCCTGGAGGCGGTGGCCGGCACGCCAGCGCCGCGCCGGGTGCGGGTCTTCGTCGGAGCGGTCGACGACGAGTTGGTGGTACGGGTCGCCGACAGCGGCCCCGGGCTGGCCCCGGAGCGGGTGGCCGACGCGTTCCGGCGCGGCTGGTCCACCAAGAGCACCGGCCGGGGACTCGGCCTGGCGCTGGTCGGGCAGGTGGTCCGCCGCCACGGCGGTAGCTCCGAGGTGGCCCGCTCGGCCGACGGCGGCAGCCTGTTCACCGTTCGGCTGCCGGGGGGAGGTGAGCGGTCATGACCGACATCCGGGTGCTGGTCGTCGAGGACGAGCCGCTGCTGGCCGAGGCGCACACCGCGTACACGGAACGGGTTCCTGGTTTCGTGGTGGTCGGGGTGGCCCACACCGCGCGGGCGGCGATGGCGGCGCTGCGCGCCAACGACGGCGGCGACGTGGACCTCGTACTCCTCGATTTTCGGCTGCCCGACCTGCACGGCCTGGACGTCTGCCGGGCGCTGCGCGCGGCCGGCAGCAGCGTCGACGTGCTGGCGGTGACCTCCGCGCGGGACCTGGCGGTGGTGCGCACCGCGGTGTCCCTCGGGGTGACCCACTACCTGCTCAAACCGTTCACGTTCGCCGCGTTCCGCGACAAGCTGGAGCGCTACGCCGACTACCGCGCCCAGGCGCTCGCCGACGGTGAGGTGGCCGCCCAGCACGAGGTGGACCGGATGTTCGCCACCCTGCGCGGCACCGCCGGGCACAGCCTGCCCAAGGGGCTCGACGCGCAGACCCTCAATCGGGTACGCGCCGCCCTCACCGACGGGACCCGCACGGAGGTGGGACTGTCCGCGACCGAGGTGAGCGCGCTGACCGGCATCTCCCGAGTAACGGCCCGCCGCTACCTGGAATACCTGGTAACCGTCGACCGGGCCGCCCGCCACCCCCGCTACGGCACCCCCGGCCGCCCCGAGGTCGAGTACCGCCCCAGGTAACCGCACCATGAGGACGAATTTCTCGCCGACCCGCGGCTCCCGCCGAACGGAGGCAGGCCGGCAGGGTCAAGCGATCTGACGGAGATCGTCGCCGTAGTCGAAGATGATCCGCATCCGGGCGCCGAGCGCTCGTGCATATCGGCTCAGCGTCGCGACCTCGTTGGCCTCCAGATCACCGTTTTCGATCTGGCTGACCCGGCCTGGCGTGACACCCATCAGCTCGGCCACCTGCCGCTGGGTCAGACCCAGCCGCTTCCGCTCTTCAGCAAGATGAAACGCGCTGATCCAGGCCTCGGTGCGGGCACGTTCTGCATCGAGCGCTTCATCGTCTCCATCGTGCAGCTCGCCCCGAATGTCGTCCCAGTCATGGAAGTCAGTCATCAGCCCTCCCTCCGTTTCCTCTCGAAGGCAAGCCAGCCCTCGTACGCAATCTCAGCCGTTGGAATCGCTTCGTCGTACCATCGATTCCAATCTCCCGCCTTGTTGCCGGCCACCAACAGCACGGCCTGGGACCAGGGATCGAAGACGAACAGCACCCGAACGGCGACGTCCCGTCCAGACCTCGGTCGCAACTCCTTGAGGTTGCCGATACTCGACCCTCTGAGAGTGTCGACCAGGGGACGACCCATGCCTGGCCCGGTCTCCGCGAGCATGTCGATCGCTGCGTTGACAGACCGGTACGTAGATGGATCAGCCTGCCGCAGAGACCGCAACCAGTCGCGGACATCCGTTGTCGTCCTGATCGCCCAGCGACGTGGCGGCTCATGACCCATGGGCGAACTATAGCCCAGCCTATACACGATGTCCCCCTCGGAACCGGTCTGCTGCCGAAGGCTGCGGTCCACGAACCGGTATTGCTTGACCGCTCACCGCAGGGCCGAACCGCTCGGCCAATGCCGGTGGCGGGCCGAAGATCCGTTGTTAGACTCGGCGCGTTGGGTGTCAGCAGTTGACTAGGGAGACCAGACATGGCGGGTGACGACGACATCTCCGGGTGAGACCGGATGTGTTCGGCCACCGTTCGGCGCGCTTCGGCGCAGCCGCCGTGGCCACGTTGTCGTTCCACCGGTCCCCGTTGTCGTCGGGCGGCTTCGACCTGCCCACCCCACCCTTTGAGGTCACTCGCATGTCTGATGCGTTCATTGTCTGCTCGAACCTGTCCTTCTCCTGGCCGGACGACACCCCGGTCTTCTCGGAGCTGTCCTTCACCGTTCCCGGCGGTCGCACCGGCCTGGTCGCGCCCAATGGCGCCGGTAAGAGCACCCTGCTGCGGCTGGTCGCCGGGGAGCTGCGGCCCAGCGGCGGCAGCGTCACCGTCGATGGTGTGCTCGGCTACCTCCCGCAGACCCTGCCGCTGGCCGGCGACCTGAGCGTGGCCGAAGTGCTCGGTGTGGCCCAGCGGATCGCGGCGCTGCACGCCATCGAGGCCGGCGACGCCAGCGAGGAGCACTTCGCCACGATCGGCGACGACTGGGACATCGAGGAGCGCACCGGCTCCGAGCTGGACCACCTCGGCCTGGGTGAGCTGACCCTCGACCGACGGCTGCACACCCTCAGCGGCGGCCAGGTGGTCTCCCTCGGCCTGGCGGCGCAACTGCTCCGACGCCCGGACGTGCTGCTGCTCGACGAACCGACCAACAATCTGGACCTGGAGGCCCGGCACAAGCTCTACGACGTCCTCACCGACTGGTCCGGGTGCCTGCTGCTGGTCAGCCACGACCGGGAGTTGTTGGACCGGATGGACCGCATCGCCGAGCTGGACCGCGGTGAGATCCGCTGGTACGGGGGCAACTTCACCGCGTACACCGAGGCGGTGCAGGCGGCGCGAGAGGTGGCCGAGAGCAACCTGCGCAACGCCGAGCAGGAGGTCAAGCGGGAGAAGCGCGAGATGCAGCAGGCCCGGGAGCGGGCCGACCGGCGAGCCAGCAACGCCTCCAAGAACCTGAAGAACGCCGGTCTGCCGAAGATCTTCGCCGGCACCATGAAGCGGGGTGCGCAGGAGTCGGCAGGAAAGGCGCAGGAGACGCACTCGGCCCGACTCGGCCAGGCCAAGGCCCGGCTCGACGAGGCCGGGCGGGCGGTACGCGAGGAGGACCGGATCGTCGTGGACCTGCCGGACACCACCGTCCCGGGCGGTCGCACGGTCTTCTCCGGCCAGGGCATGCGGGCCCGCTTCGACGACCGGGAACTGTTCAGTGGCGACGGCGCCGACCTGGTGATCCGGGGGCCGGAGCGGATCGCGCTCACCGGGGCGAACGGCGTCGGCAAGTCGACCCTGCTTCGCCTGGTCAACGGTGACCTGCAACCGTCCGGCGGTGAGCTGAGGCGTGGCGACGGGCGGATCGCATACCTGTCGCAGAGGCTGGACCTGCTGGACCTCGACCGCACGGTGGCGGAGAACTTCGCCGCGTACGCGCCGAGCCTGCCGGACGCGCAGCGGATGAACCTGCTCGCCCGGTTCCTGTTCCGGGGGGCCCGGGTGAACCTGCCCGTCGGGGTGCTCTCCGGCGGTGAGCGGCTGCGCGCCACCCTCGCCTGCGTACTCTGCGCCGACCCGGCACCGCAGTTGCTGCTGCTCGACGAGCCGACCAACAACCTGGACCTGGTCAGCGTCGCGCAACTGGAAAGCGCACTGTCCGCGTACCAGGGTGCGTTTGTGGTGGTCAGCCACGACGAACGGTTCCTCGCCGAGATCGGCGTGCAGCGCTGGCTGCGGCTCGCCGACGGCCAACTGCGGGAGATCGGGGCCCCCGACCGGGCCTGAGGCCCGGTCGGCACGTGCTCGGCCCGGTCAGCTCACGTTGGCCGGGCCGAGGACGCTCTTCAGGTCACCCATCAGCGCGGTCGTCGCCGCCACCCGGAACGGACCCAGCCGCAGGGTGGTGGTGCGCCCACCGTTCTGCAGTTTGACGTGCACCTCGGTGTCGCCGGGGTGCAGCGCCAGGGTCTCCTTGAGCTTCTCCATCAACGGCGGCGTGCACCGGTGCACCGGAATGGTGAGAGTGACCGGCTTGTTGCTGGCGCTGGTGCTGACGTCCGGCATGGACATGTCCATCGCCATGATCCGGGGGGTGTCGTCGCGGCGGTCCACCCGACCCTTGACCACCACGATGGCGTCCTCGGCGATGTACTGCCCGATCACCTCGTAGGTGTTGGGGAAGAACAGCGTCTCCACCCCACCGGCGAGGTCCTCCAGGGTGGCCGAGGCCCAGGCGCGGCCCTGCTTGGTGACCCGGCGTTGCACTCCGGAGAGGATGCCGGCGAGGGTGACGACCGCCCCGTCGGGCACCGCGCCGTCCTCGGCCAGGGAGGCGATGGTGGTGTCGGCCGCCGGGCCGAGGATGTGCTCCAGGCCGAACAGCGGGTGGTCGGAGACGTACAGGCCGAGCATCTCGCGCTCGAAGGCCAGCTTGTCGCGCTTGTCCCACTCGCTGTCGCTGATGACCGGCATCACCGTCGTGCTGCCGGTGTCGGCGTCACCGAAGCCGGCGCCGAAGAGGTCGTACTGGCCGACCGCCTCCTTGCGCTTGACGTCGGCGTACGCGTCGATGGCGTCAGCGTGCACCGCGAGCAGACCCTTGCGCGGATGCTCCATCGAGTCGAAGGCGCCCGCCTTGATCAGCGATTCAATGGTCTTCTTGTTGCAGACCACGGCGTCCACCTTGGACAGGAAGTCGTAGAAGTCGGTGTAGTCGCCCTTCTCCTGGCGGCACCGCATGATCGAGGCGACCACGTTCGCGCCGACGTTGCGCACCGCGGCGAGGCCGAAGCGGATGTCCTTGCCGACCGGCGTGAACGGCCCGGCCGAGGTGTTCACATCCGGTGGCAGCACCTGGATGCGCATCCGGCGACACTCGGACAGATAGAGCGCCATCTTGTCCTTGTCGTCACCGACGGAGGTCAGCAGCCCGGCCATGTACTCGGCCGGATAATGCGCCTTCAGGTACGCGGTCCAGTAGGAGACCAGGCCGTACGCGGCGGAGTGCGCCTTGTTGAAGGCGTACCCGGCGAACGGAACCAGGACGTCCCACACCGCCTGGATCGCCTCGTCGGAGTAGCCGCGCTCACGGCAGCCGTCCCGGAACGGGATGAACTCCTTGTCGAGGATCTCCTTCTTCTTCTTACCCATCGCCCGGCGCAGCAGGTCAGCCTGACCGAGGGTGTAGCCGGCGAGGATCTGCGCGGCGCGCTGCACCTGCTCCTGGTAGACGATCAGGCCGTGGGTGGGTGCCAGAATCTCCCGCAGCGGTTCCTCCAGCTCCGGGTGGATCGGCGTGATCTCCTGGAGGCCGTTCTTGCGCAGCGCGTAGTTGGTGTGCGAGTCGACGCCCATCGGGCCGGGCCGGTACAGCGCCAGGACGGCGGAGATGTCCTCGAAGTTGTCCGGCTTCATCAACCGCAGCAGCGACCGCATCGGCCCACCGTCAAGCTGGAACACGCCCAGGGTGTCGCCGCGGGCCAGCAGCTCGTACGCGGCCGGGTCGTCCAACTGCAGGGCCAGCAGGTCGAGCTTCCTACCGTGGTTGAGCTCGATGTTCTTGACCGCGTCGTCGATGATCGTCAAGTTGCGCAGGCCGAGGAAGTCCATCTTCAACAGCCCGAGTGACTCACACGTCGGGTAGTCGAACTGCGTGATGATCGCCCCGTCGGCATCGCGGCGCGTCAACGGAATGTGCTCGATGATCGGCTCGGCGGACATGATGACGCCGGCGGCGTGCACGCCGGTCTGCCGGATCAGCCCCTCGATGCCCTTGGCGGTGTCGATCACCTTGCGGACGTCCGGGTCGGACTCGTACAGGCCGCGGATCTCGCCGGCCTCGGCATAGCGCGGGTGCTTGGTGTCGAAGATGCCGGTGAGCGGGA
Organism: Micromonospora sp. NPDC005413; assembly: GCF_040606435.1. NCBI lineage: Bacteria > Bacillati > Actinomycetota > Actinomycetes > Micromonosporales > Micromonosporaceae > Micromonospora > Micromonospora sp. NPDC005413. The sequence continues at coordinate 9,180 of NZ_JBEXEV010000050.1, forward strand.
TGTCCTTGCCCATCACCGCCGGCGGCATCGCCTTGGTGATCCGGTCGCCGACCGCGTACGGGAAACCGAGCACCCGGGCCGAGTCCTTGATCGCGGCCTTCGCCTTGATCGTGCCGAAGGTGGCGATCTGGGCGACCTTGTCCTCGCCCCACTTGTCGGTGACGTACTTGATCACCTCACCGCGCCGACGCTCGTCGAAGTCGATGTCGACATCCGGCATCGAGACCCGCTCGGGGTTGAGGAACCGCTCGAAGATCAGGCCGTGCAGGATCGGGTCCAGGTCGGTGATGCCCAGCGCGTACGCGACGAGGGAGCCGGCGGCCGAACCACGACCCGGACCCACCGCGATGCCCTGGTTCTTCGCCCACTGGATGAAGTCGGCGACCACGAGGAAGTACGACGGGAAGCCCATCTGGTTGATGACGCCCAGCTCGTACTCCGCCTGGACGACGTGCCCCTCCGGGATACCGCCCGGGTAGCGGCGGGCCAGGCCGACGAAGGTCTCCTTGCGGAACCAGGACTCCTCGGTCTCGCCCTCCGGCACCGGGAAGCGCGGCATCAGATTGTGGAACTGGAACATGCCGGTCGGGTCGACCTTCTCGGCGACCAGCAGGGTGTTGCGGCAGCCCTCCTGCCACAGCTCGGACGAGTCCACCGCGCGCATCTGGTCGGCGCTCTTGATGAAGTAGCCGCCACCCTCGAACCGGAACCGGTTCGGGTCGTCGATGTTGCTGCCGGTCTGCACGCAGAGCAGCACGTCGTGGGCGGTGGCCTGCGCCTCGTGCGTGTAGTGCGAGTCGTTGGTGACCACCGGCGGGATGTCCAGCTTGCGGGCGATCTCGGTGAGCCCCTCACGGACCCGGCTCTCGATGGAGAGGCCGTGATCCATGATCTCCAGGAAGTAGTTGTCCTTGCCGAAGATGTCCTGGTAGCTGGCGGCGACCTTGAGGGCCTCGTCGAACTGGCCCAGCCGCAGCCGGGTCTGCACCGCGCCGGACGGGCAGCCGGTGGTGGCCATGATCCCCTCGGCGTGCTCGGCGATCAGCTCCATGTCCATCCGGGGCCACTTGACGTAGTGCCCCTCCATGGACGCGCGCGAGTTGAGGGTGAACAGGTTCTTCAGGCCCTGCGCGTTCTTCGCCCACATCGTCTTGTGGGTGATCGCGCCGTTACCGGAGATGTCGTCGCTCTTCTGCTCCGGCCGACCCCACTTGACCCGCGCCTTGTGATAGCGCGACTCCGGTGCCACGTACGCCTCGACGCCCAGGATCGGGGTGATCCCGGCGGCCATCGCCTGGTTGTAGAAGTCGTTCGCGCCGTGCATGTTGCCGTGGTCGGTGATCGCCACGGCGGACATGCCGAGCCGCTTGGCCTCGGCGAACAGGTCCTTGAGGCGGGCCGCTCCGTCGAGCATCGAATACTCGGTGTGCACGTGCAGATGCGCGAACGAATCGGCCATGCGTGGCGCCCCCCGGCGGTGTGGATCTTGTTGGTCGGAGCCGACCGGGACCTACCCTACCGAGGTGATCTCGGCGGCTCCACCGTCCGCGCCGACGGCCGTGGCCCTCGTCTCCTGATCGCCGGACGATGCGCCTAGGCTCGGAGGATGGCGAGGTACTACGACATACATCCGGAGAACCCTCAGCCCCGGATCATCGGCCAGGTCGCCGACCTGATCCGCGGCGGTGGGCTGGTCGCCTACCCGACGGATTCCTGCTACGCGCTCGGCATCCAACTGGGCAACCAGGACGGGCTGGACCGGATCCGCCAGATCCGCCATCTCGACGATCGCCACCACTTCACGCTGGTGTGCCGGGACTTCGCGCAGCTCGGCCAGTTCGTCCAGATCAGCAACTCGGTCTTCCGCCTGGTGAAGGCGTCCACCCCGGGCAGCTACACCTTCATCCTGCCGGCCACCCGCGAGGTGCCGCGCCGGATGCTGCACCCGAAGAAGCGCACCGTCGGCGTCCGCGTACCCCGGCACACCGTCACCCAGGCGCTGCTGGCCGAGCTGGCCGAGCCGCTGGTGTCGAGCACCCTGGTCCTGCCCGGCGACGACGAGCCGATGACCCAGGGCTGGGAGATCAAGGAACGACTCGACCACCAGCTCGACGCGGTGCTCGACGCCGGCGACTGCGGCATGGAGCCGACGACCGTGATCGACCTGTCCGGGCCCGAGCCGGAGATCCTGCGCCGGGGCGCGGGAGACGTGTCCCGCTTCGAGTAGCCCACCCGGCGCGGCACCGCGCCCTTTCCTCCCGCCGGCGGTCGAGGCATCGCGGCACGTCCTCCTCCCGCCCGCCGGTGGAGGCACCGAAGCACGCCCTTTGCTCTGCTTCAACCCGCGCAACACAGGCGGCACCTTGCCGTGCGGCATTCGCAGTCAGGCGACGCTGCGGCCGGCGCGCCCGGCCACCCCCAGCGGTAGGCGCACTCGGCGGCTCGGCGGTCCGGCGGTCCGGCGGTCCGGGGCATTGGGCGCCCTCGGCGCGCTGGGCCGCCCTCGGGAACCTTGATCAACTCAGTATCGCCGATATCGCGCTATCCCCGACCAAGGACACCCCCACATCGCCGATCTCGGGTCGATCACCGACCACCGGACCCGGTCAACACCGCTAATCCACTCGGATTCCTTGACGTCGGACTATTCCGCGTCCCAGGACACCGCCACTTCAAGGAACCCGTGCGGCGAAGCAGAGCAACGGGGGCCGACAACGTCGGTCGGGCCCTCACGGCGGACCGCCACGGCGGACCGGCCAGGACCGGCCAGGCGCGATCACCGCGACCAGGCAATCGGCACCGACCACCCGGGGCAGCCCGGCGGGCAGGCCCCGAACCAGCCTGGCGCGCAGGTCAGCCCGACCCGGGCACAGCACTCCACCGAAGGATGAGTGGACACGATGTTATTGGCGTAGACAACACTGTGTGGCACACAGTATGGTGTGACACATGGTTAGCGAGGACGTTCTGAGGACGCACCTACAGGAGTTGCGTCGAGGCACCGTCGTGGTGGCCAGCCTGGTCGCGCTGCGCCGACCGGACTACGGCTACGCACTGCTGCAACGGCTCACCGACCACGGCTTCCCGGTGGACGCCAACACGCTCTACCCGCTGCTGCGCCGCCTGGAGGACCAGGGGCTGCTCACCAGCGAGTGGAACACCGAGGAGAGCCGGCCGCGCAAGTTCTACCGGACCAGCGACGAGGGCGAGTCGATGCTGGAACGGCTCCTCAACGACCTCGCCGCCGTACAGACCTCCGTCACCGGGCTGATCCAAGGAGTGGACCGATGAACACCCTGACCGACCGCTATCTCGCCGCCACCCTGCGCTCGGTGCCCACCCCGCGCCGCGCCGAGATCGCCACCGAGCTGCGCGCCTCGATCGAGGACATGATCGAGGACCGGACCGGCGGCGGCCAGGACGCCACCGGCGCGGAGCGGGAGGTGCTCACCGAGCTGGGCAACCCGGACCTCCTGGCCGCCCGGTACGCCGACCGCCGACTGCAGCTCATCGGCCCGACCTACTACCTGGTCTGGCTGCGACTGCTGAAGCTGCTGCTCAGCTTCGTCCCGGCGACCGTCGGCACGGTGGTCGCGGTCATCGACGTGGCGGACGGCAAGGGGTTCGGGGCCATCGGGAGCGGCATCGGCACCGCCATCGAGGTCGCGGTGCAGATCGCCTTCTGGCTCACCCTGACCTTCGCCCTCATCGACCGCTTCCAACCCGTCTCCGGCCTGCCCGACTGGACCGTCGACCAACTGCCCGACGTCCCCGTGCACCGGGACATCTCCCTCACCGACACCATCGCGTCGGTGGCCATGCTGGTGCTGACCATCGGCTACCTGCCCTTCCAGCACTACCAGTCGTGGGTGCACGAGACCGACGGCAGCAACATCCCGATCCTCGATCCAGCCCTGTGGTCGTTCTGGCTGCCGATGCTGATCGGGGTGCTCCTGGCCAACGTGGTGTTCGAGATCCTCAAGTACCGGATCGGGCACTGGGACTGGACCCTGTTCGGGGTGAAGGCCCTGCTCAACCTGGCGTTCTCGCTGCCGCTGGCATGGCTGGCACTCTCCGACCGGCTGCTCAACCCGGCCCTGGGCGACCGACTGACGTGGCTGGCGGAAGGTGACAACCGGAACACCCTCGGGGCTGCCATCGCGGTCGGCGCGGCCGTGGTGCTGGTCTGGGATCTGATCGACACCAGCACCAAGACCCGCCGTCAGGCGGCGTGAGCCTGAGCAGCAGCCGACCAGGCGGCCCGGCGCGGACCCCGCGCCGGGCCGCCGCCCGTCCACCGGGCCAGGTCACCGCCGCGCGGCCCGGCGAGCGGCCGTGGCGGCCGGCGTGGCATCGTTCCTGGATGACCGTGGCACAGCGAGAGGAATGGCGCCGTCCGGGTCCGACGACGGAGCAGCGCCGGAACGACCTCTGGATCGGGCTGGGGATGACCGGGCTGGCGCTGGTGAGCCTCACCCTGGCCCGCAGCACCGGGGCGTTCCTGCTGGGTCCACCGCCGTCCGGGCCGGAGCAGCTGTTCTGGACCGTCGCGGTGACCCTGCCGCTGATCTGGCGGCGCCGTTGGCCGGCCGCGACCCTGCTGATCGTCGCGGTGGCGTTCATCGCCGCGCAGGCACGATCGGCCCCGGAGACCCAGTTCTCCTCCTGGGCCCTGTTCGGCGCCCTCTACACCGTCGGCGCCTGGGGGCAGAACCATCAGCTGGCCCGCCGGCTCCGGATCGGCGTGATCGCCACGATGTTCGCCTGGCTGGGGATCTACTACGCGGTGACCATCGACCACATCCCGCACGATGCCTTCGCCGACGCGGTCGGGCCGGTGCCACCGGTGCTCGCCGCGATGGTCACCGGCGTACTGGTCAATGTGCTGGTCTTCGGGTTCGCGTACTTCTTCGGCGAGACCGCCTGGGTGGCCGCGCGGCGCGAGCACGAGCTGCGTACCCAGGCCGAGGACCTGCGCCGGTCGCAGGCCGAGTCCCGGGAACGGGCGGTGCTCGGCGAACGGGTGCGGATCGCCCGGGAGTTGCACGACGTGGTCGCCCACCACGTGTCGGTGATGGGCGTGCAGGCGTCCGCCTGCCGCCGGGTGTTCGACCGCGACCCGAACAAGGCCCGCACGGCACTCACCGCCATCGAGCAGAGCGCCCGCACCGCCGTCGACGAGCTGCGTCGGATGCTCGGCGTGCTGCGGACCTCAGCCGGCGCCGACGCCGAGCCGCCGGTGGCCGGCGGCGTCGAACGCATCAGCGAGCTGGTCGAGCGGGCCCGGGCCGCGGGTCTGACGACCACCCTCGGGGTGTACGGCGACCCGGTCGCGCTGCCCGAATCGGTCTCCCAGGCGGCCTACCGGGTGACGCAGGAAGCGGTGACCAACACCCTGAAGCACGCCGGAGCGGACCTGCTGGACGTGCGGGTCCGTTACCTGGCCCGGGAGGTGGAGGTCGACGTGACCGACGACGGACGGGCCGGCGGCTGGACCAACGCCGTCGGGCTGGGCCTGATCGGAATGCGCGAGCGGGTCACCGCGCACGACGGCGACCTGGAGGCCGGGCCGCGTGCCGGCGGCGGTTGGCGGGTACGCGCGCGCTTCCCGCTGGCGGTGTCGACGGACCCGCCGGTCGGCGCGCAACGGCGAACGAGCGAGGGGCAGCAGCTGGCAGCCGGCGCGGAGCGTTCGGCGTGAGCGCCGCGCCGGTCCACGAGGCATCGGACGCCGGCCAGCCGGTCCGGGTGCTGCTCGCCGACGACCAGCACCTCGTCCGCACCGGCTTCCGGGTCATCCTTGAGGTGGAGGACGACATCGAGGTGGTCGGTGAGGCCGCCGACGGCGAACGCGCCGTCACCATGACCCGAGCCACCCGCCCCGACGTCGTACTCATGGATGTGGAGATGCCCGGGATGGACGGCCTGGAGGCCACCCGGCAGATCACTGCCGGCGGGCCCGGTGCGCCCGCGGTGCTGATCCTCACGACCTTCGACCGCGACGACTACCTGTTCGCCGCGCTACGGGCCGGGGCCAGCGGCTTCCTGCTCAAGAACGGCACGCCGGAGGAACTGATCGAGGCGATCCGGGTGCTGGCCAGGGGCGACGGTCTGCTCGCCCCGGAGATCACCCGCCGGGTGATCTCCACCTTCGCCCGCCCCGGCGACCCGGCGGGCACCGCCCACCGTGGGCCGGACGCCGACGCCGCGTTGGCCGAGCTGACCCCGCGCGAACGGGAGGTGCTGATGCTGCTCGCCGCCGGATCGAGCAACGCGGAGATCGCCGTGACCATCCACCTGGGCGAGGCGACGGTGAAGACGCACGTGAGCCGGGTACTGGCCAAACTCGGCCTGCGCGACCGGGTGCAGGCGGTGGTGTTCGCGTACGAGAACGGGGTGGTCCGACCCGGCGGGTGACCGGCGTCCGCCGCAAGGTGGACCCATCCGCTCAACCGCCGGGCGGACGGCTGACGGCCGTACTCGATCTAGCGTGGATGCGTGACCAGAACGCTTCGCATCGACGGCGTCGACCGTAGCTTCGGCGACCGGCAGGTGCTCAAGAACGTGTCCTTCGAGGTGGCCGCCGGCCGGATGACCGGCTTCGTGGGCGCCAACGGCGCCGGCAAGACCACCACCATGCGGATCATCCTGGGTGTGCTCGCCCCTGACGCCGGCAAGGTGAGCTGGGGCGGCACGACGCTGACCCGGCAGGACCGCCGGCGCTTCGGTTACATGCCGGAGGAACGGGGCCTCTACCCCAAGATGACCACCCGGGAGCAGGTGACCTACCTGGGCCGGCTGCACGGCCTGGACGCCCCCGCGGCACGGCGTGCCACCGACACGCTGCTGGAACGGGTCGGTCTCGGTGAGCGCGGCGACGACCTGCTGGAGACGCTGTCGCTGGGCAACCAGCAGCGCGCCCAGATCGCGGCGGCGCTGGTGCACGACCCCGAGGTGCTGGTGCTCGACGAGCCGTTCTCCGGCCTCGACCCGCTGGCCGTCGACACCGTCGTCACCGTGCTACGGGAACGGGCCTCGGCCGGAGCGCCGGTGCTCTTCTCCAGCCACCAGCTCGACGTCGTGGAACGGCTCTGCGACGACCTGGTGATCATCGGCGACGGGGTGATCCGAGCCGCCGGCAGCAGGCAGCAGCTGCGCGACTCGTACACCGTGCCCCGTTATGAGCTGGTGGTGGCGAACGACGCCGGCTGGGTGCGCGACCACCCCGGGGTGACCCTGGTCGAGCTGGACGGCGCACGAGTGGTCTTCGACCTGCCCGCCGGCGCCGACGAACAGCACGTCCTGCAGGCAGCCCTCGCCCGCGGCCCGGTCCGCGCCTTCCGCCCGGTCAGCCCGTCGCTCACCGAGATCTTCCGAGAGGTCACCCAGTGAACGTCACCCAGGCCACCCGGCTGGTCGCCGAACGCGAGATCCGGGTCAAGCTCCGCGACCGTACCTTTCTGTTCGGCACGCTCTTCTTCCTGCTGATCGCCGCGGCGGGCACGATCCTGCCGCCGCTGCTCTCCGGCGGGCCGGAGAGCGTCGCCGTCACCCAGGAGGCCGCCGGCCCGCTGCGCGCCGCTGGCCTCGACGTCCGCGTGGTGGCCGACGACCAGGCCGCCGAACAGGCCGTGCGCGACGGTGACGTGGACGCCGCGGTGGTCTCCGGTCCAAAGGTGCTCGCGATGGACGAGACCCCGAACGACGTGGTCATGGCGCTGAGCAGCGCGCCGCCGGTGCAGCTGCTCGACCCCGACGCGGTCGACCCGGTGGTGGCGTTCCTGGTGCCGTTCGTCTTCGCGTTCGTCTTCTTCATCACCTCGCAGACCTTCGGCCTGCAGATCGCCCAGAGCGTCACCGAGGAGAAGCAGACCCGCATCGTGGAGATCCTGGTCGCCGCCGTGCCGGTCCGAGCGCTGTTGGCCGGAAAGGTGGTGGCCGGCGGCATCCTGGCGTTCGCACAGATCGCGCTGATCGCGGTGGTGACGGTGATCGGCATGCAGATCAGCGACAGTGGCGGCCTACTCAGCCTGCTCGCCCCGGCGATCGGTTGGTTCGTACCGTTCTTCCTGCTCGGTTTCGTGCTGCTCGCCGCGATGTGGGCGGCGGCCGGAGCCCTGGTCAACCGGCAGGAGGACATCGCCGGGGTGTCGACGCCGGTGCAGTTCGCCGTCATGCTGCCGTTCTTCGCGGTGATCTTCCTGAACGACAACGCCACCGCGATGCGGGTGCTGTCCTACCTGCCGTTCTCCTCGCCCACGGCCATGCCGCTGCGGCTGTTCACCGGTGACGCGGCCCCCTGGGAGCCGATCGTCTCGCTGGCCATCCTGCTGGTCGCCGCCGGTGCGTTCCTGGTCGCCGGGGCCCGGGTGTACGAGGGGTCTCTCCTGCGCACCAACGGCCGGACCTCGCTGCGCGCCGCCTGGCGGGAGCGGGAGACGATCGGCTGAGCCGAGAGTTCGCCCGTCCGGGCGTCGGTGTCCTCATCGGACGCCGACGCCCACGGCCGTTGACCGACCGTGGCACCTGCTCTCGCACGGACCCGCGGGTCGGGCTCAGCGGGCGGGCGGTACCTCGTCCCAGCCGGCGGGCAGCGGGGGCGCCGACCAGGCCGGGTCGGGCTGCCACTGCGCCCACGCCGGGTCCCACCAGCGCTCGCCCGCGTCGAGCAGCGCCGCGATCCGGTCACCCTCGGCCTGGATGGCGTCCCCCATCCCCGGGTAGCGCCCCTCGACGAGGCGCTGGGCGAAGATCTCCACGTCCTTCCAGACGTACCGGTCGGCGTCCGCGCCCCACCACAGGTCCAGCTCGTGGTCCAGGGTGTCCACCCCGATCGGCGTACGCCGCAACGGGTCCTGGAGGTTGAAGTACCAGCCGGCGAAGTCGCGCCCCGGGCCGGTCCAGAACACGTCGATCGAGTGCGCCTCACCGGGGCGGTGCAGCATCAGCTTGCCGTGCCCCGACCAGGCGCGGTGCCCGGCGGTTTGCCACGGGTGCCGCCCGCACGGAAAGACGCCGGTCTCCGGGAAGCCGAACTCGGCCCCGGGTGGGATGTACAGGGCGAGCAGGTCGGGCGAATCCTCGACGCAGATCGTCGGGCAGCCGAACCACACCTCGCCACGCAGAACCTCGCGTCGGACGACCACGTCGCCCGCCGCAAACCGCTGTGCCCCCACCTCTGACCCTCCTCGTTCGCCGTCAAGGGAGCCCACGGGCTCGCGGGTGCCGCGTCGCTCCAACGGTCGCTTGATCAACTCCGTTTCGCCGAGAGTGCGGTAACCCGCCGCTTCGGATACCCCCACATCGGCGAAACAGAGTGGATCATCGCTCGACTTGGTCCAGGTCACGCGCGCCGCGAGCGTCCAGTTCACGCGGCCAATCTTCTTCCGCGTGATCAGGGTTCTGAACTGGCCCACCTAGCACGGGTGGATCTGGCTCGATGGGTACGAGGTGGGGCCGAACATGGACGCCGTCGCCCGGCGATCCATCTTCGTGCAGCCCGCCGGGCTGAGGGCAGTGCGACACCCCTCAGGCGTCGACTGCCGCCATCACGTCGTCGGAGATGTCGAAGTTGGCGTAGACGTTCTGCACGTCGTCGCAGTCTTCCAGGACATCGATCAGCTTGAAGATCTTGCGCGCGCCCTCTTCGTCCAGCGGGATGTTCATGCTGGGGATCAGGGAGGACTCGGCCGAGTCGTACTCGATGCCGGCGTCCTGCAGCGCGGTGCGGACCGCGATCAGGTCAGTCGGCTCGGACACCACCTCGTACGCCTCACCGAGGTCGTTGACCTCCTCGGCGCCAGCGTCGAGGACGGCCAGCATCACGTCGTCCTCGCTGGCGTCGGCCTTGGGCACGATCACCACGCCCTTGCGGGTGAACATGTACGACACCGAGCCGGCATCGGCGAGTGAGCCGCCGTTGCGAGTGAGCGCGGTGCGCACCTCGGTAGCCGCACGGTTGCGGTTGTCGGTCAGGCACTCGATGAGCATGGCCACACCGTTCGGGCCGTACCCCTCGTACATGATCGTCTGCCAGTCGGCGCCGCCGGCCTCCAGGCCGGAGCCGCGCTTGACCGCCCGGTCGATGTTGTCGTTCGGCACCGAGCTCTTCTTCGCCTTCTGGATGGCGTCGTAGAGCGTCGGGTTACCGGAGGGGTCGCCACCGCCGGTCCGCGCGGCCACCTCGACGTTCTTGACCAGCTTGGCGAACATCTTGCCGCGCTTGGCGTCGATGACGGCCTTCTTGTGCTTGGTGGTCGCCCACTTTGAGTGGCCGGACATCTGCTACCTCCGTTGCTACCCGCCGTCTGCATCGACCGCACCGCTCACGCCCCGCTCCCGCCGGCGCACGCGGAGGTGCCGGTCAGCTCTGGTGGAAGCCGTGGCGGGCAGATGGCCCTGCCGAATCTCCGCAATCCTACCGACGTCCCCGGGGTCGCTGTCATGCACCGCGCGCGGCGGCTTCACGTCCATGGTTTCCCGCGCCGTCCAGCCAACGGGTCACGCCATCAGGAGGTGGTGCGAACCAGGTCCACGAAATACGCGTGCACGCGCAGGTCACCGGTCAACTCGGGGTGGAACGAGGTGGCCAGCAGATTGCCCTGCCGGACCGCCACGATCCGGTCGGCGGCCGGGCCATCGGTCACCGTCCCGATGACCTGGACGCCGACACCGACCCGTTCGACCCAGGGTGCGCGGATGAAGACCGCGTGGAACGGGTCACCCGGCACCCCGGCGATTTCCACCGGCGCCTCGAACGAGTGGACCTGCCGGCCGAACGCGTTGCGCCGGACGGTCATGTCGATGCCGGAGAAACCTCGCTGGTCGGGTCGACCGTCGAGCACCTCGGTCGCCAGCATGATCATGCCGGCGCAGGAACCGTAGACCGGCATGCCGGTGGCGATCCGCTTGTCGATCGGCTCCCGCATCTCGAAGATGTCGGTGAGCTTGCTGATGGTGGTGGACTCGCCCCCGGGGATGACCAGACCGTCGACCGCGTCCAGCTCCGCCGGACGGCGGACCGGGCGGGCATCCGCGCCCGCCGCGGCCAGCGCCGCCACGTGCTCGCGGACGTCCCCCTGAAGCGCGAGCACACCAATCACGGGTACGGCCACGTCCCCCACCCTTCCTCTCGTTGCCGTCGCCTGGTCAGGAGGGGCTCCGCCCGTCCCGACTCACCAGCCCCGCTCGGCCAGGCGGTGCGGCTGCGGGATCTCCTCGACGTTGATGCCGACCATGGCCTCGCCGAGACCGCGGGAGACCTTGGCCAGCACGTCCGGGTCGTCGTGGAAGGTGGTGGCCTTGACGATCGCGGCGGCCCGCTGGGCCGGGTTGCCGGCCTTGAAGATGCCGGAGCCGACAAAGACGCCCTCGGCGCCGAGCTGCATCATCATCGCGGCGTCGGCCGGGGTTGCGATCCCGCCGGCGGTGAACAGCACCACCGGCAGCTTGCCGCTCTCGGCGACCTCCTTGACCAGCTCGTACGGGGCCTGCAGCTCCTTGGCCGCGACGTACAGCTCGTCGGCCGGCAGCGAGGACAACCGACCGATCTCCTGGCGGATCTTCCGCATGTGCGTGGTCGCGTTGGAGACGTCACCGGTGCCGGCTTCGCCCTTGGAGCGGATCATGGCCGCACCCTCGGTGATCCGACGCAACGCCTCGCCCAGGTTGGTCGCGCCACAGACGAAGGGCACCGTGAAGGCCCACTTGTCGATGTGGTTCGCGTAGTCGGCCGGGGTCAGCACCTCGGACTCGTCGACGTAGTCCACGCCGAGCGACTGGAGGATCCGCGCCTCCACGAAGTGACCGATGCGGGCCTTGGCCATCACCGGGATGGAGACCGCCTCGATGATTCCGTCGATCATGTCGGGGTCGCTCATCCGGGAGACGCCGCCCTGCGCGCGGATGTCGGCGGGCACCCGCTCCAGGGCCATCACCGCGACGGCGCCGGCATCCTCAGCGATCTTGGCCTGCTCGGCGTTGACCACGTCCATGATCACGCCACCCTTGAGCATCTCGGCCATACCGCGCTTCACGCGGGCGGTGCCGACGACGGGGGCTGTACCGGTGTTCGAGGCGGTGTTTTCAGGCACGGGTCATCGCTCCTTGAACGTGCTCTGGGGGTGGCAGCGAAAATGCTACGCGCGGGTCAACGCCACACCGACAGCCAATCAGACCCCCGGTGGCCTGCACTGTGGCCCCGATCACCGACTCGCCCGTGATCTTCCGGGTCAGGCGGCGGGGACGTCCGCCGGGACGGTGAGGGTCGGGTCGTCAATGTCGAAGTAGCGCGGCCACTCGTGGCCCCGTCCCATCCGCAACAACCGCACCAAGGGGCGGCTACGCGCCGAGCGGGCGTCCCGGACCAGATCGGTGTGCACCTGCCGGGACAGCGCGAGCCGGCGACTGGCGGCGATGACCGCCCCGCAGTCCGGATCACCCGGATCCAACTGGACGACACGCAGCTGCCGGGTCAGGTCGTTCTCCGCCGCCTCCCGCTCATCCGGGCTGGCGTCCAGGGCGATCCGGGCCGCCGCGTACAGCTCGACGCCGAAGCGCCGCTCAGCCAGCACGGCGGCTGCCGCGGCACGGCGCAACAGGTGGGCGTCGAGGGCCCGGGCCGCCAGCTCCGCGCGGCCCTGCAGCCGCTCGACGCGGCCGGCGGTCCAGATGAGGTACGCCGCGACGAGCCCCACGACCAGGCTCGCGGCCACCACCCACCACATGTGCGGCATCGTCGTGCTGCTCCGTTCCGCCTCCGATTGGGCGCGGCCACGCCGGTCACCCGGTCACTGCCGCATCATCCGTCACACCGGCTCAGCTCAGCCCAGCCCCGCCCATTCCTGGTCGATGACCCGCCCGTCGGTTGCCTCGATTGCCGCTGCGTATACCTCCAGGACACGGCGAGCAACCACCGGCCAGTCGAAATTCGCCACCACCTGATCACCGCAGGCGCTCAGAGTGGCCCGCCCGACCGGATCGTCCAGCAGCTCGGTCACCGCGTCACGCAGCCCCACCGGGTCGCCGGTGGGGAAGAGCCGACCGGCGCGCCCACCGTCGAGCACCCGCCGGAACGCGTCCAGATCGCTGGCGACCACGGTCGTACCCGCGGCCAACGCCTCGGTGAGGATCATGCCGAACGACTCACCGCCGGTGTTCGGTGCCACATAGAGGTGCACACTACGCAGCATCCGTGCCTTGTCCTGTTCGGTGACCAGGCCGAGGAACGTGACCCGCTCGTGCAGCTCGGCCGGGAACTGGTCGTACAGGTCGTCGGGGTCACCCGGGCCGGCGACCAGCAACCGCAGCCCGGGCCGGGTGGCGGCCAACGCCACGAACGCGTCGCGCAGCACCGGGAAGCCCTTACGCGCCTCGGTGAACCGACCCAGGAAGCCCAGCGTGCCGCCGGTGCCCGGGGCGCACTCCCCCGGCCAGCCCGGCAACGGCTCGGCGTCGGCGAACTTGGCCACCGCCACCCCGTTGGGGACCTCCACCGCGCCGCCGTCCATGTGCTCGACCTGCACCTTGCGGGCCAGCGCGCTGACAGCGATCCGGGCGGTGATCCGCTCCAGCACGATCTGGAGCACGCCCTGGGCGGCAGCGAGCACCCGCGAACGGGTCATCGCGGTGTGGAACGTGGCCACCACCGGGCCGCGGGCGGAGAGCACGGCCAGCAGCGACAGGCTCAGCGTGAGCGGCTCGTGCACGTGCAGCACGTCGAAGTCGCCGTTGGTGATCCAACGCCGGACCCGCGCGGTCGAGACCGGACCGAACGCGATCCGGGCCACCGAGCCGTTGTACGGCAGCGGCACGGCACGGCCGGCGGACACCACGTAGTCCGGCAACGGCGAATCCTCGTCGGCCGGGGCGAGCACGCTGACCTCGTGGCCGAGCGGAATCAGCGCCTCGGCGAGGTCCATGACGTGGTTCTGCACCCCGCCGGGGACGTCGAAGGAGTACGGGCACACGATGCCGATCCGCATGCGTCAGCGCCCCCCGTCCGTGATGGTGGGCCACCACGCTGCGCTGCCCCTGTGCGCGACTGCGGGGCTCCGCTGCGCTGCACTCCTCACGCTTACCGCACCACACTCGTGCGCGACTGCGGGGCTCCGCTGCGCTGCACTCCTCGCGCTTACCGTGCCCACCCCCTCAGGCCTGACCGGAGGCCGGCGCGGGCAGCGCGGTGCCGTCCCCCGCCCCTCGCTGGTCCAGCCACATCCGCTGCAACATGTGCCAGTCTTCCGGATGCCGGGCGATACCCGCCGCCAGACGGTCGGCGATCAGCTGGGTCAGCGACCGGACCCGCTGGTCCAGGGGCCCCACCTCGGGCCCCGGCACCGGCAGCGGGCCGGCGAGCGACGCGCACGCCATGTCCGACTCGAACCACAGCGAGGCCACGTAGAGCGGCGCGCCGGTGTGCAGCGCGAGCAGCGCCGGCCCGGCCGGCATCCGGGTCTTCCCGCCGAAGAAGTCCACCTCCACCCCACGGGCGGAGAGGTCCCGGTCGGCCAGCAGCGGCACCACCGCGCCGGCACGTACGCGGTCCAGCAGCACCTCGAACGCCGGACGCGGGCCGCCGTGGGTCGGCAGGATCTCCATCCCCAGGCCCTCCCGGAAGGCTACGAAACGCTCGTACACGCCCTCCGGCTTGAGCCGCTCCGCGACCGTGGTGATCGGCCAACCGGTGGCCGCCACCCAGGCACCCGCGGCGTCCCAGTTACCGGCGTGGGGCAGCGCCACCACCGCGCCCCGACCACTGGCCACGTCGGCGGCGAGCAGCTCCGCGCCTTCGAGCCGGAAGCCGGACAGGATCTGCGCCCGGCTCAACGCGGGCAGCCGGAACGCCTCCATCCAGTACCGGGCGTACGAGCGGAGCCCGCGCTTGACGAGCGCGTCCAGCTCGGCCTCGGGCAGCTCCGGGCCGACCACCCGGCGCAGGTTCGCGCGCAGTCGGGCCGTACCCCCGCCGGGGCGGCGGTGGGCGCGGTCCGCGCCCACCTGAAACGCCGCCGCCACCAGCGGCCGGGGTAGTGCGCGGACCACCCGCCAGCCGGCGACGTAGCCAAGCTCGGTGAGGTTCACGCGGCCCGGCCGCCGGTCGTCCGGCCCCGGTTCACCGATGCGCCCCTCACGCCTGGCCGCCCGGCTGGCGCTGCTGGGCCTGGCGGTAGACGTGCGTCATCCGCTGCCCCACCGTGAAGATCGACACCGCGGCGAGCAGCCAGAGCGCGATCTCCAGCGCCGGCCTCACACCGACGCCGGTGAGGATCCCGCCGACCCCGACGATCAGCAGCCGCTCGGTGCGTTCGGCGATGCCCACGTTGCAGGTCATGCCGAGCCCCTCGGCGCGGGCCTTGACGTAGGAGACCAGCCCGCCGGCGGCCAGGCAGATCAACGCGGCAGCCACCCCCGAGTGGTTGCCCTGCGTGGCCAGCCAGTACGCGACAGCACCGAAGACGGCGCTGTCGGCGACCCGGTCCATGCTTGAGTCGAGGAACGCGCCGAACTTGGTGGAGCCTCCGCTCATCCGGGCCATCGTCCCGTCGAGCAGGTCGGTGAGCGCGAACAGGGTGACGATCAACGCGCCCGCGACCAGGTGACCGCGGGCACCGAAGCCGAGCGCGCCGACGAGCACACCAACGGTGCCCGCAACGGTGACGGCATTGGGGGTGACGCCCGCGCGCAGAAGGGCGCGGGCAATCGGCTCGACGACGCGGGTCATCCCCGCGCGGGCCGATACTTGGAAGATCTTTGCCATGGCGGTCCCCACGATAACGGTCCGCCCAGCTCCGGCGATACGGACGGTCCCGCCGACCCGCCGGGGGAAGCTTGTGCCTACCCGACAACGGGTGTGAGATCGAGCCGGGAGGTGAGCCAGCTCACCCGTCCACCCGTCCCGTTTCCGCTGTGCAGCAGACCACCGGAGGATATCGCCGCGCACTCGCCCCGGGCCGCTTCCCGTCGCGCGGCGGTCGCCACCCACCACCGGCTGAGGGAGGTGCGCCCCATGGCGCAGAAAAGTCAGGACAAGGGTTCCACCGGCGGCACGCCGGTGGTGACCGAGCCCGAGCGGGTTCGCAACGTGGTGCTCGTCGGGCACTCCGGAGCGGGCAAGACGACCCTGATCGAGGCCCTGCTCGCGGCGACCGGCACGATCGGCCGGGCCGGCACCGTGGTCGACGGCACCACGGTCGGTGACCACGACCCTGCGGCGGTACGTCAACAGCGCTCGGTCAGCCTGTCCTGCGCACCGCTGCTGCACAACGGCATCAAGGTCAACCTGCTGGACACCCCCGGGTACGGCGACTTCGTCGGTGAGCTGCGCGCCGGGCTGCGAGCCGCCGACGCCGCGCTCTTCGTCGTCTCCGCGGCGGGCGGCATGGACGCGGCCACCGTCGCGCTGTGGGAGGAGTGCGCGGCGGTCGACATGCCCCGCGCGGTCGCGGTGGCTCGACTGGACCAGCCCCGCGCCGACATCGACGAGACGGTGGCGCTCTGCCAGCGTCTCTTCGGCGACAACGTGATGCCCCTCTACCTGCCGATGCTCGGCGACGACGGTGTGTCCACCGACGGCCTGCTCGGCCTGATCACCCGCCGGGTCTTCGACTACACCGCCGGGCTGCCCGCCGACGTACGCGACCCGGACCCGGAGCACCAGCCGGCCATCGACGAGTCCCGCAACGAGCTGATCGAGGGGATCATCGCCGAGAGCGAGGACGAGACCCTCATGGACCGCTACCTCGACGGCGAGGAGATCAGCACCGAGGTGCTCATCGACGACCTGGAGAAGGCCGTCGCCCGAGGCCACTTCTACCCGGTGGTGCCGGTCTGCGCCCACACCGGTGTAGGGCTGGACGTCCTGCTGGAGGTGCTGACCGCCGCGTTCCCGTCGCCGCTGGAGCACGAGTTGCCGGCGGTGACCGGCCTGGACGGCTCGCCTCGTCCGCCGTTGACCTGCGACCCGGCCGGGCCGCTCGTCGCCGAGGTCGTCAAGACCACCGTCGACCGCCACGTCGGTCGGGTCTCGCTGGTCCGGGTCTTCTCCGGCACGCTGCGCCCCGACCAGACCGTGCACGTCTCCGGGCACGGCATGGTCGAACGCGGGCACCCCGACCACGACGCCGACGAGCGGGTCGGGCACATCTACACACCGCTGGGCGCCACCCTGCGTGAGACGTCACTCTGCGTGGCCGGCGACATCTGCGCGATCACCAAGTCGGGCAGCGCCGAGACCGGCGACACCATCTCCGCCAAGGACGACCCGCTGCTGATCGCCCCCTGGGAGATGCCGGAGCCGCTACTGCCGGTGGCGATCGTCGCCCGCAGCCGCGCCGACGAGGACGCCCTGGCCCGCAACCTCGCCCGTCTGGTCGCCGGCGACCCCACGCTGCGGCTGGAGCGCAACCCCGAGACCCACCAGCTGGTGCTCTGGTGCATGGGCGAGGCACACGCGGACGTGGTGCTCGACCGGCTGCGCGCCGGCGGCGTCGAGCTGGACACCGAGCCGGTCAAGGTGTCGCTGCGCGAGACGCTGACCGTGCCCGCGAAGGGGCACGGCCGGCACGTCAAGCAGTCCGGCGGGCATGGCCAGTACGCGGTCTGCGACGTCGAGGTCGAGCCCCTACCCCGCGGCAGCGGCTTCGAGTTCGTCGACCGGGTCGTCGGCGGCGCGGTTCCGCACAACTACATCCCGTCCGTGGAGAAGGGCGTCCGCGCGCAGCTTGAGCGCGGCCTGGTCGCCGGCCACCCGGTGGTGGACCTGCGGGTGACCCTGGTCGACGGAAAGTCGCACAGCGTCGACTCCTCCGACGCGGCCTTCCAGACCGCCGGCGCGCTGGCCCTGCGCGACGCCGCCGACCGTGGTCAGCCGGCGCTGCTGGAGCCGATCGACGAGGTCACCATCCGGGTGCCGGACGGCTCGGTGGGCACGGTGATGGGCGACCTTTCCGGCCGACGCGGTCGAGTGCTCGGCACCGAACCGGACCCGGACGCCGAGGGCCGCACCCTCGTCCGCGCCGAGGTTCCGGCCGCCGAGTTGCTCCGCTACGCCGTCGAGCTGCGTTCGATGACGGCCGGCACCGGCACCTTCCGCCGCCACTTCGTCCGCCACGATCCCATGCCCACCCACCTGGCCGACCAGGCCCGCAAAGAACACACCCCCTAACCCCGCGCCCTGCGCATCCCGCTCCCCGCTCCCCGCTCCCCGCGATCTTGCACCTTCTGCCCCGAGCCCCGCGATCTTGCGCTTTCCGTCGCCGAGATGCCTTGATTGCGGCTTTAATCCCGGCAGAAAGCGCAAGATCGGGGGCTCGGGCCGCCACCCTGGTCGATCATGGACTCGTGGTGGGCGATACACGGGGTTGGCCCGATTTGCGGGGCACCACAACTCCTTGATCGGCGCGGGCACGGGCGCGGGCGCGGGATGCGGTGCGCGGGATGCGCCGGTGCCTGGGGGTGCCGTGCGGGGCGCGGAAGGGCGGGGTGCGGTTGGCGGGAGAGGGCTGGTTAGGGGTGGGTTGTGGGGTGGGTGGGGCGCGGCCAGTGGGGGCGGTCGGCGTCGCGCAGGGCGGCGGTACGTAGGGCGGCCAACTGGCGCTCCACCTCGGCGAACTGGTCCGCCGGCAGTGGACCCCGGTGCAGCGCGGCGGCGTTCTCCTCGACCTGGGCGACCGTACGGCAGCCCGGGATCGGGATGGTGCGACCGCTGCGCGCCCAGATCCAGCCCAGCGCGCCCTGGGCGAGGGTGCGCCCGTCGGCGGTGAGCGCGGCGCGGACCGCGTTGACCCGGCGCAGCCACTCCGGTGCCGGTCGGCCACCACGGAACCACTCCAACCAGCCCGGGGCCAACCCGCGTACGTCGTCGCGGGGCAGTGTCGACCCGGCCGAGTACTTGCCGGTGAGCAGCCCCATCCCCAACGGGCCCCGGTTGACGCTTGCCAGGTCGTACTTCTCGCAGACGGCGAGCAGCTCGGGGGCGTCCCGCAGGACCGACAGGGTGTGCTGCACGGCGGTGGCACCGGCGGCGCCGTGCCCGAACGCGGTGGCCCGGTCGGTGCGGTCGGTGCTCCACCCGTACGCCCGGATCAGGCCCTCGGCGACCAGGTCCTCGCAGGTGCCGATCAGGGCCTCCGCCCGCGGCACCGGCAGGTCGGCCAGGTGCAGCTGGTAGAGGTCGATCCGGTCGGTGCCCAGTCGGCGCAGCGAGGCGGTCACGGCCCGCCGCAGATATGGGGGCGACGCGTCCTCCCCAGTGGCCTGTCGGCTCGCCTCGTCGAAGGTGTAACCCCACTTGGTGGCGATCACGGCGTCGTCCCGGCGGCCGGCGAGGGCCCGACCGAGCACCCGCTCACCGTGCCCGGCACCGTACGTGTCGGCGGTGTCGAAGAGGGTGATGCCCAGGTCGAGCGCTCGGCGTACCGCCCGCAACGACTCGTCGTCGTCGACCGCGCCCCAGCCCAACGGCTGGGTGCCCTCCGCCCAGGGCCCTCCGATCGCCCAGCACCCCATGCCGAGGGCGCTGACCGTGATGCCACTGCGCCCCAACGTCCGTGTCGTGACTGCCATCGGCCGATCGTGCCACCTCCGCCGGGTCGGGACGAAGCAGATCCCGGGAGCGAATCGTGGATGCGTGTCGACTGGCCGGTGCGGCATGATCGGCCGCATGCGGAGTCTGGGCGTGGACATCGGCGGCGTGATCATCGAGCCGGCCGACGAAGACGCCGACACGTCCTTTTTCGGCGCGCACTACCTCCGTACACCCATGGTTGATGGTGCGTTCGACGCGCTCGCCGCGCTCGGCCCGGCGTTCGACGAGGTGCACCTGGTGTCCAAGTGCGGAGAGGGCACCGAGCGGCGCACCCGGGAGTGGCTGGCCCACCACGACTTCCCGACCCGCACCGGCATCCCCGTCGAGCGGGTGCACTTCTGCCGCACCCGACCGGACAAGGCCCCGATCGCCCGGCGGCTCGGGCTGACCCACTTCGTGGACGACAAGCTGGAGGTGCTCGGCTACCTCGACTCGGTGCCGTACCGCTTCCTGTTCCGGCCCCGCCCGGCGCAGGTGGCCCCATACGCGGCGCTGCTGCCCCGCGTACACCGGGTGGAGAGCTGGCCGGAGCTGACCCCGTTGCTGCGCGCCGACTAAGGCGTGTTTCATAAGCCGGTCAGAGCCACTCGGTGATGATGGTGAGGGTCAGGACGGCTTGGAAGCGGACTGCGAGTTTGTCGTAGCGGGT
>NZ_JBEXEV010000051.1:0-29167 GCF_040606435.1 Micromonospora sp. NPDC005413
GGTAACCAGGCCAGCATCTTCGGGTCGGTCACCCGGGCGTGCATGGCGGTCTCGCGGTGTACCGGCATCACGGTGTGGGGTGTGCGGGACTGTGACTCCTGGCGCGGATCCGACAACGCCCTGCTGTTCGACTGTGGCGGCAACAAGAAGGCGGCGTACACCAACGTCCTGAACGCCCTCAACGCGGGCTCGAACCCGCCCTCGACGCCCCCGCCAGGCTCCCCGGTGGACACCAGCGCCTGGTACGTGTTGGTGAATCGCAACAGTGGCAAGGCGCTGGACGTGTACGAACGGGCGACCAGTGACGGTGCGCGGATCACCCAGTGGGCCCGGAATGACGGAGCGTGGCAGCAGTGGCAGTTCGTGGACTCGGGTGGCGGCTTCTACCGGCTGAAGTCCCGGAACTCCGGCAAGGTGCTGGACGTCTACAACTTCGCCACCTCCGACGGCGCTGCGATCGTGCAGTGGAGCGACGGTAACGGTACGAACCAGCAGTTCCGGCTGGCCGAATCGGCCGGTGGTTACGTACGTGTGATCAACCGCAACAGCGGCAAGGCCGTCGAGGTGCAGGGCGCGTCCACCGCTGACGGGGGAAACATCGTTCAGTACGCCGACTGGGGTGGCAACAACCAACAGTGGCAGCTGGTCCGCATCGGGTAGCGACCGTCACGATCGATCCGGGTGGTCGGGAGTTGCCGGCCGACCGAGCTGAGGCCAGCACCCGCACGGGCGACGTGTCGGGGCAGGTACAAGAACGGCGGCCCGCCCCATCGGGGCGGGCCGCCGCGACCGTCAAACGGCCGTACAGCTCAGACTGGTTGGTGGTTGGCTGTTGCCGCTGGTGGCGGCGCTGATGTAACCCGCGGTGGTGGATGCCCCCGCCGCAAGCTGCCCGTTGTAGCTGGCGTTGGTGACGGTCACCTGGTTGCCCTGTTGGCTGTGGGTGCCGTTCCAGGTCTGGGACACCGTCTGCCCGCTGGGGAGGGTGGCGCTCACCCGCCAGCCGCCGATCGGCACGGACCCGGTGTTGGTGATCGTCAGCCGTCCCTCGAAACCGCCCTGCCAGGAGTTGACCACCGTGTTGGTGACCCCACAGGACTGTCCGCCCGGGTTCGTCGGCGTGGTCGTCGGCGTGGTCGTCGGCGTCGGCGTGGGTTCGCTGGTGGGCGTGGGCGTGGGCGTGGGCGTGGGCGTGGGCGTCGGGTCGGCACCGGTCTGGAACTGCCACCAGTTGACATTGAAGAGGTTCCCGCTGCCGCCGGTGAACCTCAGGTACAGGTCGTGGGTAGCGGTCGCCCCGGTCACCGGGCAGGAAACGGTCTGCCAGGTCTGCCAGCCGCCGGTGCCGGGCACGGTGCAGGTGCCCACCCGGGCACCGGTGGGTCCGTCCAGGCGGACCTCGATGGTTCCGCCGCTGGCAGCCGAGGCCACCCGCGCGTTGAACGAGGTCGCGCCGGCGCCGAACGCGACGCCCTTGAGCTTGACGTAGTCGCCGTTCTCGATCCAGCCGACGTTCATGCCGCCCTCGCTCGACGGTTCCGTCTCGATGCCGGAGCCCCACGCGATCGTCTCGGCCTCCTGCCGCACGTACGGATTCAACGTGCCCACCTGCGGCGCACCCGTGGTGCTCATGGTGATCGTCGGGAACGTGCCGTTGGAGTTGTACGTGAACTTCTCCACCGCGACCGACCGGGTGTAGCCACCACCACCGGGCAGCGCCCCGTTGTGATAGAAGAAGTACGAACCGCCGTTGAAGTCCACGACGCCCGCGTGATTGGTGAAACTCCCACCCTGCCGAGGCATGATCGTCCCCCGATACGTCCACGGCCCGGTCGGGCCCGGAGCCGTCGAGTACGCGATGAACTCCGAGCAGCACTCCGCCGCGAACACGTTGTAATACAAGCCGTTGCGCTTGAACACCCACGGCCCCTCCTCATAGAGGGTGGGCCGACTCGCATTCCCGCTACGGGTGCCGAACCCCGCCGTGGTCAGCGGGATCCTGGTCGCGCTGCCCGAGAAGGAAACCATGTCCGGGTTCAACTTCACGTACCACAGACCCGGGTTACCCCAGTACAGGTACGCCTGCCCGTCATCGTCGACGAGCACGGTCGGATCGATCTCACCATTGCCCACCAACGGGCGGCCGATAGCGTCCCGGAACGGGCCCGTCGGGCTGTCACCCACCGCCACCCCGATCGACATCGAATTCGTCGCCCGGTTCGTCACCGGCACATACCAGTAGAACTTCCCGTTGCGGGCGATGACCTGACCGGCCCACGCATTCGCACTCGCCCAACTGAAAGTGCTCAGGTTCAACGGCGAACCGTGATCGGTCCAGTTCACCATGTCGGCGGACGACCACACCCGCCACTCCTTCATCGTGAAGTACGTCGAACCATCCTCGTCATGCCCGGTGTACAGATACACCCGACCGTTGTGCACCAACGGAGCCGGATCAGCCGTATAGATGTGCTGAACAATGGGGTTGTCAGCCTTCGAAGCGCTGGCCGGAACCAGCGCGAGGACGCAGACCAGGCTCGCCAGCCAGGCGATCGAGCGCCTCAGTCTGACCAGTGGTGGCAGTGCGGATTTCACGAGTACCTCCGGGGCGGTTGATGGTGTCCGAACGGGCACCCGGCCTGGTGCGGACGTCACGGCGTGTGGCATCGCGCCGGTCTGGGAAGCCGTTGCTCGTCGTTGGTGAGTTGGCGGTGCAGGGGGAATGGCACCGGGTCGCCTGCCGGTGCCTGGAATCGAAAACTCACCCGTACCGTGGCCGCGAACCACCGGTCCACGCCCGGCCATCGGCCTGCCCTGGGGTGACGTCGGCGCCGAGGTGCGACCAGCGCGGCTCGCCCGGTTAGCCACCGCCGGCACGTCGCCCTCGTCCATCGACTGTGAGCGATAACATGCGCTTCG
This sequence comes from Micromonospora sp. NPDC005413, assembly GCF_040606435.1. Taxonomy (NCBI): domain Bacteria; kingdom Bacillati; phylum Actinomycetota; class Actinomycetes; order Micromonosporales; family Micromonosporaceae; genus Micromonospora; species Micromonospora sp. NPDC005413. The sequence continues at coordinate 2,920 of NZ_JBEXEV010000051.1, forward strand.
TCAAGTCACCTGGACCGCCGAGACGTTGGGGTTCAGCGAGCCGGGGCGCTGGAGCGGCGCAGGCCGACGGGATCGACGTTGGTCGTTTGACGTATGACGTCGTTAGCGCTAATTTTTCCCTCGCGGAGCACGTGGCTGCCGGGAGCCAGATGATGCACTGCCGCAGTCAGCGCACGCCTGCTTCAGGGCCGGCTCGTGGCATGGCCAGGCACCTGCGCCATGGCCACATCTCGCCCGCACAACACCTCAAGACGTGCTGACGCCACCACCAGACGCCGGCACGCACGCCAGGGCACCCGCGCGTTCTGCTCGTGGGTGACCCCGATCGAAGGAGTGGACCATGAAGGCCATCGGTGAGGCTCGTCCCGCCTCTCCACAGAGACGTCGCTGGCGGTCAGGGTTGGCCGCGGCGGCCGCCGCGGTCATGGCGGCCGGCACGCTCGTCGCGGTCAACCCGACGCCCGCGGCGGCGGCGAGTGTGGACACCAACGCCTGGTACGTCCTGGTGAACCGCAACAGCGGCAAGGCGTTGGACCTGTACGGCTCGGCCACCAACGACGGCGCACGAATCAGCCAGTGGACGCGGAACAACGGCGCGAACCAGCAGTGGCAGTTCGTCGACTCGGGGGGTGGCTACTACCGGCTGAAGTCCCGGCACTCGGGCAAGGTGCTCGACGTCAGCAACTTCTCGACCGCCGACGGTGGCGCGATCGTGCAGTGGGCCGACCTCAACGGGACGAACCAGCAGTTCCGGCTGGCCGACTCGGACGGCGGCCACGTCCGGCTGATCAGCCGACACAGCGGCAAGGTCGTGGAGGTGCAGGGAGCCTCCACCGCCGACGGCGCGAACATCGTGCAGTACTCCGACTGGAACGGCACCAACCAGCAGTGGCAGCTCGTCCGCACGGACGGCGGTAACCCGCCGCCGTCGGGTGGTAACGGGTGCGGCAAGGCGCCGACGCTGTCCAGCGGCACGCACACGATTCAGAGCAACGGAAAGAGCCGCTCCTTCATCCTGCGGATGCCCGCCAACTACAACAACAACAACCCCTACCGGCTGATCTTCGCGTTCCACTGGCGGGGCGGCACCATGCAGGAGATCTCCTCCGGCGGCACCAGCGGAACCCCCTGGTCCTACTACGGGCAGCAGGAGCAGTCGAACAACAGCGCGATCCTGGTCGCGCCCCAGGGGTTCGGCAACGGCTGGGGCAACGCCGGCGGTGAGGACATCACCTTCGTCGATGACATGATCAGCCGGATCGAGAGCGACCTCTGTGTCAACCCGAGGCAGCGGTTCGCCCTCGGCTTCAGCTGGGGCGGCGGCATGAGCTACGCCATCGCCTGCGCGCGGGCCAATGTCTTCCGGGCCGTCGCGGTCATCTCCGGCGGGCAGATCAGCGGGTGCAGCGGCGGTACGCAGCCCATCGCGTACTTCGGACTGCACGGCATCTCGGACAACGTCCTGAACATCTCCCAGGGGCGGTCGTTGCGCGACACGTTCGTCCGGAACAACGGTTGCACCGCACAGAGTCCGCCCGAGCCGGGGGCGGGCAGCCGCGCGCACATCACGACCACCTACTCGGGCTGCAGGGCCGGGTACCCGGTGCAGTGGGCCGCGTACGACAACGGTCACATGCCCGGCCCGGTGGACGGAACCTACGCCGAGAGCGGCATCACGACCTGGACCAAGGGTGAGATCTGGAGGTTCTTCGCGCAGTTCTCCTGACCCCGGTCGCCGGCGTGACCGGCGTTGAAGTCGGGCAGCGCCTGCTCCTGCACCTGGGAGTGGGCGCTGCATCCGCTCGGCTGACCTGACGACGGTCCGTCGTCGTCGGGTCAGCGTTGGAGACGGACCGGCCTGCCCGACCCGCTGCGGCGGACCAGCCAGGCCTCGGTGATGTGGGTGAACATCGCCTCAGCTGCGCCGATGGAGTCATGGGCGGCGATGCGCTCGTAGATGCGCCGGTGGCCCTGGTTGGACGCCACGCACAACGAGCGTTCGGTTCGGCCCATGTAGCTAGCGGTGTTGATGACCTGGCTCTCCAGCGCCCGAACGACACCGCGAGCGATGCGGTTCCCGGATGCCTGCATGACCGTGTCGTGGAAGGCCCGGTCGTGCTCGTGGTACGTGACGTGGTCGTCGACGAGCTCGTCCATCCGGTCCACCAGGGCGCGCAGTCGGTCGATGGTCTCCGCGTCGGCGAGGCGGGCGGCGACGTTCGCCATGTCGGACTCGAGAACCCGCCGGGTGACGACGAGGTCGTCGAGGATGGCGAGGGTGTCGTCGTCGGCGATGGCGGCCCCGAGGACGAGCTCGTCGAGCATGTCCCAGTTCGACGGTGGGGTGACCATCGTGCCGGCACCCTGGCGGACCTGCACCAGCCCCTTCTCCTGAAGAATCTTCACTGCCTCCCGGACGACGGTCCGGCTCACGGAGAAGGTCTCGCAGAGGATCGGCTCGGGCGGCAGGGACGTCCCGGACGGGTGGACGCCACGGACGATGCGCTCCACCAGCTCGGCCGTGACCGCCCTGGCGAGGTTGGTCGGTCGACGCACCCACGCCGGGGTCGCCGAATTATTCAGGGCTGTCTCCTGCGGTGGCGTCATGTCCCCCTCCGAATGGCTCGCCGTGGCACGACGTCCGGCTCAGTGTACGGCCGAGTATTGACGTAACACGTCATACGAGTTACGTTCCGATCATATTGGCGTGGCGGCGCGTCCGCTGGGCCACCCCCACGTTCAGAGGTGACAACTGATGAGACAGCGAGCAATATGGTCGGCCGTCCTCGTTGTGGGACTGGCCTTGGCCGGCTGTGGAAGTGCCACCGGTTCGGGCTCGTCAAGCGGGTCGGACGGCAAACTGGTGGTGTGGGACTGGAAGTCCGGTGAGGCGTTCGCCGCATCGTATCTGGACAAGGCGAAGGCCGACTTCAAAAAGAAGCACCCCGATGTCACGGTCGAGTTCGTCGCGCAGCCCTTCGATCAGTACTACACGCTGCTCGGTGCGGCGATCCAGTCCGGCAAGGGCCCGGACGTCATGCTGTTCAACGGCGGTGGCCAGATCCGCGACCGGGTGGACGCGCTGGTGCCGCTCGACGACTACGTTGCCGACGACAAGCAGCGGCTGGCCGGCTGGGACGCCTTCACCAAGGACGGCAAGGTCTACGCCAGCCCGGTGACGCTGCAGGGTTATCCCATCTACTACAACAAGGAGATCTACCAGAAGGCCGGCCTTGACCCGGCCAGCCCCGCCACCACCTGGGACAAGTTCACCGCCGACTGCGCCGCCATCGCCAAGGCCGGCGCCAAGTGCTTCGCCCTCGGCAACAAGGAAGGCGTCGGCATTCAGTTCTGGCTCTCCAGCCTGGGGTCGACCACCCTCACCGCCGCGGAGTACGACGCCTGGATCGCCGGGAAGCGCGACTGGAACTCGCCCAACGTCAAGCGGATCTTCCAGCTCTGGAAGGAGGCCGGCGACAAGAAGATGAACAGCGACGGGGCCAACTCGACCGCGATGTTCAACGACTCCTTCGCGTTCTTCCAGTCGGGTAAGGCCGCCCACGTCATGGGGCTGATGTCGGACGTGGGGCACTGGAAGGACTTCAACGAGTTCCTGACCGCCGACAAGCTCGGCGTCATGAAGGCTCCCGTCGTCACCGCCGGCACCACCCCGAGCCTGCCGTACGACGGTGGCATCGGCTACGGGGTCGCCAAGTGGACGAAGGACCCGAAGGTTGCCGCCGACCTGGTGCGCTCCCTGACCTCGGCCGACGCGTTGAAGGCCTTCTACGCCGATGCCGGCGCGATCGCCGCCGACACCACGATCGACGTGTCGCAGGGCGGCCCGGCCGTCGCCACGATCGTCAGCGAGCTGAAGAGCGGCAAGCCGGCTCTGCATGTGGCCCTGTCCTCCAAGACGCTGGACCTGATGGGCCGGCTCTCCCAGCAACTGCTCAGTGGTTCGATCACCGTCGACGAGGTGGTGAAGCAGCTGGCCGCTTCCGACCAGGCGGGCTGACCTCGTGCCGATCGGAAACACGCAACCGTCGGTCCGTCTGGCTCAGGCTGGACGGGCCGGCGGGGCGGCGGTCACATCCTCCGCACCGCGGAAAGGCGCGCGTCCTCGTCGCGCCGGCGGCGGCCTGCGGGCCGAACGCTTCGCCCCCTACGTTCTGGTCGCTCCGGCCGTCCTGATAATCGTGGCGCTGCGGCTCTACCCGTTGCTCCTCGGGGTCAACTTCTCCTTCACCGGCGACGGTGCGCAGAACGGGTCGACGGTCGGATTCGGCAACTACCGTGAGCTGTTCGAGGATCCGCTGTTCCGGACCGCGCTGCGCAACGTCGGTCTGCTGGTGCTGTTGCTTCCGGTGGCGGTGGCGATTCCCGGCCTGCTCGCGACGTTCATCTACCTCCGGGTGCCCGGCCATCGTTTCTACCGCAGCGTCTACTTCTTTCCGGCAGTGCTGTCACCGGTCATCGTCGGTGCGATCTTCAACCTCCTGCTCGCCTTCGACGGCCCCCTCAACGCCGTCCTCGGATCGGTCGGCGTCAGCCCGGTGGACTGGCTCGGTGACCCGGACCTCGCGATGTTCATGGTGGTGGGCGTGCACATCTGGGCCACCTTCGGGATGGCCCTGGTGGTGTTCCTCGCCGGCTTCGCCACGCTGGACGCCGCGCTCCTGGACGCGGCACGGGTGGACGGGGCGTCGTTACGCCAGGTCGTCTGGCACGTGATCATCCCAAGCCTCTCGCGCACCATCCAGTTCGTCTTCGTGACCACGATGATCGGGATGCTCACCTCCATGTTCGGCCTCCTCTACGTCATGACCAGCGGTGGCCCGGAGGGCTCGACGTACCTGCCGGAGTACTACATCTGGATTCAGCAGGGCCAGATGAACCGGCCGGCCCTCGCGTCGGCGGCATCGACGATCCTGTTCATGATCATGCTCGTGGTGGGGCTGCTCCAGATCAAACTGCTCGAACGAGCCGGGAAGGAGGATTGATGTCTCGCGTCCGTCTGGGTTGGTGGCTGATTGCCATCCCGATGTCACTGCTCGCGCTGGCGACGGTCTACCCCCTGCTGTTCACCGCCAACGTCGCGATGAAGACGCGGCGTGACTACATCCTCGACCGCTTCTCGCTGACCGACGCCCTGCGTTGGGAGAACATCAGCACGGCCTGGAACAGCGTCGGCATGGGCCGCTACTTCGTCAACTCGCTGCTCGTGGTGACGGCGTCGGTGCTCCTGCTGCTGCTGCTCGGGTCGATGGCCGGCTTCGCCCTGAGCCAGCTGCGGTTCCGCGGTTCGTCGGCGCTGTTCCTGGGCTGCCTCGCGGGTCTCTTCATTCCGTTCCAGGTGATCATGGTGCCGCTCGCCCGGATGATGGCCGACACCGCGCTCATCGACACGTACCCCGGCCTGGTCCTCGTCTATGTGGCCCAGTTCCTGCCCTTCACCGTCTTCCTGATGACGAGTTACTACAAGGGCATCCCGCCGGAGATCGTCGACGCCGCCCGGATCGACGGCAACACCGTGTACGGCGTGTATCGCCGGATCATGCTGCCCCTGGGCACCCCGGCGCTGCTGTCGGTCGGCATCCTCAACGCCCTGTTCTGCTGGAACGACGTCCTCATGGCGCTGGTGATGATGCCCTCGGCCGATCACCGGACGCTCATGGTCGGTGTGACCTCGTTGCGGGGGCAGTACTCCGACAACATCCCCACCTTCGCCTCCGGGGTGCTCATCGCCGCGATACCCGTTCTGTTGGTCTACCTGTTCCTCCAGCGCCAAATTGCCGACGGCGTCGCCGCCGGTTCCACGAAGGGTTGACATGCGCATCACGGGATATCGGACGCTCACCACGGTCCAGGAATGGGGGCGGCCCGTCGGCGATGCCAACGGCGTGTTCGCCGACGGGGTGGTCCCGGTCTCGATCGTCGTCGTCGATACCGACGAGGGCATTTCGGGAGTCGGCCTCGGGCCGCACGTGGAGATCGAGCGGATCTTCGCAGCCATCGAGGGCGAAGACCCCCGCGCCGTGACGACCCTGTACGACCGCATGTTGCGGCACACCTTCAAGGCGGGCCATGCGGGCCCGGTGTTCGGCACCATCGGCGCTCTCGACACCGCACTCTGGGACATCAAGGCCCAGGCTGCCGGCGAGCCGCTGTGGCGGCTGCTGGGCGGGCGTGACCGGCGGGTCCCCGCTTACGCGTCCGGCCTGGACATCGGGCTGACCGACGATGAGCTCGTCGCGGAGTACGAGGTCTATGCCAGTCATGGCCTGCGCGCCGCCAAGCTCAAGGGCGGTCTCGACATCGAGAGCGACCGGCACCGGCTCAGCCTGGTCAAGGACGTCCTGACCGAGGCCGGGCACGGCCGGCGGCCGGGTCTGATGCTCGACGTGAACGAGGCATGGACCCGCAAGCAGGCCGTCCGGCACGTCTGCGAACTCGAACGCACCCTGGACCTGATCTGGATCGAGGAACCCGTCCGGCGCTGGGACGCCGAGGGCCTCGCGGCCGTCAGCCGAGGGGTCTGCGCCTCGGTCGCCACCGGGGAGAACCTCACCGGGCTCGAGCAGTACCGTCCGCTGATCGCTGCCGGCGCGGTCGACGTCGTCCAGATGGCCGCCGTCTGGGGGGTCACCCACTTCCTGCGGACGTCCGCCCTGGCCCACGCCCACGACCTGCCGGTCAGCCCGATCGGCAACAGCCCGGTCGGGCTGTTGCACGCCGCGACCTCGGTGCCGAATCACCTGACCAGCGAGCTGCAGGACCTGCATCCACCGGTCGGCGTCTCCATCGACCTGCACGTCGAGGACGGCGCCTTCGTCCTCGGCGACTCACCCGGCCTGGGTGTCCGGATCGACGAGGAGCGAATCCGGATGGCCAACCGCCGTCCGCAGGCGCAGACGGCCGAGAGCCCCAACGTCCGGCCGGAGCGGGCCGGACGACGCCTGCTGGCCGGGGTCGATGGCGTCCTTCCCGCCCGCCAGGTGCCCGTCGTGCCGCTGCACTCCCGTAACGAGGTGTCGCCCACCGCACGGCACTGAGAACCCACGTGAGCTGACCGCCAGAAACAAGGGGAGCGTGGGTGCGCCGCCACCGCGGTGCACCCACGACCATGCCCGGTCGGCACGAGCGACGTACCGACCGTTGAGACGGAGGATCGATGAAGGCAGTCGTCTACCGGGGGGCGCGACACCTCGGAATCGAGGATCGTGAACCGGTGCCACCGGGTCGAGGCCAGGTGCGCATCGAGGTGGCCTACACCGGGATCTGCGGCACCGACCTGCACATCTACCACGGGGACATGGACGCTCGGGTCGGTGACTCCGCGATCATCGGGCACGAGATGTCCGGACGGATCGCGGCCGTCGGCGAGGACGCCACCGGCTGGAGCGTCGGCCAGGCCGTCACCGTGCTGCCGACCCGGCCGTGCGGACGGTGCGCCGCCTGCCAGCGCGGGAACTCCCACATCTGCCACGCCATGAACTTCCTCGGCATCGACTCGCCGGGCGCCATGCAGTCCTCCTGGAACGTGCCGGCGGAGCTGGTCCTGCCACTTCCCGAGGACCTGCCGCTCGACCACGCGGCGCTCGTCGAGCCGGTCGCGGTCGCTGTGCACGACGTCCGACGGGGGAACGTGACCGCCGACGACCAGGTGGTCGTGGTCGGCGGTGGGCCGGTAGGTGTCCTCATCGCCGTCGTCGCGCAGGGTCGCGGCGCGCGGGTGCTCCTCGTCGAGCCGGACCCGTTCCGACGCGAGGTGGCGGGCGGGATCGGGATCGAGGCCGTCGACCCGGGATCGGCCGACGTCGTGGCGCTCGTCAACGCCCGCACCAACGGCGCGGGCGCCGACATCGCCTTCGAAGTGTCCGGTGCCGCAGCCGGCGTCACCACGGCGGTCGACGTCCTCACCACCCGCGGCCGGCTGGTGATGGTGGCGATCCACCCCAAGCCCCGGGAGGTCAACCTGCACCGGTTCTTCTGGCGCGAGCTGGAGCTCCTGGGGGCTCGCCTGTACCAGCGCGAGGACATGGTGGAGGCGATCCGGTTGGTCGCCTCGGGCGCGATCCCGGCGCGACAGCTCATCTCCCGGGTCGAACCGGTCGAGGCGGCCACCGCCGCGTTCACGGCACTGGAGGGTGGCGGCGTGATGAAGGTGCTGCTCGACCTGCGGGAGGGCAACCAGTGACCGCCCTGTTCGACCTGTCCGGGCAGACCGCCGTCGTGACCGGGGCCCGACGCGGCATCGGCCTCGCCATGGCCGAGGCACTGGCCCTGGCCGGTGCCGACATCGTCGGCGTCTCCGCCCAGCTCGAACCGAATGGCAGCGAGGTCGAACGTCGGGTGCGGGCCGCCGGTCGCCGCTTCACCGCGCTGCGGGCCGACCTCGGCGACCGCGCGGCCGTACACCGGTTGGCCCGGGACCTCACCGCCCTCGGGCCCATCGACATCCTGGTGAACAACGGCGGCACGATCGCGCGTACCCCGGCGGTCGAGCACCCGGACGAGATGTGGGACCACGTCATCGAGGTGAACCTCAGCAGCCATTTCGTCCTGAGCCGGGAGATTGGCCGGACGATGGTCGAGCGTGGCCGTGGGAAGATCATTTTCACCGCGTCGCTGCTGAGTTTCCAGGGTGGCATCACCGTCCCCGGCTACGCCGCGTCGAAGTCGGGCGTGGCCGGGCTCACCAAGGCGCTGGCGAACGAGTGGGCAGCCCACGGGGTGAACGTCAACGCCATCGCCCCCGGCTACATCGCCACCGACAACACACAGGCGCTGCGCGACGACCCCGACCGCGCGCAGGCGATCCTCGCCCGGATTCCGGCTGCCCGGTGGGGCCGCGCCGACGATCTCGGCGGTGCCACGGTGTTCCTGGCATCGGCCGCATCGGACTACGTCAACGGAATCGTGCTGCCCGTCGACGGCGGCTGGCTGGGCCGATGACGGGCGGGCAGGTGCCCGGACGGGCCGACCCTGACGAGGCCGGCCGGGCGCTGGTCCGGGCGGAAACGGCGCGCCGCGTCTCCGGGCTGGCGGCGTCGTGAGGGCGCGAGCACTGCCACGTCGCCCGGAGGTACGCCTCACCGAGCTGGGCTTCGGCGCGGCCCAGGGCGGCAACCTGTACCGGGCGACGACGGACGAGGAGTTCGCCTCTGCGGTCGACACCGCGTGGGAGGCGGGCGTCCGGTACTACGACACCGCGCCGCACTATGGGCTCGGGCTGTCCGAGCGACGCCTCGGCGCCGCGCTGCGGCACCGGCCGCGCGACGAGTACGTCGTGTCGACGAAGGTCGGGCGACTCCTGGTGCCGTCGCCTCAGGACGCGCACCTACGGGACTCCGACGGGTTCGATGTTCCCGCGAGCCACCGGCGGGTGTGGGACTTCAGTCGCGACGGCGTTCATCGCTCGATCGAGGCCAGCCTCGACCGCACGGGGCTGGACCGGATCGACATCGTCTACCTCCATGACCCGGACGACCACTGGGAGCAGGCCGCAGGTGAAGCCGTGCCCGCACTGGTCGACCTGCGTGACCAGGGCGTGGTGGGTGCCATCGGCGCGGGCATGAACCAGTCGGCGATGCTGGCTCGGTTCGTACGGGAGACCGACGTCGACGTGGTGATGTGCGCCGGGCGGTACACCCTGCTCGAGCAGGGTGCGGCCGAGGACCTGCTGCCCGCCGCCGAGAGCCGGGGAGTGGGCGTGGTCATCGCGGGCGTCTACAACTCGGGGCTGCTGTCGCGGGACCAGCCACCGGCTGACGCGCTCTACAACTACCAGCAGGCACCACAGGAGTTGATCGAGCGGGCGCGGCGGATCGCCGCGGTCTGTGAGTCGTTCGGGGTCACCCTGCCACAGGCGGCACTCGCCTTCGTCCGCCGGCAGCCGGCCGTGGTGTCGACGGTGGTCGGCGTACGCAACGGGTCACAGACGACCGAGGCGGTGCGGCGCTCGGAGGCCGTCGTGGCGGAGGAACTCTGGGACGCGCTGGCGGCTGCGGGACTGCTCGCCGCGCCGCCCGGGCAGGGCGGCCCCGTCCATCCCGCTTGACGGTGACCCCCGGTCGGGACTGGCTCCGTGCATCGGAGACCGGTCCCGACCGGATCGTCACTGGCTACCGCGACAGCGGCGGATCGTCACGCCAGGGTGAACCGCCACTGCTGGTTGCTGGCACTGTGGCAGGTCCACTGCAGCAGTCGGGCGCCGTCCGTGGTGGCGGCGCCGTTGACGTCCACGCAGAGCCCGCTCAGCACATTGCGCACCGTGTACACCCCGGAGGTTGCCGTCGCGGTGGCGGTGAACTTCTGCTGGTTGCCGTTGTTGCAGGTGGCCTGCTGGAGGAAGGCCCCCGCCGTGGTCGAGCTGCCGATCACCTCGACGCACTTGCCGCTGTGCACCGCCTTGAGATAGACCGCACCGCTACCCGCATCGACGGCCTGCCACTTCTGGTTGTTGCCACCGGTGGCCGCCCACTGGTTGATCTGGGCGCCGTCGGCGGTGGAGACACCGCTGACGTCCATCAGCTTGCCGCTGTGCTGCGCCGTGACCGTCCAGGTCCGCCCCGCGAGGCCGCCGGTGGCGGGAACGCCGACACCCGCGCCACCGAAGGTGTGCGAGTCGAGATCGAACCAGTTGCTGGTGCTGCCCTTGAACACCATGTAGAGCGTCTGGGTCCCGGCGAGGGCGGCAACGCTCACCGGCGGTGTGGACTGGTAGTTGTCCCAGCCACCGGTGCTGGGCACGGGTGTGGTGGCCAGCAGCGTGCCGGTCGGCGAGCCGGCGCGCAGCTCGATCGAGCCGCCGCCGGACGGCGACGACAGCCGGTAGCTCACGTTCGTGATACCCGACAGGCTCATCGGGGTGAACGCGATCCAGTCGTTGTTGGAGATGTCCCCGACGCGCTTGGTGCTCTCCGCGCCGGCCTGGTCGATGACCCGGACGCCGGACTGGCTGCTGTAGTACTCGGCCTGCTTGTGCTTCGGTTGGAGGATCACCTGCGCGGTGCCGGTGAGCGGGGCCGCGCCTCCCGCACCACCGCTGTCGGTGTACCGCGCGTTCAGCACGTAGAACAGGTTGGCGCCGTCGGGATGCCCGCCGAGCAGGTCGGTGGAGATCGTGCCCGAGCAGCCCGGGTACTCCGTGGTCTCGTGCGCGTGGTCGTCGTGACCGAGCGCCGGGTTGAGGACCACCTTCGAGCAGTCGATCGTTCCGCCGTCCGGGTCGGAGACGCTGATCTGATACGACACCTTGTCACCGAAGGTGAGCATGCCGCCGTTGGCCGGGGTGGTGATGGTGACCACCGGCGCGGTGTTGCCGACGGTGATCTGGACGTTGGCGAAGCCCGTCTTACCGGTGTTGTCGGTGACCTTCAACTGGGCCGTGTAGTTGCCGTTGGTGGTGTACACCTTCGACGGGTTGGCCGCGGTGGAAGTGGTTCCGTCGCCGAACGTCCACTGGTAGCTCAGCGTGTTGCCGTCGGGGTCGGTCGTGCCGGCACTGCTGAACTGGACGGTGAGCGGCGAGGTGCCACTGGTGGGTGTGCCGGTGGCCTTGACGATCGGTGACCGGCCGCCCTGGATGTAGTCGATCCGGTAGAGCCCGGAGTCGCTGTTGCCGCCGCCGAAGTTGGTGCCCCACTCCAGCAGGTAGAGCGAGCCGTCCTTACCGAACTCCATGTCCATCGGTTTGTTGAACCCGCCCCCGGGCATGAACGGGTTGGTGCGGGTCACCGCCGTGGCCGAGTCGAAGTGCACCTCCTTGATGTAGTTGCGCGACCACTCGTAGAAGAAGTGCACGCCGTCGTAGTAGGGCGGGAACTTCGTCGCGGACGGGTTCGCCGCGTCGTACCGGTAGACCGGCCCGCCCATCGGCGCCGAGCCGCCGGAGCCGAGCTCCGGGAAGGTCGGCGAGGTGCCGTATCCGTACCACAGGTTGGGTGCGACGACCGGCTTCAGGCTGGTCAGGCCGGTGTTGTTGGGCGAGTTGTTGACCGGTGCCGAGCAGTTGAACTTCGCGCCGACGACGCCGGTGTCGGGGTTGAACGGCGCGTAGGGCTGGTTGTCGCCGTGGCAGAACGGCCAGCCGTAGTTGCCGGGCGTCTTGATCACGTTGAGCTCGACCAGGCCCTCGGGGCCGCGGTTGGTGGTGGGCGGGTTGCGGTCCGGTCCGTAGTCGGCGAGGTAGACCCAGCCGGTGGCCGCGTCAATCGAGAAGCGGAACGGGTTGCGGAAGCCCATCGCGTAGATTTCCGGCTTGGTCTGCGCCGTGCCCTGGGGGTAGAGGTTGCCGGTCGGGATGGTGTAGCTGCCGCTGGCTCCGGGGCGGATGCGCAGCAGCTTGCCGCGCAGGTCGTTGGTGTTGCCCGCGGTCCGGGCGGAGTCGAGGTTGGACTTGCCCGAGCGCCAGTCCAGCGGGGCATACCCCTGCCAGTTGGGGTCGAGGTTCGGGGGCGTGTCGTCGCCGGTGCCGATGTAGAGGTTGCCGTCCGGACCGAATTCGATGTAACCGCCGGTGTGCCCGGGCTCGGGGAATGTCCGGTCGCGGTAGGCCGGGATGTCGATGATCGTCACACCGCTGGACATGTTCAGCGTGTCGCCGCTGAGCGTGTAGCGGGAGACGCGGTTGACGTCCGTCGTGCTGCTCGACGGCGAGTGGTAGAGGTACACGTACCCGTTGCTGGCGAAGTTGGGGTCCAACGCCATACCGGTGAGGCCGTCCTCGCCGCCGGTGTAGACGCTCAGCGTCCCGGCGGTCACGGTGCTGTTGGTGGAGGGCTTGAAGATCTTCACCTGCCCGCCGCGCTGGACGTAGAGCACCCGCCCGTCCGGTGCCACGGCCATCGCCATCGGGTCGACGGTGTTGTCGTCGAGGGTGCGCTTCTCGAAGTTGCCCCAGACGGTGCCACCGCAGTCGCCGGCGACGTTGCCGGCGGCCCACCGGACGCCGCCCAGGACGTGGTTGCGGAAGTTCGTCTCGCTGTAGGAATCGATCGCGTGGCCCATCGCGGTGGCCCACACCCGTCCGCCGCCCGCGTTGCGACACCAGGAGATCGGATGGTCCGGGCCCATCGCCCGGGACCCCGGGTTGTACGTGCGCTCGTCGGCGGTCACCAGCACGTGCACGTTGCCGCGTGGGTTGGTGTCGAAGTTGTACCACTCCTCGCTGCGGCTCCAGCGATCCGGCAAGCCAACCGTCGACGGGTGCTGCTTGTCGGCGACGATGGCGGTGCCGGCCAGCACGCCGGGGGAGTGCTCAGGCATGTGGGCGCCGCCGTTGACGGTCTGGTCCCACCACGGGTACTCGGCCTCGATGCCCATGTCGGTGGCGTTGTGGACGCCGACGATGCCCTTGCCGCTGGCGAGGTAACCCTCCACGGCCTGGCGTTGGGCTGCCGAGGTCCAGACCATGCCCGAGGTCTGGAACATGATGATGACGTCGAAGGTCGCCAGGTTGGCGGGGGTGAAGACGCTCGCGTCCTCGGTCTGCACCAGCTCGAAGTTGTTCGCTGCTGCCTGTTGCTGGAACATCGAGATCCCGGCGGGGATCGAGTCGTGCCGGTAGCCGGCGGTCTTGGTGAACAACAGGGCGCGGAAGGCCGGGGCTGCGGACGCTGGCGGGGCGAGCCCGAGCGCCAGTAACAGGCCGGCGATCACCGCGATGATCAATGAGTTGCGACGCATGCCGTCTCCTAGGTTGGGCGGGCAACGAGATTGCGACCACGGGCCCGGCGACGCGTCAGGTTGTGCCTGGACGCGCGAGGGCGCGAGTGTGCTGGTCGGTCGTCGTGCCGTCCGCCGCAACGGCAGTCAGCCCAGCAGGACGTCACACAGCGTGATGTTGGCTGTGTTCTCGTCCCGTGGTCCGCGAGGTCAGGATGAGCTAGGGATAGATAACTGTCAATAAAATGGGTAGCGTCTGATGTTCCGTCAGGTTGACGGTGGCCATGCCCGACTCTTTCGCTGCGGCGCCGCTGCCGGTCGAGCGGCGGGCCTGGCAATCGCCTCAGGTCGAGGATTGCGGACCCGCATCCAAACATCTATCTTCATACGTGTGATGTTTCATCGATGTCAAGGGAATGTTCGTAACGCGAGAACGTAAGCCGCCGCGCTAGCGGCGAAAGTTTGGTGTCCAGCGCCTCGAAGCCACCGGGGACCGGTGTACGGATCTTGCCAATGACTACTATCTGTGAGGGCTCTCGGGATGTCAGACCCACCGCCGGCGCCGCTGCTCACCCTCCGGGGCATCGGCAAGTCGTTCCTCGGCGTACGCGTTCTCGATGGTGTCGACCTCGATGTCGCGCCGGGCGAGGTCCACGCCGTCGTCGGTGAGAACGGCGCCGGGAAGTCCACCCTCATGAAGATCGTCTCGGGCGGGTACGTCCCGGACGAGGGCACCGTCGAGTTCGCCGGTGAACCGCGCACGTTCCGTGGTCCGCGCGACGCCCAGCGGGCCGGCGTCGGCATCATCCACCAGGAGTTCAACCTGCTCCCGGAGCGCACCGTCGCGGAGAACGTCTACCTGGGACACGAGCCGGTCCGCCGCGGGTTGGTCGACCGTCGCGGGATGCTCGACCGCACCCGGCGACTGCTCGCCTCGATCGGCGAGACCACGTTGCCGGCCGACGCCCGGGTGGGGCGGCTCGGCGTCGCGCAGCAGCAGGTCGTCGAGATCGCCAAGGCGCTCGCCCTGGACGCGCGGCTGCTCATCATGGACGAGCCGACCGCCGCGCTGGCGGACCACGAGGTCGAGCTGCTCTACGGGCTGGTGCGCCGCCTCCAGGAGCGGGGCATCGGGCTGCTGTACGTCTCGCACCGGCTCGCCGAGGTCTTCGACCTGTCCGGTCGGATCACCGTTCTCAAGGACGGCCGTCGGGTCACCACAGTGGACACCGCGGACACCACCGCCGACCAGTTGGTGCGGCACATGGTCGGCCGGGAACTGTCCAGCTACTACCCGGACCGGGCCGCCCCGGAGGACCGGGGTCCGGTGCGGCTCAACCTTCGCGACGCGGGAAACCGGAAGCTGCGGGACGTCAACCTCCAGTTGCGCGCCGGCGAGGTGCTCGGCATCGGCGGCCTACAGGGCTCCGGGCGGTCCGCGCTGGCCCGTGCGATTTTCGGGGTGTCGCCGTTCACGACCGGCGACGTCACGCTCGACGACCGGCCGGTCCGACTGCGCTCACCCCGCACCGCGATGCGGGCCGGCATCGCCTACGTCACCGAGGACCGCAAGGGCGAGGGGATCGTCCCCCGGCAGTCGGTGCTCGACAACGCGCTGCTCGCCAGCCGGGCCGTCTTCGCCGCTCGGTCCGGCCGGGCGGCGAGGACGGCCCGGGTGCGCGAGTTGCTGGCCGCCGTGGAGATCCGCGGCGCCGGCGACGACCAGGAGATCCGCTTCCTGTCCGGCGGCAACCAGCAGAAGGTCGTGCTGGCCCGATGGCTCGCGCTCAACCCACGGATCCTGCTCTTCGACGAGCCGACCCGGGGCATCGACGTGGGCGCGAAGTCAGCCATTCACGACCTCGTCCGCCGCCTCGCCCGGGATGGCGCGGCCGTGCTGATGATCTCGTCCGATCTACCGGAGTTGCTGGGGATGAGTGACCGGATCGTCGTCATGCGGGACGGCCACGTCGCGGGCGAGTTGCCCGCCGGCGCGACCGAGGAGGACGTCGTCGCCCTGGCGGTCGGCACCACCACACGGGAGACGGTCCAGTGAGCGCTTTGTCGCTGCTGCCGGCCCGGCGTCCGGTACCGGGCGTCTTCGTGGCCCTGACCCTCACGCTCGCGATCGGCTGGCTGGTTGTCCTGCTCGACGGCGGTCAGCTCTTCAACCAGTCCACGACTGTGAGTCTGCTGCACGTCGCAGCCGGCCTCGGGCTCGTCGCCGTCGGCCAGACCCTGGTCATCCTCGGTGGCTCACTCGACCTCTCCGTGGCGTACGTGATCAGCCTCAGCACACTCGTCGCGGCCGAGACGATGAACGGCAGCGACGGTGCGGTGCTGCCGGCGATCGGTCTGGTGCTCGTCGTCAGCGCCGGCGTCGGGCTGCTCAACGGGCTCCTCGTCACCAGGTTCCGGGTCAACGCGTTCATCGCGACCCTCGGCGTCGGGCTGCTGCTCAAGGGTTACCTCGACAACGGCTACGACGGCCCGGCCGGCGCCACCGCACCCTCGCTGGTGCAGGCGCTCGGCTACCAGCGCGTCGGGCCGGTGCCGGTGTCGTTCCTGCTGCTGATCGCCGTGACCGCGGCGGCCTGGTTCGCGCTCTCGCGGACCCGCTTCGGCCACCATCTGGTCGCCGTCGGCGGGGATCCGGAGGTGGCCCGGCTCTCCGGTGTCCGCAACGACCGGGTCCTCGTCACCGCCCACGTCCTGTGTTCGATGTGTGCAGGGCTCGCCGGCATCTATCTCGCCAGTCGGCTCGGCTCGGGCGCCCCGCGCGTCGGCACCGAGGGCCTCTACGACCTGGAGTCGATCGCCGCGGTGGTGATCGGCGGGACCGCCCTCGCCGGTGGGCGCGGCGGCGTCGTCGGCACGGTCGGCGGGGTGCTGCTGCTCGCCAGCATCGACGCCATCTTCAACCAGCTCGAGGTCGACGCCTTCTTCAAGCAGGTGATCCGGGGCGTCATCATCATCGCCGCGGTCGCCGTCTACGCCCGCCGGGCCATGCGAAAGGCGGCCTAGCCATGCAGACCGTCCAGCCCCGTTCCCTGTCGCTGCGTCTGCCGCGGGTGCGTCCCGGTGGTGTCCTGCCGATCCTCGCGATTCTCGCGGTGCTGTTGGTCCTCGTCGGCATTCGGCAGCCCGACTTCCTGGCCCCGCCGTCGCTGATGTCCTTCCTCGGTCGTTCGGCACCGATCATCCTGCTCGCCGCCGGCCAGTACTTCGTGATCGTCGCCGGTGAGTTCGATCTCTCGGTCGGCTCCCTGGTCACCGCTCAGGTGGTGGTCGCCGCCCGGCTGATCGACAGCGACCCGGCGCGTACCTGGCCGGTGGTGCTGCTCCTGCTCGCCTTCGGAGCACTGGTCGGGCTGGTCAACGGCCTGATCACGACGCGGCTGCGGGTGCCGTCGTTCATCACCACCCTCGGCATGTTCCTGATCCTCGTGGGCGCGGTCTACCTGTGGTCCGACGGCGCCCCGAAGGGTGGGCTCTCCGAGGAGTTCCGGCGGTTCGGCCGGCGGGCCTTCGAGGACGTGCCGGTGCTGGGCCGCGTGCCGTACGCGCTGATGGTCCTGGTGGTCGTCGCGGTGGCGGCGGTGCTGCTGATGCGGTCCGACTTCGGTCGGACGCTGGTCGCCGTCGGCGACAACCCGCGCACCGCAGAGCTGAGCGGCGTACGCGTGTGGCGTACCCGGACCTTCGCCTTCATCCTCAGCGGGCTCGCGGCGGCGGTGGCGGCGATCCTGTTGGGCGGCTACAGCGGCGTGTCGTTCCAGGCCGGCGCGGGCCTGGAGTTCGGTGCGATCACCGCGGTCGTCCTCGGTGGCGTCGCGCTGGGTGGGGGTCGCGGGTCGGTCGTCGGCGCGATGCTCGGTGCGCTGACCCTCGAACTGCTGTTCGCCCTCATGAATTTCTACGGCGTCTCCGGCGCCCTCAGGTCGACCGTCCAGGGCGGGATCATCCTGCTCGCCGTGGCGGTCTCGGCAACGCGTTCTTCGTCGAGATAAAGGGGAAACCATAGTGCGACGTTCCATGGCGGCGCTTGCCGCTGTCACCCTGCTGTCCCTCGCCGCCTGTTCCACCGACGAACCGGCCGCAGGCCCGTCGGGGAGTGCATCCGCCGCCGCTGGGTCCGGCACCGGGGAACAGTCGAAGTTCTTCGTGCAGGCCGACTACGACGCCGAGCTCGCGCTGCTCGACGCGGCACCGACGGGCCCGGCCGACAAGCCGTGGGAACAGGTGCTCAACCCTACGATGGTCGATACCGCCAAGTTCAAGAAGAACGGCCCACACAAGATCTGCTTCTCGAACGCGGCCCTGAACAACCCGTGGCGGCAGGTCGGGTTCAAGACCATGCAGGCCGAAGTCGAGGCGCAGAAGAGCCGCATCAAGGAGTTCGTGCACGTCGACGCCGAGGGTAAGGACCAGAAGCAGATCGCGGACATCAACGACCTGCTCGGCAAAAGCTGCGACGCGCTCATCGTCTCGCCGAACACCACCGCCACGCTCACCCCGGCCGTCGAGGCGGCCTGCAAGGCGGGGCTGCCGGTCGTCGTCTTCGACCGTGGTGTCAACACGAAGTGCCCGGTGACGTTCATCAACCCCATCGGCGGTTACGGGTTCGGCCACGTCGGGGCCGAGTTCGTCAGCCAGAAGATGAAGCCCGGCGGCAAGGTCCTCGCCCTGCGGATCCTGCCCGGCGTCGACGTCCTGGAGACCCGCTGGTCGGCGGCGAAGGTGGCGTTCGACAAGGCGAAGGTCGACGTCGTCGGTGTCGAGTTCACCGACGGTGATCCGGCCAAGACCAAGAAGATCGTCGACGACTACATCCAGCGGTACGGCACGATCGACGGGGTCTGGATGGACGCCGGCGCGGTGGCCGTCGCGGCGGTCGAGGCGTTCCAGGACGCGGGCAAGCCCGTTCCGCCGATGAACGGTGAGGACCAGCTCGACTTCCTGAAGATCTGGAAGGACAAGAAGCTCACCGCGATCGCGCCGACCTACCCGACCTACCAGTGGCGTACGCCGATCATCGCGGCGCTGCAGATCCTCGACGGCCAGCAGGTGTCCAGCCCGTGGAAGCTGCCGCAGCCGACCGTCACCCAGGACAACCTGGACCGGTACCTCGATCCGAGCATGCCGCCACTGCACTACGCGATGTGCGGCTGCACCGACCTGCCCGGTTATCCGCAGCGCTGGAAGTAGGGCCTGATGTACGCCATCGGCGTCAACCCCTGGGTGTGGACCTCGCCAGTCGACGACGAGGCCCTGGCCGAGCTGATCCCGCGGATCGCCGCGTTCGGCTTCGACGCGGTCGAGTTGCCGATCGAGCAACTCGGCGACTGGGACCCGATCCGTACCCGGGACCTGTTGGCGGCGCACGGCCTGGTCGCCGCCGGTGTCTGCGCGGTCACCCCGCCGGGGCGGGAACTGGTCGACGCCGCACCTGCGGTGGTCGAGTCGACGGTGGCGTACCTCATGGGCTGCGTGGCGAGCGCGGCGGCCGTCGGCGCTGGATGTGTCGGCGGTCCCGCGTACGCCTCGGTCGGCCGCACCTGGCGGATGTCGCCGGCGGCTCGCGCGGCCTGCTACGCGGACTTCCGGCGGGCCCTGGCGCCGGTGGCCGAGCAGGCCGGCGAGTGGGGCGTGAGCATCGGTGTCGAGGCGTTGAACCGCTACGAGACGAGCGTCGTCAACACGATCGAGCAGACCGTCGAGATGATCGACGGTCTCCCGTCGAACGTCGGCATCATGATCGATACCTACCACATGAACATCGAGGAGGCCGACCCGTACGCGGCCCTCGCCGTCGCCGGCCGGCACATCAAGCACGTCCAGGTCAGCGGTACCAACCGGGGCGCTCCCGGTGCCGACCACTTCGACTGGCCCCGCTTCTTCACCGTCCTGCGGGACACCGGCTACCAGGGCGCGATCTGCATCGAGTCGTTCACCGCGGAGAACGAGACCATCGCCACCGCCGCGGCGATCTGGCGTCCGTTGGCCCCCTCGCAGGACCGTCTAGCCACGGACGGCCTGCGCTATCTCCGGGAGATCCTCGGGTGAGCGCCGCCGGGCACCACCACCTCCGCCTCGTCGAGGCGTTCCGCCCACCCCCATCCCCACTCTCCTGTGAGGAGCACCGTCCCGTGTCCGTCTCATCCATCCCGCCGCTGCGCCGAATGCTGGCCGGCGCCGCCGCGACAGCGTTGACCGCTCTCGTCGCGGTGACCGCCTCGGCGTCCCCGGCCCTCGCGGCCACCACCACCCTCTACGCGTCGCCCTCCGGCACCGGCACCAGTTGCTCGGCCAGCCAACCGTGCTCGCTGACCGCGGCACAGGCCGCGGTGCGGACGCAGAACAGCGCGATGTCCGGTGACATCGTCGTGGAACTGGCCGACGGTGCGTACCGGCTCTCGTCGCCGATGCGACTGACCGCTGCCGACTCGGGCAACAACGGCTACCAGGTGATCTGGCGGGCAGCGGCCTCCGCCCGCCCGACGGTCACCGGCGCCCGCGCGGTCACCGGTTGGTCGCTCGCCGACTCCGGGAAGAACATCTGGCGAGCCAACGTCGGAGCCGGGCTCGACAGCCGCCAGCTCTACGTCAACGGGGCCATCGCCACGCGGGCGCGTACCGCCGTGAACCGGGCCGACTTCACCTTCACCACGGCCGGCATGCGGTTCAGCAACAGCGCGCTGAACTACCTCAACAACCTCGGCAACCAGAACCGGGTCGAGGTGGAGAGCGTCGGCTCGTTCACCGACCGGTACTCGCCGGTGCAGAGCATCAGCGGCAACTTCCTCACGATGCAGCAGCCCGCGTGGAACAACAACACCTTCGGGTTCGACACCCTCTCCAGGCCGCACCGCGCGGGTCCCTTCTACCTGGCCAACGCGTACGAGTTCCTGGACTCACCGGGGGAGTGGTATCTCAACCCCGGCAACGGTCAGCTCAACTACATCCCGCTCGCGGGGCAGAACATGAGCACCGTCAGCGTGGAGTTGCCGCAGTTGCAGTCCCTGGTCAACGTCGGCGGCACCTACGACGCGCCCGCACACCACATCTCGTTCAGCGGGATCACCTTCACGGGCACCAGTTGGCTCGGCCCCAGCAGCAGCAACGGCTTCGCCGACCAGCAGACCGGTGCCCACATCACCGGCACGTGGGCCCGTCCGGCCGACGCGCTGACCTCCTGCCAGGAGGGCTGCCCCCTGTTCGAGGCCACCCGGCCGAGCTGGAACCAGATGCCCGCCGCCGTGCAGGTCTCCGCCGCCAACACCATCACCTTCAGTGACTCCCAGTTCGTCAACCTCGGGCAGACGGCCATCGGCATCGGCAACGACGCCAACGCCCACGCCAGCGGCGTCGGCCTGGGTGCCAGCACGATCACCGTCACCCGCTCCGAGATCGCCCGCAACTCCGCCGGGGGCATCGTGGTCGGCGGTGTACGTGCCGACGCCCACCACCCCAGCGATCAGCGGATGGTCAACCGCAACGTCACCATCAGCAACAACAAGGTGCACGATCTCGGTCTGGAGTACCGGGGCGTCGTCTCGATCCTCACTACCTACGTGAACACCTCGCTGGTCTCGCACAACGAGGTCTACAACATGCCGTACACCGGTCTGTCGGTCGGCTACGGCTGGGGCGCCAACGACGCCGGCGGCAGCCAGCACTACGCGAACCGGGGCCTGTACAACTACCAGCCGCGCTACACCACGGCGACCACCGCGGCCAACAACCAGGTCGTCGGCAACTACGTACACGACGTCATGCAGCAGATGACCGACGGCGGGTGCATCTACTCGCTGTCGGCGAACCCGGGCGGGTTGATCGCCGAGAACTACTGCCTGCGCACCAACGGCTGGTTCGGGCTCTACTTCGACGAGGGCTCGCGCTACTACACCGCCCGCAACAACGTGTTCTCCTCCACCGGCACCTGGGCCACCGCCAACTACTACTACGCGGAGAACATGGGCAACTTCACCGTCACCAACAACTGGTCGACCAGCAGCGGCACGAACGTGACCAACGGAGATCGCGGCAACGTCGTCTCCGGCAACGTCACGGTCTCCGGCGGCAGTTGGCCGTCGGGGGCGCAGACGGTGATGACCGCCGCCGGCGTCCAGGGCGGTGGCAGCACCAACCCGCAGAACGTGCAGATCGTGGGCGTCCAGTCGGGTCGCTGTGCCGAGATCGGCGGTTCCAGCACGACCAACGGCACGCAGGCCCAGATCTGGGACTGCATCAGTGGTGCCACCAACCAGCGGTGGACCGCCACCGCCAGCCGACAGCTCATGGTCTACGGCACCAAGTGCCTGGACGCCTCCGGCCAGGGCACCAGCAACGGCACCACGGTGGTGATCTGGGACTGCAACGGTCAGGCCAACCAGCAGTGGAACATCAACGCCAACGGCACGATCACGGGCGCCCAGTCGGGTCTCTGCCTCGACGCGAACGGCGCCGCGACGGCGAACGGTACGAAGCTGATCCTCTGGTCCTGCAACGGCGGCACGAACCAGCAGTGGCAGCTGCGCAGCTGACCTGGGAGCTGGACACCAACGGGTCCGGGCCGGGGCGACACGCCTCAGCCCGGACCTGTGCGGTCACGGCTTTTCGACCGTCCTCGCAGTGTCCACGATCAGCCCGGTCGGGGCCTCGTAGCGGACGGGAATGGGGTCGGTGAGTTCCCCGACGAACGTCTCGTCGACGTGGTCGAGGAAACCGATGAGCGACCAGTCATCAGTGTTCTCCGGGACCAGCCGGGGCGCGTACAGGTGTGGGTGCGTGAACGGCTGGGCGGACGCGATGTCCCACGGGCCGAGGACGGTCTGGCCGGTCGCCACCCAGATCCGGTGGTCGTCGCGCCGAGCGCTGCCGGTGGCATCGGTGGAGAACAGCAGCAGGGGCTGCCCGTCGATGACCGCGACCTGGGGCACCTCGAGGTGGCCGAACCCGGCCGGTGTCGACAGCGGTGGCTGAACGGTCCAGGTGACAAGGTCGGTGGAGGTGGCGTGGCCGACGACACCACGGGTGTTCGCCGGCCCCGTGTTGGCTCGCGCGGTGATGAGCATGTGCCAGCCGTCGCCGTCGGGGTCGGGGAACACCCACGGATCACGCCACGCCTGTTCGTACCACTGGTCCTTGTCGAGCAGTTCGTACCAGGTCGGGTCGGCCTGGACGATCGGCTCGGTGCCGTGCCGTTCCCAGGTGGTCAGGTCGTCGGAGACGGCCAGGCCGATGCGTTGGACGAGCCCGTCCTCGGCGCGACCGACACCGGTGTAGAACAGATACCACCGTCCGTCCGGCCCACGGACCGTGCAGCCCGTCCAGGTCGCCAGGTCGTCCCAGCTCGGAGCGTCGGCGGGAACCACGGCGTCAGCGACCAGGCGCCACGAGTACAGGTCGGCCGAGACGGCGTGGCCGATCGTGGCGCGGCGGTGGCGGCGGTGCGGGTCGTGCAGGGCGCGGGACGCGCGCAGGAAGAACACGTGCCAGAGGCCGTTTTCGTCCCGCGCGTACCAGCTGTCCCACACCCAGTGGTCGGGTAGGCGAAGCATGGCCGGAAACCTAGCACTAAACCGTTTTAGCGGCGGACGAGGCCGGGCTGCGCGCCCCCGTGCTCACCCAGCCGGAGGTGCCAGGGACCTGCGTCGGCGCAGGGGCATCGGGACGAGCGACGGCTCGGTGGCGCCGCCGTCCAGGAGTAGTTCGACCGCACGTCGTCCCATCTGTTCGTGCGGCAGTGCCGTGGTGGCCAGGCTGGGACGCAGCCAGGCGGCGATCGGGTCGTCGTCGAACGAGATCACCGAGATGTCCTCCGGGACGGTCAGCCCCGCCTCGCCGAGCGCCTGGTAGGCGCCGAAGGCCAGCCGGTCGTTCATGCAGATGATCGCGCTGGGTCGCTTCGGCCTGTTCAGGAGACCGCGCATGGCGGCGTAGCCGTGCTCGGGCAACCACTCGGTGCAGAAGCACTCGGCCAGGAGGGTGACGCCCGCGTCGTCCAGCGCCTGCTGGATGCCGTGCAGACGCGCCCGGGCGGCGAGCGAGACCTCGGGGTCGTCTTCCTTGAGCCGGTTGCGGCCGATGAGCGCGATCGCGTCGCGGTGGCCGTGTTCGAGCAAGGCGGTGGCGACCGAGCGGCCGGCCCGGTCGTCGTCGGGAAGGACGCTGGGCAGGCCGTCGGGACTCGTGGCGTTGAGCAGCACCACCGGGCCGCCGAGGATCGCCGGGGGCACCGTCAGCCGTCGGGTGGCCATCGCCGCGTAGATCACCCCGTCGACCTGCCGGTCGAGCACGGCCTCGATGGCGTACTGCTCGAAGGTGGCGTCGCCCTGCGTCTCGGTGATGAGCAGCACGTGGTCCCGTTCCCGGGCCGCGTCGAGGGCGCCGCGGATGAGGCCGCCCGCGAACCGGGTGGTGGCGACGATGTCGGAGACGAACGCGATGGTGGCCGTCTTGCGGGTGCGGAGGCTGCGCGCGGCGAGGTTGGGCCGGTAGCCGAGTTCCTCCGCCGCGGCGAACACGCGTTGGTGCGCCTCGGCCGAGAGTCGGGTGCCCTCCCTGCCGTTGAGCACCATCGACGCGGCGGTCTTCGACAGCCCGGCCTTCCGCGCGACATCGGCCAGGGTTGCTCTGTTGCGGCCCATCAGTCCTCCGAATCAGGCGCGGTACCACAGGCGCCGCTCCTGCCCATCATGATGCGTCGCCGCGCGAGGTCCCCCGCCGGTCATGCCCCGGCGTGGTGTGAAGCCGATGTTTCCGCACCGTTGCCAAGTTGTCCTTGACAGCTTCCCGCGCCACGCGCATGCTCTGCTAAATCAGTTTAGCGACCACTTTTGGCGCCTCGCGGGGCGCCTTCGGTGGCCGTGCCGGGTTCATTTTGATGACGGTACGGGTGCTGTGCTGGGGCGACCGGTCACGACGTACACGTCGTGGCTGTCACCCGGCTGCGGCGGTCCCGGTGGAGCCGTCGCGCGGCCACGGGTCGCGGGACGCGCGGAGATGTCAAGGAGTCATGGAATGGCAGAATTGCTGACAAAGTTCCCGCGACGTAGAGCGATGATCCTCGCGTCGCTGCTGGCGATCGGGATGACCGCGACGGCCTGCAGTGCGCCGGGGGAGGACCGGTCGTCGACCGCCGAGCCCGACGCCGCCGTCAAGACGGAACTCGGGACCGCCCCGATCACCCTGGAGATGTACGCGGAGACCGGCTTCCCCCTGGCCAAGGCGCTGGCCGACGAGTTCTCCAAGCAGCACTCGAACGTCACGTTCAACATCCGCGAGGACCAGTTCACGGTGATCGTGGAGAACGCGCCCCGCGTGATGGCCTCGGACAACTCGCCCGACATCATCCGGCTTCCCACCATGGTCGACCTGGTCAAGGACGACCTGCTCAAGAACCTGGACCCGTACTTCACCGCGTACGGCTGGGACAAGTTCCCGGCCTCGCAGCTGATGCAGTTGCGCGTTGGGGACAACACCCGGGGCACCGGATCGCTGTACGGGATGGGGCTCGGTTACAGCGTCACCGGCGTCTTCTACAACAAGAAGCTCGCCCAGCAGGTCGGCATGACCCAGCCGCCGGCCACCGTCGCCGAGTTCGAGCAGCTGCTGGCGAAGGCGAAGACCGGCGGAGTCCAGCCGATCATGCAGTTCAACAAGAACACCGCGGGCATCAACTTCCCGCATCAGGCGCTGCAGAACCAGTTCGGTGACCCGGCCCAGGTCGCCGACTGGATCTTCCAGAAGCCGGGGGCCACGTTCGACACTCCGGCCGCGCTCAAGGCCACCCAGTCCATCCAGAAGTGGGCACAGGCCGGCTACTTCCCGAAGGACGCCAACGCCCTGGACTACGCGGGCATGGTGGGGGAGTTCCAGAAGGGCAACGGCCTGTTCATGTTCAACGGCGACTGGGAGTCGGCCAACCTCGACAAGACGATGCCCGGCAACGTGGGCTTCTTCCTGTTCCCGACCGAGTCCTCCGGCGGCAAGCACGTGGCGATGTCCGCCCCCAATACCTTCGGTGTCTCCGCCAAGGCCAAGAACCCGGACGCCGCCGCCTTCTTCCTGAACTGGGTCCACACCAACGCCAAGGCGCGCGAGATCGCGGTCACGGTCGGCGGGTCCAGCCCCGGCGGCCCGAGTGACCTGCCGGTGCCGGCCGCCGCTCCGAACACCGTTCTGGCCGAGACCCTCAAGGCGTCACAGCAGCTCGGGGCCGAGAACGGCGCGGTGGACTTCACCGCGAACGCGACCGGTGGCATCTTCGCCGCCGCGATCACGCCGGAGATGCAGAAGCTGGTCGCCGGCCAGCAGACGCCCGAGGGGTACGTGAAGGCGGTCCAGGCCGAGTACGCGAAGGAACTGTCCCGATGACGTCTGCCCTCGGCAGCGCACCAACCGGGCGGGACGACGCGGTGTCGTCGCCGGATCGTCCCGCCCACCCCACGTCCGCGCGGGGCCCCCCCCCGGGGGGGGGCCCCGCCCCCCCCCCCCCGCGGGGTGTATGACCGGCCCGCCGGGGGGAGTTAGAGGGGGTATTGGAAACCCCCCCCCCGCGGGACCGAAAGAA
>NZ_JBEXEV010000052.1:0-28315 GCF_040606435.1 Micromonospora sp. NPDC005413
TCGGGCTGCACGAGCAGGAACGGGCGCAGCGCGGTC
Organism: Micromonospora sp. NPDC005413; assembly: GCF_040606435.1. NCBI lineage: Bacteria > Bacillati > Actinomycetota > Actinomycetes > Micromonosporales > Micromonosporaceae > Micromonospora > Micromonospora sp. NPDC005413. The sequence goes on from NZ_JBEXEV010000052.1 coordinate 37, forward strand.
AGCTCCGCCATCGCCTCGTCGTCCTGACCGCCGGCCCGGAACAGCGCCCGGGCCCGCAGCGGATGCGCCGGAGGAGGTGCTTCTTCCCCGGCGGGTGCTAAATTGTGGCGTCGTGAGAAGAGGCTTGTCGCTGACCGGATGAGCTTTGTGAGGCGTCGGAACTCGAGGCACATCTCCCAGTGTCACTTCGGTGCTTGCCCGTGCCCAGCAGACACGGTAATCACGCTGTGTAAGGGGGCTGCCTTGAGTCCCGATCACCGTAGTCGATCATTAGATAGATGCAAATACCTGATTGGCGTTGACTCCTTACCGCCGTTGAGTGCGGGCGCGAGCAGCCGGCCATGCTGATGGTTGCAGTCACCAACGGGGGCCGAAACTGGGGTCCGGCGCCCCGTCTGCGGCACGTGGGCGACCCTGACGGGCATCGGCGAGGCGATCGCGACCGTCAAGCCCGACGGTTACAGCCGACACCCGACACGGTGACTCGTTGTGGCCGGGCGTCGTCGAGCCGATGGGTGTGCCGGCGCCGCACGCGGGTACGCCCAGCCGAACGGACCCGGGGGAGGCGTGATGGCGAGCGAGGCACCCGACTACTTCCAGCCCGAGGCTGGGCTGGTGCTGACGCACCTGCTGATCGTGCGGGATGTGGACCGCTCACGGGAGTTCTACCGGCGGGTGCTGGGAGCGACAGTGGTGCGGGAACGCCAGCCGGCGATCCTGCGGTTCCACAACAGCTACATCGTGATCAACGACGAAGGTGGCCCGACTGACGACAAGCCGGGTGTGCAGGCGCAGGCGCCGCCGGATTCGCGGACGCTCAGCAGCGCCATGAACATCCGGGTCACCGACGTCCGAGCCGTCTACGAGCAGTGGCGGTCACGGGGTGGGGAGTTCCTGACCGAGCCCAAGGATCATGGCGTCGAGATCCGGTGCTACCTGCGCGACCCGGACGGCTACCTGATCGAGCTCGGTCAGGGCACCGGAATCCTCGCCGAGATGGGTCGCGCCGCCTCCGCCTGAGCTACCGACACCCGCACCCAGGTCGACAACTTGGCGCGGGGTCTGATGCTGGGAACCCAGCCCGGGGCAGTCACGTCGTAGGGGGCATGACGCGTAGCAGCGCCCACGTACCCCATCCAACGGCCATCACCGGCGTCCCCCGAGTCATGACTCCAGCTCGCGTCATGGGGCTGGCCCTGGTCGCGGGCCTGGCGCTGGTCACCGGCTGCACGGCGGAACCGGCCCCCGTGTCGCCACGTGACCGGGTAGTGCCGGCCGGCGGGTTCCGGCTCGTCGCGTTCGACTCCTGCCCGGAGGCGCTGCGGCAGCTGAAGACGGCTGCCAAGGCATACGTCGGGCCCTGGGGGTTCGGGCCGAACGGGGACATCCGTACCTTCGGCCGCGCCGAACAGGCTGGGGCGCCCGTCGCAGCGGGGCCGGCGGATGCGGCGCCCAAGGGCTACTCGGGCACCAACACGCACGAGGTTGGGGCCGATGAACCGGACCTGGTCAAGACCGACGGCAAGCGGATTGTCACCGTGCAGCACGGCAAGCTGTACGTGGTCGACCCGGCCACCCGCCGGCTGACCGGAGAGCTGGAGTTGGCACCGGGTGCCGATCAGTTCGGCGGGGCCGAAGACGGCCTGCTGCTGCACGGTGACCGTGCGCTGGTGCTGCGCCGCGACGGGTGGGCCGGGATGGCGACAACGGCCGTCCCCGAGGGAGGCGGGCGCGTCGCAGACGCCCCGATGCCGGACGGCATCGTCGGCCCCCGGCTGATCATGGTCGACTTGTCCGGCGAGCCGAAGATCATCGGCGAATACCGGATCGACGGCAATCTGGTGGACGCCCGCCAGGTGGGCACCACTGTCCGGGTCGTGGTCCGCTCCGCGCCCCGGCTGAACTTCCCGTACCGGGAACGGGCCACCGATGAGCAGCGCACTGCCGCCAACCGCGAGATCATCGACAACGCCACCGCCGACGACTGGCTGCCCCGGTACGAGGTCACCTCCGGCGGGCGAACCAGCGCGGGACGGGTCGGCTGCGAACGGGTGAGCCGGCCGGCCGCCTACTCCGGCACGTCGCTGGTGACCGTGCTCAGCTTCGACCTCGGCGTGGTTACCCTCGGCGCTGGCGCCCCGGTCACTGTGATCGCCGACGGCGACACCGTCTACAGCAACGGACCCCGGCTGTACGTCGCCAACGACCAGCGCTGGCGGGTGCTGCCGATGCTGACCACGCGGAACATCGCACCCGATCCCAGGGACGAGACCACCGAGATCTATCAGTTCGACATCTCGGGCGCGGGTGCCCCGCGGTACGTCGCCGCCGCCTCCGTGCCGGGCTGGCTGATCAACCAGTACGCCATGTCCGAGTGGGACGGGCATTTGAGAGTGGCCACCACCAGTGGCCGTACCTGGGGCGACAAGCCGAACTCGACGTCCAGCGTGTACGTCCTGCGCGCCGACGGCACGGCGCTGACCCAGGTCGGCAGGGTCACCGGACTGGGCAAGGGGGAACGGATATTCGCGGTACGGTTCGTCGGCGGCACCGGGTACGTCGTCACCTTCCGGCAGACCGACCCGCTCTACACCGTCGATCTGCGTGATCCGGGGGCGCCGAAGGTGAGCGGCGAACTGAAAATCAACGGGTATTCGGCGTACCTGCACCCGGCGGGCGAAGGACGGCTGCTCGGCGTCGGGCAGGAGGCGTCCGACCAGGGCCGTGTCCAGGGCACCCAGCTCTCACTCTTCGACGTCTCCGATCCGGCCAAGCCGACCCGGATCGCCCAGTATCACGTCAAGCAGGGGCACTCCGAGGCAGAGTTCGACCCGCATGCGTTCCTCTACTGGCCGGCAGAACGCCTGGTCGTGGTCCCACTGACCGTCCACGGCACGGGCCTGCCGAGCAACGTGGCTGTTGCTCTGCGGGTCGGCGACGGCGGGTTCACCGAGGTCGGCACGGTCGACCACACGCTGGGCACGGGGCGTCCCGAGGATCTGACGCCGATCCGCCGGTCACTGGTGGTCGACGGAGTGCTCTGGACCGTCTCCGACGCTGGCCTCAAGGCGGCCAGCTTCTCCACGATGAAGACCCTCGGCTGGCTGCGTACGGCGTGACCGGGATTGTGGTGTCCGGGGTGGCCCGCCGTGGGGTGGGCGCGGCGGTTGCCCGCCGGGCACCGCCTGGCGTCCGCATCGACTACGAGTGATCGGGCCCATGGTGATCAGGCGGCGGGTAACGTGAACGCCGTGGAGGATCTCGGCGCGAAGGTCTCGTACCTCGCGCTCGCCGTCGGCACCCGGGGTAAACCAAAAGCCGGTCACGTATACGTACGGTAATCGTCCGCAAGGCTGACGCGGTCCGATTGGCGAAAGCACGCGACGTGACCGGGGCCTAAACGCCGACGAAGGCAATGGCGGCAGCGACGAGGGCCTTGCGTTCGGGCAGGGCCGTCCGCGCCGTTACCGTCCGAGGTGACGTCTTCTACACCTACCGGAGCACGGTGGCCGTCTACGCCACCCTCGCCTTCCTGGACGAGCAGCAGGGCTGACCGAGGAACACGACGGACCCCCCGACATGGGTGGAGCGGTGCCATGCCCGGGTCCAAAACGGACAGTGGTTCGGTCAGCCGAGCAGAACGCCGGTCGGCAGCGGCAGTGGCAGTTCGGGTAGCGACGGCAACACCGACGGGAGCGGCGCCGACGGCAGCGGCAGTCGGGGCAGCGACGGGTTGGCGATGGACGTCGGCGAGGGTGCCGGCGCGGGAGGCCGTGGCGCTGGAGCCGTCCTGCTCGGTCCCGGGGCGCCGGAGGGCTCGGGGGCGGCGGCCGTCGACACCGCGGGCGACGGCGTCGGGGCCGCCGGGGACGTCGCGCAGCGGGGCCAGCCGGGGCACGCGAGCGCGGCCAGGTCCCGCAGGACGGCATCGATGTCGGCGCGCAGGCGGGTGCTGTCGGCGGGGTCGGTGATCCGGCCCAGGTCCCCCCGGGCCTGGTCGATCAGCTGCCGGGCCTCCTCGTACCGTCCGGCCGCGACGGCCTCGCGGGCGAGGCCGCTGGTGTGTTCGACGCCGAGCACCTCCGCCCGCTCGGGATGGAGCACCTTCGGACGGGAGCCGGGCGTCCGGGACGCGCTGGACCAGCTGGACACGTTCATCGTCGGGCTGGACAAGCAGAAGGCCGACCTGGTCCGCGCCCTCAACGCCCTGGACCGGCTCAGCGGCCGGCTCGATCGTCAGAAGCAGGTGCTCGGCGATGCCGTGGACTCCCTGGCCCCGGGCCTGACCGTGCTGGCCGAGCAGCGCGCCCAACTGACCCGGGCGCTGACCGCACTGGACCAGTTGGGCGATGTCGGCACCCGGGTGGTCGATCGGAGCCGCGACGACACGCTGGGCGACGTACGGGCGCTGCAACCGATCCTGGAGCAGCTGACACGTGCCGGGGACGACCTGCCGACGTCGCTGGGCTTCATCCTGTCCTACCTGTTCCCACCGAACGTCACCGGCGCGATCGTCGGCGACTTCGTCAACCTCTCCATCACCGCCGACCTCGACTCGGCGTCGATCCTGGCGAACCTGGTCGCCGCTGCCCCCGCCGCGCCGGCCCGTCCGCGCACGCCGGCAAAGGGTGCCACCCCCCGGCGGGGCACCGGGCGGCCGGTGGCGCCGCGTCGACCGTGCCGCGGCCCGGCGGCGGGTCCCGCCCGCTGCCCGACCTGCCGATCCTGAAGTGCCTGCCCGACCCGCTCAACTTTCCCGCGACCTGGACGCCGCCGAAGGACTGTCTGCTGCCGGAGGGCTGCGTCCTGCTCAAGCCCGGCTCGAAGGTGCCCATCGGCGGGCTGATCCTGCCGAAGGGCCTCGTGCCACCGGGCACGGTCTTTCCCGTCGGGACCGAACTGCCCGCCGGCACGGTCCTGGCGGCGCAGTGCGTCCTGCCGTTCAGACCGCAGCCAGGCAGCAGGCGGTCGTGGCGGCGGAGGTGTCCGCGACGGGCGTGGTGACCGCGACCGCCGAACGGGTCGAGCTGCTCGTGTACCTCAACCAGTACCGGCGCAACGTGAACACGGCCGGGGAGAAGGTCGACCAGAACCGCGTGGTGCTCACACTGGTTCCGGTCGACGGGGAGTGGAAGGTGGCCAAGGCGGCGGCCATCTGACGCTCTCCGGGTGAGAGATCAGTTAGGTATGCACCGGTAGTTGGCACCACCTGTGCCGGGGCGGTAAAAGGTTGATCCCGGCAGCCACAATGAATGCGTGAGCCTCGATATCGACCACATCTACGTACCCATCAAGTTCGACCTCGGTGGCACGGTGCAGGACGTGGAGCCGGCCATTCCGTTGCTGGCGGGGTTGGGCACCATCACGGTCGACGTGGTCGAGCACGAGGAGACCAGGGCATACAACATCTCGTACCTCGCCACCCATCCTCCGGTGCTGCAGCTCTCCCTCGGCACCTCGGCGGTACGGATCGGCCGCACCACGTGGGCCACCAGCACCCAGGTCGTGATCTACCCGGCGCTGGGGGTGATCTCGGTGGACCTACGGTTCGCCGCACCCGAGCCAGCGGTCAGCACCGAGGACATCTGCCGGTTCTATGACGACCTGATCCGCGAGAACACCGTCGACTACTTCCGGCACCTGCGCGACCTGGACACCTTCCCGCCGAACCTGGCCAGACACCTGAGCACGGTCGAGGCCGAGAGCTTCGAGGCGGGTGGGCTGACGGTCGCGGCCTACGTCGAGGCGATCCGCGGGATCCTTCGGGACTCGGCCGGGTTCGAGCCACGGGAACGCCGCTACCCGTTCCAGAACATGCGGCAGTTCTTCGTGCTGCGCGGCCCCGAGCAGCATGAGAACGCGCCGATCGTCGAGTCGCTGCTGCGGCTCTCCGCCCTGCCGGTGACCCCGGGTGCGGCTGCGGACGACGGGCCGCTGCGCCTACGCGGCCTCATGGTGCGCACCACCGGCTGGTCCACGGTGGCCGTCCTGCACGACGGGGTCGACGGTGGTACCGCGGCGGTACGGCTGGTGCAGGACATGTACGGGCAGATCCACGCCCAGTGGTTCTTCTGTCAACTTTGGGTGGGGGTGGATCCGAACGACCGCGACGAGTTGGTCGGGCCGGGGCACTCACTGGGTGCGCGCATCACCCACCTCGCGCGGGTGCAACTGCAACTCGCTCGAGGGCTGGCCGAGGTCGGCAACGTGGACCTGATGTACCGGGATCCGGTGCGGATCGCGGTGGCCACGTTCCTCATCGACGGGCTGCGGGTGTCCCGGCACCTACAGGCCGCCCGGCAGCGCCTGGAACTGCTCCGCAGCAATCTGGGCCAGCTCTTCGGGTTGCAGACGGCGCTGTTCCAGCAGCGGCTCCAGTGGCTGTTCTCGGTCACCGCGGTTGCCGGCGTCGCCGCGCTCCTGCCGGAGATGATGCAGGTCGAGAGCATGCCCTGGCGGATCGTGACGGCCGCCTTGTTCGGCACGCTGGCGGTGTTCTGCTGGCTCCTGATCCGGCTGCTCGGACGCGCCGGCCTCAAGGCGGACCGGGTGAGCCGGGCAGTCACTCGGACCCCGGGCAGGGCGCGGCGGAGGCCGCTCGGGTGGGTCCGGCGGCTCCGCCGGCGGACCAGGTGACCCCCCTGTCGCACACCCCCCCCGCACTCCGGGAGAGGGTTCCCGTCGTCCTTCTCACCTCGCTCGGGGTGGTCCTTCACCCCGACGCCGTCCAGCAGATCTCAGCCCGGTCGACCCGGGCAAGGATCTTCACGCACTCTAGAGCCGACGCGCCGGTTTTTCACGCCGCCGATACGTCACCCGGGCGATACCGTCGGCCACACGCGCGTCCACGACGTTCGACCCGGGGCGGTGCGGGGGCGAGAACCGGAGTCCACGACACGAGGAATGCCCGGATGAAGTGGACGTTGGGTTCTCGCCGGTCGTGGCGGCCGTCACCACCGCGTTGATCCTGGCCGGGATCGCCATCTACCTCTTCGCCACGGTGCTGCTGACGATCACCAGTGTGTTGGGACGCCGTGCGCGGGCTGGGCGGCGGGCGGGCCGGTACACGTCGAGGCAGGGCAACTCGTCGGACAACAGCTCGTCGAGCATGGGCGCGGGCTGAGGCCGGGCAGCGTCGTGAGCTGATCGTCCGCTCTGTGCGGAGCTGGAGGAGACCCTGGGCACCGGTCCGGGCGCCATCGTCGTCGCCAGTCATGGCCGGCGACTCAGATCCCGGTGGCCGGGTCGCGGGGGCGCTCTCGCTGTCGGGCCGTCCACTGTTGGAAACGTTTTCGTAACGAGCCCTTGACCTCGCCGCCGCAGGCGGCGCAAACTCCCGGAAACGTTTACAGCTATCGGGTGGAGGTGCCGGACGTGGGTCGTAAACGTTTACAGGAATCGGCGGACGGCCGGCCCACGGTGCACACGGTCGCCGCCCGGGCCGGTGTCTCCATCGCGTCCGCCTCGCGGGTGCTCAACGGGATCGGCGGCAGCCCGGAGACGGTCCGCAAGGTGCGCGCCGCGGCGGCCGAGGTGGGCTACGTGCCGAACGCGATCGCCCGGTCGCTGCAGTCCCAGCGCACCGGCCTGGTCGCGCTCGCCGTCGAGGACATCGGCAACCCGGTCTACGTGGAGATGATGCGCGCCATCGAGTCCGTGGTCGCCTCCTCCGGGCGGCAGCTGCTGGTGCACGCCACCGGCGGGCGGATCGACAACGAGACCGCCCTGCTGCGCCGGCTGGCCAACCGCTACGTGGACGGGATGATCGTCTCGCCGATCCGGGTCACCGACGACCACCTGACCGCGCTCGTGGACAGCCCGGTGCCGGTGGTGGTGGTCGGCCAACTCGACGCGGACGCCGCGGTGGACAACGTGCGTACCGATTCCCGGCACGGTGTGGCGCTGGCCGTGGATCACCTCGTCGCCACCGGCCGCCGCCGGATCGGCTTCGTCAACGGCCCGCTCGACACCGTCCCGGGCATCGCGCGTGACGCCGGCTTCCGGGCCGCCCTGCTCCGGCACGGCATCCAGCTCGACGAGGACCTGATCGAGGTCGGCGACTTCCAGTACGCCGCCGGCCGGACCGCCACCGAGCGGCTGCTCGCCCGCACCGACCCGGACGCCCTGTTCTGTGCCAACGACCTGATCGCGGTCGGCGCGTTGCACGCCCTACTGGCTGCCGGACGCCGGGTGCCGCAGGACGTCGCCCTGGTCGGCATGGACGACACCGAGCTGGCCCGGATGATGTTTCCCCAGCTCTCCAGCGTCTCGCTCGGCTCGGCCGAGCGCGGTCGCCGGGCCGCAGAACTGCTCCTGCAACGCATCGCCGACCCGACCCTGCCGCCCCGGCGCGAGCAGGTGCCACCGAGCCTCGCCGTCCGCGCGTCCAGTGGCGCGACGCTGCCGGTCCCCTGGCCGGATGGCCCACCGACCACCCACCCGTCCAGCGAAGGGGTGACAGCATGACCACGCTGGCCGAGCAGCCGGACGTCGAGCGGGCCGAGCCGGCCCGTCGGCCGAACCGGTTCCGCTCCGACCGCACCACCATCTACCTGCTACTGCTGCCATCGCTGCTGCCGATCCTGGTGCTGTCGGTGTTCCCACTGCTGCGCGGCATCTACCTCGGCTTCACCGACGCCCGGGCCGGGCGCAACGTCGAGGTGAGCTTCACCGGTCTGGCCAACTACCGGGAACTCCTCGGCGACGAGCTGTTCTGGAACTCGTTCAAGATCGGGCTGCTCTGGGCGTTCGGGGTGACCGTGCTCCAGTTCCTGCTCGCCCTCGGGCTGGCCCTGCTGCTCAACCAGCAGCTGCGGTTCCGAGGCGTGGCCCGGGTGCTGGCCGTGGTGCCGTGGGCCATGCCGCCCGTCGTGGTCGGCATCCTCTGGAAGCTCGTCTACCACCCGGACGCCGGGCTGATCAACGAGTTCTTCCACCAGATTGGCGCCGACGGGCTGCGGACCAACTGGCTCGGCGACTTCAGCACCGCACTGCCCGCCGTGATCATCGTCGGGGTCTGGGCCGGCATGCCGCAGACCACCGTCGTTCTGCTCGCCGGTCTGCAGGGGGTGGGCCGCGAACTGCACGAGGCGGCGGCGGTGGACGGGGCCAGCACCTGGCACCGGTTCCGGCACGTCACGCTGCCCGCCCTGGCCCCGGTGATCGTGGCGATCACGTCGCTGGACTTCATCTGGAACTTCAACTCGTTCGGCCTGGTCTACGTGCTGACCGCGGGCGGGCCGGGCGGCAAGACGATGCTGCCGATGCTCTTCGCCTACGAGGAGGCGTTCCGCTACGGCAACTACGGCTACGCGGCGGCGCTCGGCAACGTGATGGTCGTGCTCATCATCGCGCTGCTCGCCGTCTATCTCCGGCGCCGGCTGAGGGAGGCGAACTGACATGTTCGGAAAGCCGAGCCGTATCGGACGGGTGCTGCAGTACCTGGCGCTCGCCGGCTATCTGATCTTCCTTGGGTTCCCGCTGCTCTGGCTGCTCTCGACGGCGTTCAAGCCACCGCGGGAGCTGGTGCGACTGCACCCGACGTTGATCCCGGACAACCCGACGGTGCAGAACTTCGTCCAGGCCTTCACCGAGCAGGAACTGGGCCGGGCGGCGCTGAACAGCCTCCAGGTCTCGCTCGCCTCGGCGGTACTGACCGTGCTGGTCGCCATGCCGGCCTCGTACGCGCTGGCCCGGTTCCGCTCCAAGCTCGGCACCGCGGCGCTGGGCTGGGTGCTGCTGTCCCAGCTCTTCCCGTTCGTGCTGCTGATCATCCCGATCTTCCTGGTGCTGCGGCAGGTCGGCCTGGCCAACACGCACGCCGGGCTGGTGCTGATCTACGTGGTGTGGGCGCTGCCATTCGCGCTCTGGATGTTGCAGGGCTTCGTCCGCAACATCCCCCGGGAGCTGGAGGAGGCCGCCTCGGTGGACGGCGCGAGCCGGGTGCAGATCCTGCGGCGGGTGGTCTTCCCGCTGCTCGCCCCCGGCCTGGTCGCGACCGCGCTGTTCTCCTTCATCTCGGCCTGGAACGAGTTCTTCTTCGCGCTGGTGCTGATCAAGACCCCGGACCTGGCCACCCTGCCGGTCGCGTTGGCCCGGTTCGTCGGCATCGAGGGCACCGCCCGACTCGGGCCGCTGGCCGCCGGCTCGCTGCTGGCCACGCTGCCCAGCCTGATCTTCTTCGCGTTCATGCAACGCAGGCTCTCGTCCGGGTCGCTCGCCGGCGCGGTCAAGGGCTGAACCGTCCCCCAACCACCACCAAGGAGGTACCCCCCATGCTCCGTACCCGATTTCGTCGACTGGCCGCGGCCACCGCGGTCGCGGTCGTCGGCCTCGGCGCGCTCGCCGCGTGCGGTGACGGCGGCGACGAGGCCACGTCCGGCCCGGTCAAACTGCGCTTCCTCAGCCTCGCCTGGCAGAAGGAGTCGCTGCAGGTCAACAAGGACCTCGTCGCCAAGTGGAACGCCGAGCACCCCGACATCCAGGTCGAGTACGTCCAGGGTGACTGGAACTCGGTGCACGATCAGTTGCTGACGTCCTTCGAGGGCGGCGACGCACCGGACATCGTGCACTACGAGGCGTCCGCGATCGGCGAGTTCAGCAAGCAGGGCTACCTGGCCGACCTCTCCGGGCTGGTCTCCGGCGACCTGAAGGGCCAGATCGATCAGGGCATCTGGGACACGGCCACCGTCGACGGCAAGGTCGCCGGCGTGCCGTTCCTGTTGGAGTCGCAGGTCGTCATCGCCAACAAGAAGCTGCTCGACGCCGCCGGCGTGGCGGTGCCGCCGGCCGACGGCGGCTGGACCTGGGACGAGTTCCAGGGCAACGCGCAGAAGCTCACCAAGCCCGGCCAGTACGGCGTGGCCTGGGCGTTGAAGTCGCCGACCAACCGGGTGCTCAACCTGGCGCTCAACTACGACGGGAAGTTCTTCTACACCGAGGGCGGGCGCACCGAGGTCCGGGTCGGTGACGCGGAGAAGGAGGTTCCGAAGCGGATCCACGACATGATCTACACCGCGAAGTCGGCGTCCCCGGAGGCGCTCGGCATGAGCGGCGCCGACACCCTGCCCGGCTTCTTCGGCGGAAAGTACGCGATGCTGCCCGGCTCGGTGTCGCTGCGTCAGCAGATGGTCGAGCAGGCGCCGGCCGGCTTCGAGTGGGTCACCCTGCCGCCGGTCAAGGGGCTCTCCACCAAGCAGGCGGCCAACCCGCAGACGCTGTCGGTCTCCGAGGACTCCAAGCACAAGAAGCAGGCCGCGCAGTTCCTCGAGTACTTCCTGAACCCGACCAACATGGCCGCTCTGGCCAAGGGTGACTGGCTGGTTCCGACCGGCAAGCAGGCCAACGAGGACCTGGTCAAGCTCACCGCCGGCAAGCAGGGCTGGGACGTCGCCGCGGACAGCGCCGCGGACCTGACCGTCGCCCCGTTCCAGCAGGCCGACGGCTACCCGGAGTGGAAGACCAAGTACGCCACCCCGGCTCTCCAGCAGTACTTCGCCAACAAGATCACCCTCGATCAGCTCGGTACGCAGCTGGTCGACGGTGGCAAGCAGGTTCTGAGGTAGACATGTCACTCTTGCTCGACACATCGGTCGGCTGCCTGGTCGGCGCCGCGGTCGGAGACGCCCTGGGCGGCGCCACCGAGACGGCACTACCGGAGCAGATCCGTGCGCGGTTCGGCGGCTGGGTCGAGGGCATCGTGCCCCCGTACCACGCCGACTGGGCCACCGCGCGACCGCTCGCGCCGTACCACAAGGGCGACGGGCACATCACCGACGACACGTTGATGACCCACGCCCTGGTCCGCGCCTACGCGGCCAAACGCGACCACCTCGACGCGTACGACGTGGTGGAGCTGCTGGTCCCCGATCTGATCGAGCGGGTGGTCTACATCCCCGACCTGGAGCGGGACGGGGTGACCTTCCACCGGCTCGCGGCCGCCGAGCGGTGGCTGGTCACCCGCCTGCACCACGCTCACGCGGACCCGCGCGAGGCCGGGGTCGGCAACATCGTCAACTGTGGTGCGGCCATGTACATGGCCCCGGTCGGCATCGTCAACGCGGGCGATCCGGCCGGGGCGTACGCCGAGGCGGTGGAGATCGCCGGGGCGCACCAGCACAGCTACGGGCGGGAGGCCGCTGCCGTCTTCGCGGCCGCGGTCGCCGCAGCGGCGACCCCCGGCGCGGGCGTCGAGGACGTCGTCACGGCGGCGCTGGGCCTGGCCCGAGACGGCACCCGGGCGGCCATCGACGTGGTGGTCAAGGAGGCCCGGAGCCACCACGACTGGAAGCAGGCGATTCCGGCGCTGCGCGCCGCGGTCGCCCCCTACGACACGGTGGGGGAGGAGTACCGGAGCCCCGGGCTCGGCGCGCGGCGGCCCAGCCGGCTGCACGCCATCGAGGAGCTGCCGGTGGCCATCGGCATGCTCGTGGTGGCCGGCGGTGAGTTCCGCCCGGCGGTGCTCGGTGCGGTCAACTACGGCCGGGACGCCGACTCCACCGCCACCATGGCCGCTGCCATCGCCGGGGCGCTTGGCGGTGCCGCGGCGGTGCCGGCGCAGTGGTCCGAGGTGGTCGCCACCGCCTCCAAGACCGACCTGGTGGAGCCGGCCCGGGTCCTCGCGGCCGTGGCCAGCGAGGTCTTCGAGCGGGACCAGGCCCGGTTCGCCCGGCGGGCGGAGCGTTTCGCCGGGCTGGCTGGTGGCGGAGGTCGGGCCGTGGCGGACGCATCGGACGGGGAGTCGACCCGGTGAGGATCACCTGGGTTCAACCGGAGGACCTGCTGCCGCACGAGTTGGCGGCCAGCCGGGACGAGGGCCGCGACGTCGCGGCGCTCGCCCGGCGGTGGTCGGCGGCCGGCGGGGACCTGACCCCGCCGGTCAGTGGGGCGTCGCCGGCCCCGGCGTCGCCGGCGCTGCGGGCGCTCGCGGCGGAGCTGTTGGACGCCGCCGACGCGCTGCCCGCCGTCGCCGCCGACGACGAGCCGGACGACCTGACCGTGCTCCGGGCCGATTGGCCGACGACCTGGTCGCTGCCGACGGAGGTGACGCACGACCGGCTGCACGGCGCGTGGCTCGGCCGGGCGGTCGGCTGCCTGCTCGGCAAGCCGGTGGAGAAGATCCCCCGGGAGGGGATCCGGGAGATCCTCACGGCGACCGACCGGTGGCCGCTGCGTGACTGGTTCACCGCGAAGGGGCTGCCGGCCGAGGTCGCCGACCGCTGGCCGTGGAACCGGCGCAGCGCGCCGACCAGCCTCGCCGAGAACATCGACGGCATGCCCGAGGACGACGACCTGAACTACGCGCTGCTGGCCCTGCGGGTGCTGGAGACGCACGGGCGGGACTTCACCAGCGCCGACGTGGCGCAGGCGTGGCTGGACTGGCTGCCCGGCGGGCGGGTCTTCACCGCCGAACGGGTGGCGTACCGGAACCTGTTGCTCGGGTTCGCTCCACCGCAGAGCGCCCGTCGGCACAACCCGTTCCGGGAGTGGATCGGCGCGCAGATCCGCACCGACGTGTACGGCTGGGTCAACCCCGGCCGTCCGGACCGGGCCGCTGAGCTGGCCTGGCGGGACGCCACCGTCAGCCACGTCCGGGGCGGGGTGCACGGCGCGATCTGGGCCGCCGCCCTGGCCGCCGCCGCGCCGGTCGCCGCGAGCGTGGACGAGGTGCTGGACGCCGGCGAGGCGGTGCTGCCGCCGCGCAGTCGGTTCGCGGCCACGGTCCGCGAGGCCCGCGCACTCGGCGCGGGGACCGACGACTGGGAACGCGTGGTCGACGAGCTGTACGTCCGGCACGGCCACCTGCACTGGGTGCATGTGCGCAACAACGCCGCGCTGGTGGCCGCCGCGCTGGCGTACGGCCGCGGCGACCTGGAGCGGTCCATCACCGCGGTGGTCAGCGGCGGCTGGGACACCGATTCGACCGGCGCGACGGTCGGCGCGGTCACCGGTGCGCTCACCGGGGCGTCCGGGCTGCCGACGCGGTGGGTCGCCCCGCTGCATAACCGCCTGGCCAGCAGCATCGCCGGCTTCGACGGGATCGGCTTCGACGAGCTGGCCGAGCGGACCCAGGCCCTGGCCCAGCCGGGGAGCGGTTCGTGAACCAGCACCGGTGTACGGAAAGGAGCGCGGCATGAGCGCGCGCGTTGCGGTGGTGGGAAGCAGCAACCTGGACCTGGTGGTGACGGCATCGCGGCTGCCCCGCCCCGGCGAGACGGTGCTGGGCGAGAACTTCCGGACCGTGCCCGGCGGCAAGGGCGCCAACCAGGCGGTCGCCGCCGCACGGGCCGGTGCCGCCTGCGACTTCGTGGGCGCGGTCGGCGACGACGAGTTCGGTACGCAGATGCGAACGAGCCTGGTCGGCGCGGGGGTCGACGTTCGCGGCCTGCGGACCGTCGCCGGTCCCTCCGGCATCGCACTGATCGCCGTCGACCGGGACGCGGAGAACTTCATCGTGGTCGCACCCGGCGCCAACGGCACGTTGACCGAGCTGGACGCCGACGACCGGGCGACGATCGCCGCGGCGGACGTGCTGCTGCTCCAACTGGAGGTGCCGCTGGCCGCCGTGGTCCGGGCGGCCGACTGGGCCCGGGCGGAGGGCACCACCGTCGTGTTGAACGCCGCGCCGGCCGCCGTGCTGCCGACGGAGCTGCTCGACCTGGTCGACGTGTTGGTGGTCAACGAACACGAGGCGGCGGTCGTGGCCGGGGTCTTCTCCGACGACCCACCGGTGCTGCTCGACGCCCTGCTGGAGCTGGTGCCTCGGGTGGTGCTGACCCGCGGCGCGCGCGGTGCCGCGTACGCCGACCGGCGCGGTCTGCGCCTGACGGTCCCGGCCCCGCGCATCGACGCGGTGGACACCACCGCGGCGGGTGACGCCTTCACCGGCGCGCTCGCCGTGGGCTGGGCCGAGCGCGGCGGGGCCAGCACCGAAGACACCGTCACGGCGAGCCTGCGCTGGGCGTGCGCTGCCGGCGCGGCCTGCGCTCAGCGTCCCGGGGCGTCCACCGCCCTGCCCGAGCGGTCCGCCATCGACGCCCTCCACGACGCGACCTACCGAGGTACCCCGTGAGCTTCAACCCGTACGTCCCGCGCCCGATCGACCGGCCGACGGAGGTGCCACTCGGCGGGCACGCCGACCTGACCGCCCTGGACGAGGCGAAGATCTTCGCCACACCGACCGACCTGGCCGACTGGCCGGCCTGGCGGGAGCAACTCACCCGCTGGCGGGCCGATGCCAGGGCCCGGCTCGGCTACACGGGCACGCACTACGACGAGATCGCTGGCGACTGCTTCAGCGTCTGCCTGGCGTGGCTCTGGGACGAGGCGCTCTACGACCACGAGCGCGGCGTCTTCACCGTCGACGAGTTCCTCGACGCGGCCGGGCAGGATTTCGGCGGCTTCGACGGGGTGGTGCTCTGGCACGCGTACCCGGTGATCGGCTTGGACGACCGTAACCAGTTCGACTGGTATCGGGACGTGCCGGAGCTGCCCGAGGTGGTGCGGGCGTTCCAGGAGCGCGGGGTGCGGGTCTTCATCGACTACAACCCGTGGGACACCGGCACCCGCCGCGAGCCGGGCAGCGACGCCGAGGAGGTCGCGGCGCTGGCCGGCAAGCTCGGCGTCGACGGAGTCTTCCTGGACACCCTCAAGGAGGGCGTTGGAGAGCTGCGGGCCGCGCTGGACGCCGTCCGCCCCGGCATGGTCCTCGAAGGCGAGAGCAGGGTCCCGCTGGCCAGGATCGCCGACCACGCGATGTCCTGGGCGCAGTGGTTCGCCGACTCCGAGGTGCCCGGCGTGCTGCGGGCGAAGTGGTTCGAGCGGCGGCACGTGCTGCACCACACCCGCCGCTGGCACCGCGACCACCTCGACGAGTTGCACTCCGCCTGGCTGAACGGCGTGGGGGTGCTGGTGTGGGAGAGCGTCTTCGGCGCCTGGGTCGGCTGGAACGACCGGGACCGGGCGGTGCTGCGGGCGATGCGCCGAGTGCAGGCCAGCCATGCGGCGTGGTTGCGCGCCGAGGACTGGGTCCCGCTCGCCGACCACCCCGGCACGGGCCAGGTGTACGCGTCCCGCTGGACGCACAACAACGAACCACTGTGGACGGTGGTGAACCGGGGCGCGGACCACGACGGACCGTGGCTGGTCACCGAGGCCCGGGCCGGCCGACGCTTCGTCGACCTGGTCACCGGCGCCGAGCTGACCGTCACCGAGACCACCGACGGCCGGCTGGCGGTGGGCGGGCCGCTGCCGGCCGGCTCCATCGCCGCCGTGGTGGTGACCGGCGCCGCCGTCCAGCGGCACGAGCCGCCCACCGGTGACCCGTCCTTCCCGGCCCGCGCCGCGGTGCGCGTCCGGACCCCGTGGGCGCCCCGGCCGCAGCTACCGCGAGGCATGACCGCCGTCGAGGCCGGCCGCCGGGACCTGGTGGTCCGGCACCGGGTGCGGGAGACCGGGCTGTACGGCGAGGCGCCCTACGTCGACGAGTGGAAGCCACTGCCGCCCCGGCTGCACCACACCGGCACGCTGCGCCGCAGCGTCCGGCTCGAACGGTTCGCCATCGCCGACCACGAGGTCACCCACGGGGAGTACGCCGAGTTCCTGCGCGCCACCGACTACCGGCCGGTGCGTCCCGAGCGGTTCACCGCGGGGCGCGGGGCGGCCGACGCCCCGGTGACCGGGGTGGAGTTGGCCGACGCCCGGGCGTACGCGACGTGGGCCGGGCTGCGGCTGCCCACCGAGGACGAGTGGCAGGTGGCCGCCGAGGCGGGGCTGCTCGTCCGCCGGGAACCGCTGGTGTGGAACCTGACCGAGAGCGAGCACTCCGACGGGCGCACCCGGTTCGCCATCCTCAAGGGTGGCGCGGACCACCGGGCGGACGGCTCCGACTGGTACCTCGACGGCGGCCCGCAGCCCGCGGACGTCTCGGTGAAGCTGCTGCTGACCGGCGCCGGGCTCACCCGATCCGATCAGGTCGGCTTCCGCTGCGCGGCCGACCTACCGACCCCCAAGGAGTGACCTGATGGGCAGACGCTGGCGGATCGGCGGCGGCGCGGCCGCCGTGCTCCTCGCGCTGGGACTGGCCGGCGCGCTACCGGGTGGGGCGAGTGCGGAGCGCCTCCGCACGGGCACGCTGACCGTCGCGTCCGCGCCGTCCCCGGCGCTGGATGCGACCATCGACTACACCGTCTACCTGCCGTACGGGTACGCCAAGGCGACCGCCACCCGCTACCCGGTGCTGTACCTGCTGCACGGGCGGGGCGACACCATGCAGGCGTGGACCCGGGTGAAGGCCGACCTGGACCGGATGATCGCCGACGGCGAGGTGCCGCCGGTGATCGCGGTCCTGCCCGACGCGCCGTGGAGCAGCCGGGGCAACTGGTACGTCGACTCCGCCTACACCGGCGCGGACGACCCGGGCCGACCGGTGGAGACCGCGCTCACCCGCGACCTGGTGGCGCATGTCGACGCCACTTACCGCACCGCCGCGCACCGCGGCGCCCGCCTGGTCGGCGGCTACTCGATGGGCGGCGCCGGGGCGCTGCGCTACGCCCTCGCCCACTCCGACCTCTTCGCCAACGCGCTGGTGCTCAGCCCGGCGGTCTACCGGCCGCTGCCGCCGGCCGACTCGTCGGCGCGCGAGTTCGGTGCCTTCGGTTCGGGCGCGCGGCGCTTCTCCGACGAGGTCTACCAGCAGCTGAACTACCCCGCCCTGCTGCCCGGCCTGGACCCGGAGTCCCCGGTCCGGATGTACGTCGCGGTCGGCGATGACGAGTGGGCCAACCCCGACCCGGCCGACGCCGCGCACGACCTCGACTACGAGGCGGCCACCCTCTACAACACGGTGCGCCGAGCCGACGGGGTCGCCGCCGAGCTGCGGGTGCTCGATGGGGGGCACGACTGGGATGTCTGGCGACCCGCCTTCGTGGACGGTCTGAAGCACCTCGCCGGCACGCTGAGCGTCACTCCGCCGGCAGGGCTGCCTGGGCCGGTGCACGGCAGCGCGGGCACGGACTGGGCCGGCGGCGTCGCCGCCCACCCGGATGGCACGACCACCATCGGCTATGCCGCCTCCGGCCCGGTCGACGGCCAGCCGTACGCCGGCGGGCTGGACGCGGTGGTGAGCCGGCTCGCCACCGACGGCACGACCGCGCGGTGGACGACCCAGTTCGGCACCGCCGCGAACGACCGCCTCTACGGGCTGGTGCCGCTCGCCGACGGCGGGATCATCGCCGCCGGCTACACCCGCGGCGACCTGGACGGAAAGCACCCCGGCAGCCCGGCCGACGACGCCTTCGTGACCCGGCTGACCGGGTCCGGGCAGCGGGCCTGGCTGACCCAGGCCGGTGACCCGACGAAGGCGGACCGGTTCTACGCCGTCGCGCCGGCGCCGGACGGCGGTGCCTACGTCGCCGGCTACACCAGTGGCTCGTTCGCCGGCGAGGCCGGTGCCGGCGACAAGGACGCCGTGCTGGCCCGGATCGGCCCGGACGGGCGCGTCGCCTGGAGCCGGCAGTTCGGTGGCCCCGGCGAGGACAAGGCGTACGCGGTGGCGGCCGACGCGCAGGGCGTGTACGTGGCCGGCGGTACCTCGGTCGGCCTACCGGGCACGACGGCGCTCGGCGGCACGGACGGCTGGCTGGCCCGATACGATCCGGCCGGCGCCCGCAGTTGGGTGACCTCGGTGGGCGGCGCTGGAGACGACCTGCTCGGCGGCGTCGCGATCAGCTCCACCGGCACGGTGCTGGCCACCGGCTCCACCGGCGGCGAGGCCACCAACGGTGGCAGCGACGTGCTGACCGTCGCGTACACCTCGACTGGTCGGCAAGGCTGGCGGACCGTGACCGGCGGCCACGGGGCCGATGCCGGCGCGGAGGTGGTGCCGCTGCCCGACGGCGCGGTCGCCGTGGTCGGGTTCACCAACAGCACGCTCGGGCTGCCGGTCGGCGGCGCGGACGTGCTGACCGTGCGGCTCGACGCCCGGGGACGCCAACTCGGCGTCGCCCAGTACGGCACGGCCCGGGACGACGCGGCCGACCCGTTCGGCGAGGAGAACGTCTACGCGACCCTCGGCGCCGACGGTCGGCTGCTGGTCAGCGGGCTCACCGCCGGAGCACCGGTGGGCGGCGGCGCTCTCGGCAACGGCGACGTCTTCCTCGCCGTCCTCGACCCGACGAAGGGAACGCCGTGACCGCCGCGACTGATCCGGGGGCCGGGCGTGCCACCCGCGGCCCGCTCGACGGGGTGAAGGTGGTCGACCTGGCCACCCTCTTCGCCGGGCCGCTCGCCGCGGCGTTCCTCGGCGACTTCGGCGCCGACGTGGTCAAGGTGGAGCACCCCGCCAAGCCGGACCCGTCGCGGGGGCACGGCCCGGCCCGCGACGGCGTCGGGCTCTGGTGGAAGGTGCTCGGCCGTAACAAGCGGACCGTCACCCTCAATCTGTCCGATCCGGACGGCGCCGCGCTGCTGCGCCGGCTGCTCGCCGACGCCGACGTGCTGGTGGAGAACTTCCGTCCGGGCACGCTGGAGCGGTGGGGGCTCGGCCCGGCCGAGTTGCACGCGGTCAACCCCCGGCTGGTGATTGCCCGGATCAGCGGTTTCGGGCAGGTCGGCCCGTACGCCCGCCGGCCCGGCTTCGGCACCCTCGCCGAGGCGATGAGCGGCTTCGCCGCAGCCACCGGGGAGCCGGACGGCCCACCGACCCTGCCCCCGTTCGGGCTGGCCGACTCGGTGAGCGCGCTCGCCGCCGCGTACGCGGTGATGCTGGCCCTGCGGGCCCGGGACGCCACCGGCGCCGGGCAGGTGGTGGATCTCGCCATCATCGAGCCGATCATGGCGATGCTCGGTCCGCAGATCACCTGGTACGACCAGCTCGGCTACATCCAGCCCCGGCTGGGCAACCGGTCCAACAACAACGCCCCGCGCAACACCTACCGGTGCGCGGACGGGCGCTGGGTTGCGGTCTCCACCAGCGCGCAGAGCATCGCGGAGCGGGTGCTGCGGCTGGTCGGCCGACCCGAGCTGATCGACGAGCCGTGGTTCGCCACCGGCAGCGGCCGAGCGGCGCACGCCGACGAGTTGGACGCCGCCGTGAGCGCCTGGGTGGCGAAGCGGGACCGGGACGAGGTGGTGGCCGCGTTCGAGGCGGCGCAGGCGGCGGTCGCGCCGGTCTACGACGTGCGGGACATCCTCGCCGACCCGCAGTACGCCGCGCTGGGCACCGTGCACAGCGTCCCGGACGAGGAGTTGGGCGAGGTGCGGATGCAGAACGTGCCGTTCCGGCTCACCGACACGCCGGGGGAGATCCGGCACGCCGGCCGGCGGCACGGCCAGGACACCGATGCGGTGTTCGGCGCGCTCGGCCTGAGCGCCGACCAATTGGCCGCGCTGCGCGAGCGGGGCGTGCTCTGATGCTGCTCAACTGGCTCTACGTGCCCGGCGACCGCCCGGACCGGTTCGCCAAGGCGGTCGCCTCGGGTGCTGACGCGGTCATCCTCGACCTTGAGGACGCCGTCGTCGCCGGGCGTAAGGCGTACGCCCGGGACGCGGTCGCCGAGTTCCTCGCCGAGGTGCGGCCGGTGCCGGTGCAGGTCCGGGTCAACGAGCTGACCGGGCCGGACGTCGACGCCGACCTGGCCGCGGTGTCCGGTCGGCCCGGGCTGGCCGGGCTGCGGCTGCCGAAGGTGGAGTCGGCCGCGACGGTGGCGGCGCTCGCCGACCGGGTCGACGTGCCGCTGCACCCGCTGGTCGAGTCGGCGCTCGGGCTGGAGGCGGCGTACCCGATCGCGTCCGCCCACCCCGCGGTGGCCTCGATCGGGCTCGGCGAGGCCGACCTCCGCTCGGACCTCGGCGTGAGCGACGACGACGGGTTGCTCTGGGCGCGCGGTCGGGTGGTGGTGGCGGCCCGCGCCGCCGGTCTGGTCCCGCCGGCGATGTCGGTGTACGCGGACGTCGCCGACGTCGCCGGTCTGGCCGCCTCCTGCGCGGTGGGTCGGCGGCTCGGCTTCCTCGGCCGCGCGGCGATCCACCCGCGCCAACTGCCGGTGATCGTCGAGGCGTTCCGGCCGGCCGATCGGGAGGTGGCCCGCGCCGCGGAGCTGCTGGCCGCGGTGGCCGAGGCGCACCGACGGGACTCGGGGACGGTGGTGCTGCCGGACGGCCGGTTCGCCGACCGGGCGATGGTCGCGGCGGCCCGACGCATCGTGGACCTGGCCGCCCGCTACACCGCCTGAGCGTCGCTGTCGGCGGGCTCGGCTGGGAGTGTCCGGCGCGGCCTTCCGGAGGCGATGCCGGCGGGGCGGCCGCCGCTCGACCAGATCGTCACCAACCGGGGCTGAGGGGCCAGCGGCTCGGCGCACCGTTGAGCCGGTCGAGCTGCGCGAGTTCGGCGTTGCCGCCCCGGACCACGGCCGCGGCCAACGCGGTGGTCGCCGGGAGTTTGCCCTTGGCCAGACTTTGGTGGTGGTGGTCTGTAGTGCCCGGGTGCGAGAGTGCTCTGACGTAAATGACGACGAAGGGCCGGGCCCCTGGTGGGGTCCGGCCCTTCGGTCGTCTGTGCTGTTGGGTCAGCTGGTGGCGTAGCCGCGGGTGGCGATCCAGTCGGCGAGGTGCTCGGCGGTGACCTCATACGAGGCGGTGTTCGGGTTGGCGGAGTCGGCGATCTTCACCACGTTGCCGTTGTCGCGGTAGCCGACGACGCTGATGTAGTGCCCACCCTCAAACGAGTGCGTGGTGCCGTCGGTGTCGACGCTGGTGCCGGCGATGTTGGCGACCACAGCCCGACCGTCGTCGACGGTCTTGACGACGTCGGCGCGCAGCTTGTCGGTCTGCTTGTCATCAGCGGCGGGGGTGCTGATCTCGACGCTGCGGTAGGCGTCGTTCTTGCCGGTTTCCTTGTTCAGGACCGGGGTGATGTCGTTGATGGAGTTGGTGCCGGCCTCGGTGGTGCCCATCTCCTTGGCCATGGCGTCCACGCTGATGTTCTTGCCCTGCACCGAGAGGGCGTTGCGGGCGGCGGCGGGGCCGCAGTAGTAGAAGTTCGGCTGCGCCTCGTAGCGCACACCCAGCTGACGCTCACCCGACGGCTTACGGTCGGTCTGGGTCTGCATAGCGGGCTTGGCGTCGGATGCGGCGTAGGCGGCGGTGACGGGGCCGGCGATCGCGCCGCCGGTGAAGGCGAGCCCAGCAGCGGTCAGTGCGGTCTTACGGATCAGATCGGTACGCATGATGGCGTGCTCCTCTGCATCGGGGGTGTGCGCGACACACGACAAGGGGAAGCGGGCGTGTGCCGCACGAGGGAAGTTCAAGAAGGGGGGAACGGCCCGGCGATCGGGGGACCTGCTCGGGGTTCCGGGGATGTAACCGTGGCGGCCGGTCGGGTGTTCCCGGCGGCTGCCGCGCACCAGGCCCGCGGGGCCACGGTCGCATGCCAGGTATAACGACCCGGGCCGGCCCACGATTCCACCCTGAGGGTGGCTCCGACCACGGGACGGCCCATCCCAAACGGGACGAAGCCCCTGGCCCGTCGCGGGCAGACAACCCCCGTTCCGTCCGTCCGCCCCACAACCGGAACCCAGCGGTGATCTGCCCGAGCCTGTCGCACCCCGTCGGGGCTCCGCATCCCGAACCGGACACCACGCCCCACGTGTCGGCCGGCGGGCGGGGTTGGCGTTGAGCGTGATGACTCTGAGGTATCAATATGACTCTGAGGTATCACGCTCAACCGTGCGGGTGTCCCGCCGCCGTCGACACCCGGACTGTCGGTCTCCCAGCCGGGGCTCGCTTGCCCGCGAGGTCTGGGTGACCGGTGACGTGACGTCGCGGGCGTGACGGGGGCCGGCGGGCGTGACGGGGGCTGCTGGGCGTGACGCGGCCGCGCCCGTGAGGGGGGTGCGGTGTGCAGACCGAGCGGGGTGCCTAAACGGGCGCGGGCGGGCGGGGTCGGATGGTGAGGGTGGTGCACGCCTGCGGCGACGCCTCCCCTACGGTCAGCGAGCTGGTGCGACACATCGGGTAGGCGTCGAAGTTCAGGTCTTCCGCGCCGTACGCCGGTTGCCGAAGGACTCCATGGTGGTCGCCTTCTTGGCCGGCGCCCTGGTGGCGGACGTGGTGCGGGCCCGGGTCGGCGCGGCCTTCTTCGCCGCGGCCCTCGCCGTGGGTGCCTTCTTTGGTGGTGCGTTCTTGGCGGCGGCCGCCTTCGCCGTCGGCCTGCGGCTGGGCGAGGCCGTGGTGGCGGAAACGTCCTTCTTCCGGGCGACGCGGGGCGTGGTCGGCGTGGGCTTCTCGCCGGGCGTCTTGGCTGCGCTCGCGCCGGTGGCCCGCTTCGTGGCAGCGGCGACCTTCTTGGCCGCCACCTTCCGGCTCGGCGGCATCTTCGTCGCCCCGGTGGCCTTGGTGGGCCCGGGCGATCTGCGTGCCGGGACGGTTGTCCTGCGTGGGCTCATCCTCGCTCCTCCTCGGGTCTCGCCGGCATCGCCAGCGCTGCCGGACGACGGACGTGGCGGGTCGCCTGGGCCCGATCGGCGAGGTCTTCCCGCGCCTCCGGCCGCCAAACGCGGGACGGAAGGGTCGCGTCCAGCAGCCCGGACGGATCAGTGCGGTCGGAACGCGCAGGTGGGGCAGTCCGACGCGTCGGACTGCCCCACCTGTTCGGGAGGACTTGTGTCAGAACCCGAGCACGGACCGACCGCCGACGACCGGCAGTCGCAGCTCACTGTCGTTCGGTGCGACCCGCAGTTCGGTGCCGCCCAGCGGCAGCAGGGTGTACTCCTGGTCGCTGGAGAACAGGACCACGCCGATGCGGTGGCCCGCCGGGAAGATGTAGTCCTTCGGCTCCATGGTCCACCGGTAGTCGTACAGCTTGCCCTGTTTGACCGGCTCGGTGCGGGCCGGGCTCTTGCGGTTCTGCGGGTCCATCCAGCCGCGGGTCACCACGGTCGGCGCGGCGGTCGTCCCGGCCGGGCCGTAGTCGACGAGGTACGCGGTGAGGTTCGCGTCCGGTTTGTTGTCGATGGCCATCCGCAGCCGCATTTCTGGACGTCCGGAGATGCGGACGTTCTGCGTCAGCACGGGGGAGCGGTAGGCGAGTCGGTTCGCGCTCGCCGTGTCCGGGTTGGCGACCAGGGTGTCCGGGTGGATGGTCCGGCCCTCGTCGACGAAGCTCTGCTCGACCTTGCTCTTCGGGGGCTTGCCCGTGGTGAGCGCGCCCGGGGCGGTGGCGTCGGTGGCGGCGAACCGCAGCCCGACCTCACGCGCTGCCGGGTCGGGCCAGTTGGCGTACGTGGTGTAGGCGCGGTCCTCGCGCTGCAGCACCGCCGTCGGCTCGTCCATGATGCCGTTGCGCACGTTCCACAGCCAGAAGTCGAACCAGCGGTTCTCGGTCTGCTTGTAGGTCCAGGTCTGCCCGCTGGGCAGGGTCACCGAGGCGCTGCTGCCCGGGCCGCCGTGCCCGCCCTGGTGCAGCCAGATCTTGCGCGGTACGTCGCGCTTGGCGAGCTGGTCCCACCAGCCGGCGAAGTGCTCGGTCTTCACGTTCCAGTCGTTGAGGCCGTGTACGACGAAGACGCTCGCCTTGACGTTGCGGGCGTCGAGGTAGTCGCGATCCTGCCAGAATGTCGAGTAGTCGCCGGTGACCCGGTCCTGCTCCTCGGTGATCTTCGCTAGCTCGTCGGCGCAGAGCCCTTCGGCCCGTGCCTGCCCAGCGGTGTACTGGGCCAGGATGTCGAGGTCCTCGCCCTGGAACGTCCCGGGTGCGACGACCAGACCGTTGGCCCGGTAGTAGTCGTACCAGCTGCTGATCGCGGAGACCGGCACGATGGTCTTGAGTCCCTTGACGCCGGTGGTGGCCACCTGGTTGGGCAGCGTCCCGTTGTAGGAGACGCCGGTCATGCCGACCGCGCCGGTGGTCCAGCCGGCGGTGACCGGGGCGCCGTTCGCGTCGTACCCCTTGGCGCGCCCGTTGAGCCAGTCGATGACGGCCTTGGTGCCGAGCGTTTCGGCCTGGTCGCCGCTGGTCGGGCAGCCGTCCGAGTCGCCGGTGCCGACGCTCTGGCCGAGCACGACCGCGTAGCCGCGTGGCACGTAGTAGTCGTCCAGCGAGCCGGGCAGGTTGGCCTTCGCCTGGGCCCGCTGGGTGCCGACGTCGAGGGATCGACGCCCGGATCGGTCGGTCACACCGTTCTGCGGCAGGTCGTCGACCAGCACGCTCGGGTAGGGCACGTCGCCCCAGGTGCCCTTGCGGTACGGGCTGTGCTCGAAGATGACCGGCACCTTGAAGCCCTGCGTGGCGGTTTCCCGGGGTCGGGAGATGTCGATCGCCACCCGGTCGGGTCGGCCGTCGTGGTCGGTGTCCACCGGGGTCTGGACGAACACCCGCTCCTCGATCGCGTCGGCGAGCGAGAACACCGGTTGGGTCATGCCGTCGCTCACCACGATGCCGGTGGGTGTGGCCGGCGTGGGCGGGGCTGCCGCCGCTGTCGGGGCCGCGCTGAGGACCAGGGCGCCGGACACACCGACGCTGAGGAGTGCCAGTTGGCGGGGTCGACGCACGCGCGTCTCCCTTCGGTTGGGCTGGTTGCCGGGTTTCGGCACGGGCCAATCTCGAAGACCCATTCGTCGACATGCTATGACCGGGCCGGCGTTCCGTCGATCCCTTCGGGTGGGGATACGTCTTTCATCCACAATGTGCGGCAATCGAAACGACATCGAAGTGAATCGGGCGGCGACACGCTGCGGAAATCTGTACCTCCCCGGGCCGCGGTGTCGATCCGGCCCTGCCTCGTTCGTCGTGACGGCAGAACACCGATGCCGACACGAGAGGTACGCCCATGACGTCCCTGACGACCGCTCCCGAGATTCAGCTCCGCCGAACCCGGATCCTGCTGGGCTGCGGCACGGTCGCCGGCCTGCTCTTTCCCGTTCTGTCGTTCGGGCAGGCGTTCACCCGATCCGGGTTCGATCTGCGCCGGCACGCGGTGAGCTCACTCACCCTCGGTGACCTCGGTTGGCTGCAGGTCATCGCGTTCGTGGGCACCGGCCTGCTGGCCGTCGCCTTCGCGGTGGGTCTGTGGCGGGCGTTGCGTCCGGGCCGGGCGGGCACGGTGGGCACGGTGCTGGTCGGCGTCTACGGGGTGGCGATGGTCGGCGGCGGAATCTTCGTCCCCGACCCCGCGCTCGGCTGGCCGCCCGGGGCCCCGGCAGGGCTGCCCGAGCAGGTCAGCACGGGCAGCGTCCTGCACACGGTGTGCGGCGCGGCGGCGTTCCTGTCGCTGATCGCGGCCGGCCTGCTGCTCGCCCGACGCTTCACCGGCCAGGGGCACCGGGGTTGGGCGCTCTACAGCGCCGCCAGCGGTGCCGTCGCGTTCGTGCTCACCGCCCTGCCGTGGAGCGAGGAGAGCGCGAGCATCCGCTTCGCCGTCGGAGCGGTGCTCATCTCGGGCTGGCTCGTGGCGCTCTCCTGGCGGGCACGCGACGAGGTGGCCTGACCCGTCACTGGCCCGTCCAGACAGCCTTCGCGCCAGAGTCGCCGGTGCGGATCACGTAGTACACGGCGATGCCGGCGGCCACCAGCGACAACACCTGCAACGCCAGGGTCAACGCCCTACTGGGCCGCGCATCGTCGGTGGCGCTCGCCTCGGCTGCGCTCGCCTCGGCGGCTCTCGCCTTGGCGGCTCTCGGTGGGACGAACCAGACCAGCGCCAGCGCCACGATCGCCAGCCCGATGGTGGCCCAGAGCGTGATGTCGCCGAACTCCTGGTGCGCCTCAATCGTCGGGGCGAATTCGGGGGTGACACGGTTGGCGGCGCGCAGGCGGTCGAAGAAGGCATCGCCGGAGAGCTTCGCCAGCAGGGCGGAGATCGGCGCGCCCAGAGCGAGCAGCCCCAGCACCCAGCGGGTGTGCGGCCGGATCGGCGGGACGAGCGCGTAGCCGATCGTCAGGAGGGCCAGCAGCGGCACGAACACGACTGCGGCGTGCAGCACCAGAGGATGGGCGGGAATGCCCATGAACTCCTCGAACATCGGCGTCTCCTCCGGTGATGGCGGTGGACGTCGATCGCCCAGGGATGGACGTTATCGGTACCGAAGAAGCATGTCAGCCCCCAAGATTGCCAGCAGCGCCCGTCTTCGTCGTGAGGACCGCCGTCAGACCACCACCCGGTAGTGGGTGGTGAGCAGCCCGCTGTCGTCGTACACGTGGAATGCGACGCCGGGCGGCTGGGTCTGGGTGGTCAACTGTCCCTCGCCCTCCCACGGCATCCGGAGGGTGGAGACCACACCCGGTGCGATCCGCAGCGGGCGGCCGGCGAAGGTGCTCGCGGCGGCGGTATGGAAATGCCCGGTCAGCACGGCGACGACCTGCGGGTGGGCGGTGACCAGCTCGGCCAGAGGGTCGGCGGGCAGCAGCCGCATCGGGTCCATGACTGGGTGGTGCAGCACCACCGGCGGGTGATGGAAGGCGATGAACGTCGGCGTCTCGGCCGGCACCGAGCCCAGTTCGTCGGCGAGCCACGTCATGGTCTCCTCGTCCAGGTGACCGTCGTCCTCGCCTGGCACGGAGGAGTCGGCGAGGAGGAAGACCGCGCCGGCCACGTCGTACCGGGCGTTGATCGGGCCGGTGCCGCCGCCGTCGTCACCGAGCAGACCCTTGCGGTACGCGTCGCGCACATCGTGGTTGCCGGGGCAGATCATGACCGGCAGTGGGGAGTCGAAGAGCTTCGCGGCGGTCTCGTATTCGGCCAAGTCGCCGTGGTCCGCGATGTCCCCGGTGATCAGGATCGCGTCGACCGGCCGCGGCAGGGTGTGCAGGTAGTCCATCACCCGGGCCGTCCGCTCGGCCGATCGGGGATGGCTGTCGAGGTGGGTGTCACTGAGGTGCGCGATGACCAGCACGACCGCTACCCTAGTGAGCCGCGCTCAGCTCCGGGAGCGCGGCAGACAGTCCTTCTTGTACTTGAGCCCCGAACCGCACCAGCACGCGTCGTTGCGCTCCGGTGGCCACGGGATCCGCGCGCTGGGTCGCGCCGACACCTCGGCTGCGTAGCCCGCCCGGATTGCCGCATCGGTCGGGTCGCCGTCGCGTCGACCGGCGAAGGCGTTCAGCCCGGCCACGGTTGCGCTGAAGACGCCCAGCCCGGCCTGGCCGGCACCCGTCAGCCGGACCAGGTCCTTCTCCAGTCGGGCCCGGTGCGCGTCCCAGTCCGGTCCGTAGACCTCGGCGAGCGCGGCGTGCTCGGAGAGCAGACGATCGAATTCGGCCCGAGGCCAGAAGAGCAGGTCGGACTCC